>NZ_JAVRCB010000010.1:0-128770 GCF_034530955.1 Nostoc sp. DedQUE05 | reverse complement strand
AGACCTTGGAAATTCCACAACCGCACTCTGCCGTCACCACCGCCACTGACAATCGTCTGCCCATCCGGGCTAATAGCAACAGAATTGACCTCACCCTCATGACCACCGAAGGTTCCAGCCAAAGGCAGACCTTGGAAATTCCACAACCGCACTCTGCCGTCACCACCGCCACTGACAATCGTCTGCCCATCCTGGCTAATAGCAACAGAATTGACCTCACCCTCATGACCACCGAAGGTTTCAGCCAAAGGCAGACCTTGGAAATTCCACAACCGCACTCTGCCGTCATAACCGCCACTGACAATCGTCTGCCCATCCGGGCTAATGGCGACGGAATTGACCTCACCCTGATGACCACAGAAGGGTTCAGCTAAGGGCAGACCTTGGAAATTCCACAACCGCACTGTGCCGTCTTCACCGCCACTGACAATCGTCTGCCCATCCGGGCTAATAGCAACAGAATTGACTTCACCCTGATGACCACGGAAGGGTTCAGCCAAGGGTAGACCTTAGAAATTCCACAACCGCACTGTGCCGTCTTCACCGCCACTGACAATCGTCTGCCCATCCTGGCTAATGGCGACAGAATTGACCCTACCCTGATGACCACCGAAGGTTTCAGCCAAGTGCAGACCTTGGAAATTCCACAACCGCACTGTGCCGTCTTCACCGCCACTGACAATCGTCTGCCCATCCTGGCTAATGGCGACGGAATTGACCTCACCCTGATGACCACGGAAAGGAGTTAAGACATCCATCGCTTGTTGCAGGCTATTCTGAACTGGAGCGAGAATTTGCTTGGGCAATCTCTCGATATTCTCACCTATTGCTTGTATTGCCATAACTGAAGCTGTGAGAGGTTGGAAAGGGAGTATTTTCTTGATAGTTGCTGTTTTCTCCAGCAAGAAGGCTTCATGGCTTACTCTGAGAGCAACTTGTCGTTCATTACTCCGTTCTGTTTCATAAGCAACACTGCGCTGATAAAATTTCTGGGCTTGAGGTGATAAATCAGGCTTTAACTTTTCCCAATTTTTTTGCACTTCTGCTAACAATCCTCTTGGCATGAGGTATTTTTCATCTTCTTTTTTGTGCAACCATTCTCGCAAAGCATCTGCTAATCTATCATTCAACCGCCGCAAATCTCGGTCTTGTTGTCGCCATTGGGCAAACCTCTCCCAACCCTCAATTAAGGCTTCATGGGCTAAATCAATCCACGCTTTTCCTTGTTCATCTTTCCCAGCTACCAGCAAACGTCCTTTCACCAATCCTTCATCTAGCAATTCACTTAATGCTTGCTGCTGTTCTTTGTCATTACCAGCAATGGCTAATAGTTCAGTTTTTGGTTGACGCTGTCGGGTATCCTTTTCTCCCTCTCCCGTTCGCAATAATCGCAGGAAAATTTGCCCAATCCAGTCCTTCTCCTGTTCATTTCGTTCTTGAGTCGGGCAATCTTGCTGATAATCTTCGTAAAAATAAACATTTTCTGCATGAAAATTCAGCGCCCCTGTCAATCCTTGGAAGTTTTCATACTGTTCTAAGGTGAGTTGATGCTTTTGTTGGTCGCGTTTTTCCCAGAGTCTAGTTAAAGCAAACTCCATCAACGGCAAGTATCCCGGTTCTTTACCAACATCTTCTAAAATTTTCAGTAATAGCCCTTCTTCAACACTATGACCTTGAAGTTTAGCAGGTTCGGTTATTGTCTCTTTTAAATCAACTCCAGTTATACGCGGCATCAAAACCAGCTGATTTTCAATTAATTTATTTAAAGACGGATAATCTGAACATGATTCGAGAAAATCCGATCGCATGGTAATCACAACTTTCAACCGCGAATCGGTCATCTCTACTACCTGAGTCAGCAATTCAATAAATCTCTGCTTTTGTTCAGCAACAGAGACAGTAAATAATTCCTCAAACTGGTCTACTACCAATAAAAATTTTTTTGCACCTGTGAGATGCTCCAGAATTACAGGTAAAGGATTCGGTTCATTAGTAATCAACTCCCACAGCAATTTTTCTTTTCTCGCCCCTGGAAAAAATGCTTTCAAAACTGCTCTCAATTCCTGCAACGGCTGAAATCCTGGCTTGATTAGCGGTAAAATTTGCCAGACTCTATCATCTAATTCTGGAATTAAACCCGCCTGAACTACAGAAGATTTACCACTCCCGGAAGGGCCAATAATCGGGACAAAGGGCTTTTGTGCGAGTTTCCCCAGAATCTTCCTTACAACCTGCTTGCGTCCAAAGAAAAACTGTTTTTGTTCCGCTTCAAAGGCTTTTAAACCTTGGTAAGGACATTCTTTTTTTACCTCAAAGGTTTGAGCTTGGGTTTGAATGTTGTGGTTAATTAGAGTAATGGAACGCCCCCAACCCATGCGGATTGGTTCTTGTCCACTACCTTTGAGTTCTGTAGCAAGTATATCGAAGAGGCGATCGCCTGTCACCTGTCCGCGATCGTTAGTGTTCTCTGCTGATAACCCAGCCAGCAAAGCTGTTGTAAAAATACTGTGTTGTTCGCTTTTTTTGGCATAAGCTTGTTGAAAACCTCTGCAAGCAGCAATAAAGTAGTAATCGCGCTGTGAAATAAAGGCAGTCAGAGTTTTTTCGATGAGATTGCGTTCTAAAAATTCACCGCTATGACAGCAATCTAACAGCACTACTAGACTATTCAAGTCGGAGTCTCTAATTAAATTGTTGAGACTTAAAAGACTAATCCCGCCTGTTTGTTCAATAATTTGCTTGCCTTGAGTGACAATTGTCAAGTCAGAGGTTGCTAGATATGCTTGTTGTGTTCCTAAGCTGTCAGAAACGGTGATGCCATGCCCTGTAAAGTAAATTAGCGCTTCGTTTTTAACTGCATGTTGTTGCAAAAGTGTTTTTAAAGCTTCAGCCAACTTATTTGTACTAACTTTCCCTTTGAGAACAACGATATCCTCAAAATCACCATGCGCCTTTAGTACCTGCGCGACTGCTTCGGCATCCGTAGCTGGTTTTGTGAGATTGGAAAGCTGATTTGTATAATCTGTAATGCCAACTACAAGCGCGTAACGAGCCATCTATACGTATTTAAATTGTCTGTTACAGAATAAGATAACTTAAATACACCTAAACTCTGAGGGCTTGATGTCGAACATAGAACGTTTAGTCTTTGAAGAAGACGGGGAAATCTATACAATTCTGTTCGAGTCCAAGGAAACGCCAACTGTTCCAGAAATAGTCACACCGGAGGTTGATGAGGAGAAAGAATCCTACGGCTTTCGGGAAGAGGCATTTGTCAAAATTGAAGAAGTTCACCATCAAATTCGAGCTTATACCAAATATGCCATTGGCGCTTTTAAAAATTTAGGTGCTGCTGAAGTCGAAGAGGTGACTCTGAAGTTTGGCTTAAAGATAGGCGGAAAAACTGGTATCCCCTTTGTAACTGAAGGTTCGGCGGAGAGTAATTTTGAAATTGAGGTGAAGTGTAAGTTTCCTGAAAATAAGCAAAATTCCAGCACTTAAAGTTTTGCTTTGCCAAGGATAAGCTTTGTACCTTCAACTCTGCTAAGAATTATGGAAGCGATGTTTGCAACGGGCTACGCCTACACCTTTCACTCACCATAATTCACCCTTGAATCTCGGCTGTTGCAGTTCAAAACACGAAGTTCCGAGTTCAAAGGGAGAGCGATCGCCTTTTTTTCACCATCATTCACCTTTGGATCTCAGATGTTGCTGTTGTAAGCATGAAACTCCGAGTTCTGAGGTTGAAACTTTGAGTTCAGAACTCGGAATGCCGAGCAATTTACTCCAACATCCGAGTTCTGAGCTTCAACATTGCACCTAAGAAGTGCAATTACCGAGCTATTTTCTACAACGCTGCGGCTTGAGGCTTGGACTTCCGAGATTTACGGGCGAACCTTTGCCCCATTTCTTCAACTACTCCATCTAAACCAGCGCCTTGTCCACTAGCTTTGGCATAGTTATACACTTGCAAGGCGGCTGCATAAGCTTCACTACCCACTGCTATAGATGTATCGTCTAGCAACTCTTGTAATTGCGACAAAGACAGCAGTACTGGATACAAAGCTTCAAATAATTGTACGTCTTTCCGCATCTCATTAAGGTCAAACGATCGCGGCAAAAACTCTGGGTTCTGTGTCGCCACCTCCAATGCTTTACTGACAAAGGCGCGGCTTTTATCTCCCATTTTGGGTAAAGCTTTTCGTTCCTCGTTACTTAAATCAATCAAAAATGGTAATTTGTCTTTAATGGTAGCGTAGACGCGAAGCGGCTTGTCGTAGACATCGCTTGCAACACAGCATCTCTATCTGATTGCGCTAGTGTTGCACTAATTGGGGCTGTGGACATAGAAATTAGTCTCCAGTATGTTACTTAATTTTAGAGTGCCCACATATACAAACTAAATTTCAATAACACCAATAAAAATTCCCAGGTCAAAAGGTGAGCGTTGTCAAAGTGCGGGTTACGCCTAAGCCTTTCGCTCACCATAATTTATACCAATTTGAAAAAAGAATGCGACAAATAGACCACTTGTAGAGACGCGATTCATCGCGTCTTTACCCAAAGATGTGTTACTACTGCCTTGATAGCCGTTTGCAATTGAGTCGAGTGCAGACCTTCTGAGAGGCACAGCAATGCCGTGTTTTTACCCGCTTACTTTACTCCAAACATATTTTTGGCAGGTTTCGCAGGCGGCTTTTGCTTCCTCTGTTTGCGGATTGGTGAAGACAGGATGGTAACGTAACCTGTCACAACAAACTTGCAACCATGCACGCCAGTCACCGCGCCACAACCGTACAGTGCCATCTTCACCGCCGCTAACAATCGTCTGCCCATCGGCGCTAATGGCGACAGAATAAACCCAGCCCTCATGACCGCGTAAAGGTTCAGCCAAGGGAAAACCTTGCAGGTTCCACAACCGCACAGTGCCGTCATCACCGCCACTAACAATCGTTTGCCCATCGGCGCTAATGGCGACAGAATAAACCCAACCTTTATGACCGCGCAAAGGTTCAGCCAAGGGCAGACCTTGCAGATTCCACAACCGCACAGTGCCATCAGTACCGCCACTAACAATCGTTTGCCCATCAGCGCTAATGGCCACAGAATTGACAAAACCCTCATGACCACGTAAAGGTTCAGCTAAGGCAAGACCTTGACGATTCCACAACCGCACAGTGCCGTCATCACCGCCACTAACAATCGTCTGCCCATCGGCACTGATGGCGACAGAATTAACGTAACCCTGATGGCCGTGCAAAGGTTCAGCTAAGGCAAGACCTTGCAGGTTCCACAAACGCACTGTACCGTCACTACCACCACTGACAATCGTCTGACCATCGGTACTGATAGCGACAGAATAGACCCAACCCTGATGACCGCGCAAAGGTTCAGTTAAGGCAAGACCTTGGTGATTCCACAACTGCACCGTACCGTCAGTACCACCACTGGCAATCGTCTGACCATCGGTACTGATAGCGATAGAATAAACCCAACCCTTATGACCGCGCAAAGGTTTCGCTGAGGGAAGACCTTGGTGGTTCCAAAACCGCACGGTGCCGTCAGTACTACCACTAACAATTGTCTGACCATTAGTGCTGATAGCAACAGACCTAACATTGCCTTCATGACCACGCAAAGGTTCAGCTAAGGAAAGACCTTGGCGATTCCACAACCGCACCGTACCATCAGCACCGCCACTGACAATCGTCTGCCCATCGGTGCTGATGGTTACAGACCTCAGATTACCCTCATGACCGCGCAAAGGTTCAGCTAAGGAAAGACCTTGGCGATTCCACAACCGCACCGTACCATCAGCACCGCCACTGACAATCGTCTGTCCATTGGCGCTAATGGCTACAGACCTCACATTACCCTCATGACCATACAAAGGTTCAGCCAAGAGAAGACCTAGGGAATTCCACAACCGCACCATACCGTCGGCACCACCACTGGCAATCGTCTGCCCATCGGCACTAATAGCCACAGAAGAGACATCATTTTTATCCCCACGCAATGGTTTAGCTAAGGGAAGGCCTTGGCGGTTATACAACCGCACCATACCGTCAGCACCGCCACTGACAATCGTCTGCCCATCGGCACTGATGGCGACAGAATTGACATCATTTTTATGTTCACGCAATGGTTTAGCTATGGGAAGACCTTGGCGGTTCCACAACCGTACAGTGCCGTCAGCACCGCCACTAACAATCGTCTGCCCATCGGCGCTGATAGCGACAGAAGAGACATTACCCTGATGACCGCGCAAAGGTTCAGCTAAGGGAAGACCTTGGTAATTCCACAACCGTACAGTGCCGTCAGTACCACTACTAACAATCGTCTGCCCATCGGCGCTAATGGCGACAGAAGAGACATTACCCTGATGACCGCGCAAAGGTTCAGCTAAAGGAAGACCTTGGTAATTCCACAACCGCACAGTGCCGTCAGTACCGCCACTGACAATCGTCTGCCCATCGGCGCTAATAGCCACAGAAGAGACATTACCTTCATGACCACAAAAGGGAATCGAGACTCTTGCTTTATTCACTACCCGATTCAAACTGTTCTGAACTGATGCAAGAATCTGCTGGGGTAGTTTCTCTTGATTTTCCCCCATAGCTTGAATTGCCAAAACTAGACTATCTAGAGGTTGTAAGGGCAATAAATCGTCTACTCTAGCCGCTTTTTCTCGCAACTGGGATTCAGTAAGCGCTCTTTCCATCTCCGCAATCCGGTCTTTGTCGTCGGCATCGCTGCGCTGGTAAAAATCCTCATCTTGTTGGAGTGATTGCAAATCGGGCTGCAACTGTTGCCAGCTATCCTTCACTTGGGCCAGCAATCCCTTTTGGATTAAATATTTGTCATCCGGCCTTTCGTTCAACCATTCCCGTCGGGTATTTTCTAATGACTCGCTCAACGGTCGCAAGTCTCGGTCTTGTTGTCGCCACTGGGCAAACTGCTGCCAACTTTCAATTAAAGCTTCATGGGCTAAATTAATCCAGACTTCTCCTTTTTCATCTTTCTCAGAAACTAATAAGCGTCCCTTAACCAATCCTGTTTCACCATCTAGCAACTCACTAAGTTGTTGCCGTTGATTGGCATCATTACCTGCAATATTTAATAATGTGGCTTTGGGTTGGCGCTGTCGGGTATCCTTTTCTCCCTCTCCCGTTCCCACTAACCGCAGAAAAATCTGCTTCATCCATTCCTTTTCTTGCTGAGTGCGTTCTTGAGTTGGATATTCTTTCTCATAATCTTGGTAGTGATAAACATTTTCTGCATGGAGATTTAACACCGCAGTTAATCCTCCCAAATTTTCATACTCTTCTTGGGTAAGTTGATATTTCTTTTGCTCGCGTTTCTCCCAGAGTTTAGTTAAGGCAAACTCTAACAATGGCAAATTCCCTGGGTCTTGTTGAAGATTTTGGAGAATTTTTAATGCTCCTGCTTCTTCAACACTATGAACCTGAAACTGGACAGGTTTGGCGATTGTCTCTTTGAAATCAACTCCAGTTAAAGGCGGTATAACAACTACTGGGGTTTGAATCAGGTGAGTCAGAGAAGGATTATCTAAACAGGATTGAAGAAAATCACCTCGCATAGTAATTACAACAGCTAACCGCGAATCATGAATTTCTACTACCCCAGTCAGTAGTTCAATAAATCTCTGCCGTTCTTCCTTATCTATACAAACTGTAAATACTTTCTCAAACTCATCTACCACCAGCAAAAATTTTTCTGTGTTAACCACAGCCTCTGCATCATCAATAGGTTTAGTCAGGCTGCCGAAACTGTTGTCATTCTGAGCAATTTCAACCACAAGGGCGTATTGTGTCATCTTGTTTTATTAAAACTATTGAGAAAATTACCTCTGTGCTTTAAAATACCCAAATTAACGAGTTATTTACCCATTAGATTTAAAAACTCTAGATTTAAAGTTCAAGTAGCAGTTGAGTAACACGCAGTAAAAGCACAATATTAAAGTCTTAGTGACTGGGATAAGCTCTATACCTTGTAGTTCAGTAGTAATTACGGCAGCAATGTCTAAGGGCGGGCTACGACCAGTTAGAAAATTTCAGCTTAAGTAGACACCAATGGGCATACCGTGCTACTACCTTGAGAAAAATCTCACATCGCGCTAGTCTTCATTGACGTAACTGCACGCTGTAACATTAGGCGATGACAAATCAACTCTCTCTAAAAATTCCCTCTTGCACTTGGAGCCGTCCCATCGGCTTAGGCTGGGATAAACCTTATACCGTCCGCTATGCAAGTAATATTGATGATGGCCCTTGGCATGGTATGCCTTTAGGCGGCTTTGGTGCAGGTTGCATCGGTCGTTCTTCACGGGGAGATTTTAACTTGTGGCACATCGATGGCGGTGAGCATACCTTCAAAAACGTTCCCGCTTGTCAGTTTAGTGTGTTTGAATCCAATAGCACATCTTCCCAAACCTACGCTTTATCTACGCAAGCGCCCGATGATGACACTCTCAAAGCGTGGCAATGGTATCCGACACCTCCCAATACAGAGGGAACGGGCGATTATCACGCGCTATATCCACGTAGCTGGTTTGTATATAAAAATATATTTCAAGCACAGTTGACTTGCGAACAATTTTCCCCAGTCTGGGCAGGTAATTACCAAGAAACTAGTTACCCTGTGGCAATATTCCTCTGGAATGCCCACAACCCGACAGATACACCGATTACTCTGGGCATTATGCTCACTTGGCAAAATGTGGTCGGCTGGTTTACAAATGCTCTAAAATCTCCCGAAGTGCGGGTACGCGATGATGGTAGTCCAGTTTACGAATACCAACCGCGCTGGGGCGAAAGTCAAGGAAACTACAATCAAATAGTTGAAAATACACAACAGTTTGGCTGTGTTTTAGGTCGGGTTGGTAATAATGAACCTTTGCAAGAAGGTGACGGAACTTGGTGTATTGCAACGCTGAAACATCCCCAAGTGGAAGTATTTCATCATAGCCGCTGGAATCCTGAAGGTACGGGTGATGAGGTATGGCAAAGCTTTGCTAAAGATGGCTCTTTGCCCAATTATGTTGATACGACTCCAGCGATAGAGAATACACAAATCGGGGCTGCGATCGCAATCCGTTTCACTCTCCAACCAGGCGAAACTCTGGAAATTCCCTTTGTCGTCGCTTGGGATTTGCCAATCGTAGAATTTGCGGCTGGAGTCAACTACTACCGCAGATATACAGATTTTTTTGGTAAAAATGGCAACAACGCCTGGGCGATCGCATCGACTGCATTACAAGAATACCAAACCTGGCGATCGCAAATTCAAAGTTGGCAAAAACCTATTCTCGACCGGGAAGATTTACCCAACTGGTTTAAAATGGCTCTATTTAATGAGCTTTACGACCTTACTAGCGGCGGTACTCTCTGGAGTGCTGCATCAGAACTTGACCCCATCGGTCAGTTTGCGGTGCTGGAGTGCTTAGATTACCGTTGGTATGAAAGTCTAGATGTACGGTTGTATGGCTCTTTTGCGCTGCTGATGCTGTTTCCAGAATTAGAAAAGTCGGTGATTCGGGCATTTGCACGGGCGATTCCTCAAAGTGATGATACTCCCCGAATCATTGGCTATTACATGACAATTAAGGCCGAAAGCCCGATTGCAGTTCGCAAAGTTGCAGGTGCAACACCCCACGATTTAGGCGCACCGAACGAACACGTCTGGGAGAAAACCAACTACACCAGCTATCAAGATTGTAATTTATGGAAAGATTTAGGTAGTGATTTCGTTTTGCAAGTATACCGTGATTTTTTACTCACGGGTGCTGACGATGTGGAATTCCTAGCAGATTGCTGGAATGCGATCGTTCAAACCCTCGACTACCTGAAAACTTTTGACCTCGACGGCGATGGGATTCCTGAAAATTCTGGCGCACCCGATCAAACTTTTGATGATTGGCGATTACAAGGTGTTAGCGCCTATTGTGGTGGTTTATGGTTGGCAGCGTTAGAAGCTGCGATCGCAATCAGCGATATTTTATTAACTTACCAGACAGGTAACACAACGGAGTTGGCGGCGCAAAAATCCACTTATGAAACTTGGTTACAACAATCTCTTCCTATTTACCAAGAAAAACTCTGGAATGGGGAATATTACCGACTAGATAGTAAAAGTGGTTCCGATGTGGTAATGGCAGATCAATTGTGCGGACAATTCTACGCGCGTCTGCTGGATTTACCTGATATTGTACCAAGCGATCGCGCCCTTTCAGCGCTGAAAACTGTTTATGATGCTTGCTTTTTAAAATTCTGTAATGGTGAGTTTGGTGCTGCTAATGGTGTTCGTCGTGATGGTTCACCAGAAAATCCCAAAGCTACTCATCCCTTAGAAGTTTGGACGGGGATAAACTTTGGGCTAGCGGCTTTTCTCGTGCAGATGGGAATGAAGGATGAAGCGTTGAGGTTGACGCAAGCTGTGGTGCAGCAAATTTATGAAAATGGTCTGCAATTTCGCACGCCAGAAGCTATCACCGCAACTGGTACTTTTCGCGCTAGCACTTACCTGCGGCCAATGGCGATTTGGGGAATTTACTTAGTTATTAATTGATTGACTATCAAAATGGTTCTCGTTTTGACGCAACACACGTAGATGTCATGGGTGTCAACTTAAGCTGAAATCTTCTGACTGTATAAGTTTTGCCCTCACCCCAGCCCCTCGCTCATATTGGGAAAGAGGAGAGCAAATTCTCCAGTTCCCCTTCTCCCAATATGGGAGAAGGGGTTAGGGGATGAGGGCAAGCAACCCTAAAACCCTTACTCTTAAATAACTTCTACCTTAAGTTGACACCTATGACAGATGTACCTCCCTGCCAAATTGAACCTGCCTTCATCTGGAAAAGCAAAATTTAGATTTGCGATTTTATTTTCTGAGTGTTTCCGGAAGCGAAGGAAAATTTCAGTAATGGTAAGAGTTGAAGCATTGAGAATTTAAGACTACTGTTTCAAAATATGCAAATATTACTAGCTTTAGCTATAAATATTGCTGATAGTTCCCAGACTACGTTCACAATCAAAAGCTAGGTTATGACGTGCCTATTACCTTACTCAACAGCAAAGTTCATCAGATTGTGGTGCTCCGTGTTTGGCAATGATTAGCCAACACTGGTACATACGCTTAAACCCCTACAGTCTGCGCAACTTAACGCCAGAAAATCTTACAGGTGTATTTCACCAGCCTTTATTAGAAGCAGCCCAAACTTGCAGAATGTGAAGCGTTATCAGTGAGGACTAGTTTTAACTAAGGTGGACTCATACTATAACCCGTGGATAGCTCATTGTCAAGTAATTCATTGTGTAGTTGTCTGGAGAGATAAAGGCGATCGCATATTGATTTTTGATCTTAATACCACCATTTAGCCCACTTGCCACTAAATTTGTAATTTCAATTTTATAAATCTGTTAAATATTCATATCATATAGAAATTTCTGCTGAATCAACTTAATAATATTCTGTGTTAATTAGCTTTATATCTATTTTTAAATTCTCTAATCTTGTACAGACTTAGGCTGCAACACTTTTCGAGTAAATTTATCCATTTACGGATCTTTTTTTTGACTCAACTAAGGCTCGTTATCACTATTTATTTATATTATCCTTAACCAGTAATTTTCTTTTACGACTGGTCTATTTTATAATAATTTACTGCTCGTTATGAAATATTTACGAGTAGGTGACAGCGATTATATTTAGATACGCTAAAGCTGTAGTCTTTGCAAGCCAATAAAGACAAGTCTAATAAGTATCATTGTCTAATCGAACTTATTGTAAAAATAAGCTCAATCTTATTGTTATGAAAGGGTTTATTCTCTTTCGGATAATATTTTTACAAGTTGTTTTCCATTCTATTTAATGGTATTGTTTTTTAGTTACTCGACAATAATAAAGGTTTTAAAATGATATCGGGTGAGGGGTAAGACCCCCTCAAGAATTAGCAAAAGAGGACAAAACTAAAAGCTGCACAACACACAAGTAAGTATAGTAATATATTCAGTAAATTTGACCTATAAAGATACTAGATTAGTAGATGACAGCAACGAAAAAAATAGTATAAATACGAATGGTGTTGTTAACGCTCAAAGATAAATATATTTTCTCTATTAGTCTAAAAGAATATGCAAACTTCCCGGAAATTGCCTAATCCAACAGTAGTAAGAAATATAAGCGTGTGAACCAAGAAAATTTATTTACTTATGGATTTATCATCCCTTGTAAACATCAAACACCGCTCCACTGCTGATAATTTGCCACAAGCAATTCAAGATTTGCAAAAAGGCTAGTGCAGTTTGTACACCTCAATTTAAACATCAACAATCGCAGAGAAGAAAATAGTTTACTTCACCCAAAATAACTAAAAACTATGATGAATCAA
Source organism: Nostoc sp. DedQUE05 (assembly GCF_034530955.1). Taxonomy (NCBI): domain Bacteria; kingdom Bacillati; phylum Cyanobacteriota; class Cyanophyceae; order Nostocales; family Nostocaceae; genus Nostoc; species Nostoc sp. DedQUE05. The sequence goes on along the minus strand of NZ_JAVRCB010000010.1, from coordinate 116,361 downwards.
GACATTGCTGGTATTAGTAGTAACTTAGATAAGACAGTGAAAGCTCAACAATTTGACAAAGTAGTTGAAGCAATTCTTGCTGGAAAGTATTCCTGGGCATGTGTTTTAATGCTGCGATTTGGTGGTTATAATCCTTTGCATTACATTCCATATCGCACCTACAATCGATTGCTCAAAGAGAACTCTCAAGCCGATAGGACAAAACAACAGCAAAATGAAAATCTAAAAATGCTGAAACACGCTCATAATTCCCAGTCTGATAATAATGCTTCATCAAGCTGTTTAAGCAAAATTAAAGACGTAGCTTATCTAGAAGTAGTTAGAAAGCAAAAAGCAGAAATCCGTGCTGGTAGTTTAGACCAGAGATTGACACACCAAATTAACGAACATCAATCAAGCAAATCGCCATTAAAACCAGAAAATGTTCAAGACATTTCCTTGAAATCCTGTGGATTCAATTAAAAAGTATTTGGAATCAATAGATTCTGCTCTAAAGTTGATTGATTATCTGAAAGCCTGTTATGCTAATTTAAAATTTATAGCATGACAGGTTTTCTCTAGCAGTAATTAATTTGATAATTGTTTGTAAAAATCTGCCAAAATGGCAACTATATACTAATGATATTGATAAACTAATACCAACTACAATTTAAACCAAAATAGAGGTGATTTGGCAAGCAAGTTAATTTAAAAAATAAAATCAACGATTAGTTCTAACTATGAAATAAATCAAACTGATTACAAAAGTAATCAGCATTTCATGGAGTAAATAACTCCTAAACCAAGACCAATAATCTAACCGTTGCTACTGGTGGTTCTTTTTCTGAGGAAGTCTGAGCAAAGAGAATTTGGGGAGGTGGATTCCCCCAATCTAAATTTTACACAACTTTCACTGACTGCAGACGGTGCGAGTAATGCTGATAAAACTTTCTATCCTGTGGTTGGTGTTGCTTTAGTTAATAAAGCAAACGCTTAACATCAATTCCAGGAACGGAAATAGAAAAGTTACGGTGAAATTGTTGTCCTTGGCTGGTAGAACTAGTAGCTCATACGCTTCTCTTTCGACTATTGTAATCCTAGTCCTCCCAACCTGGATTATCTTTGGTTTCTAAACTTTCAATTTATATAGAAACTACTGGAAGTTCAAAACTTGAATAGCTTCCAGTTTTTTATCTGTATACAAAAATAAATAAGGTAGACAAATTGCCTACCTTATTTTTTATGAAGACTAGACATTTGGTGAAATTAATCTAGAATCCTTGTAGAGACGTAGCACCGCTACGTCTCTACATTCTTTTTCACTTCCATGTTTAATGATTGGTTAATTCAAAAATGAATTAAACCTTGGCTAATTCTGGAGTAGGACTCTTGCTGTTGCGAATTGCTGTAATAGCCTCAGCATAATCTTTTGCGTTAAACACAGCTGAACCAGCGACGATCGCATTGGCTCCCGCTTCCAAAACTTGCCAGGTATTATTTGCCTTCAGTCCCCCATCCACTTCAATCCAGGGGTCAAGACCACGTTCATCACACATTTGGCGCAGCTTGCGGATTTTGGGTAATACACCAGGGATAAAGCTTTGACCACCAAAACCAGGGTTTACGCTCATAATTAGTACTAAATCGCACAAATCTAGAACATATTCAATTAGTTCTAGAGGGGTACCAGGATTAAGTACAACACCAGCTTTTTTACCAAGCTCTTTTATTTGCCCCAAGGTGCGGTGCAGGTGTGGAGAAGCATTATGCTCGCAGTGTACGGAGATAATATCAGCGCCAGCCTTAGCAAATCCCTCTACGTACTTTTCTGGCTCCACAATCATCAAATGGACATCCAGAGGCTTGGTTGTAATCGGACGAATCGCCTCCACAATCAGAGGGCCTATCGTAATATTAGGTACAAAACGACCGTCCATGACATCAACATGAATCCAATCTGCTCCAGCTGCATCTACGGCACGAATTTCGTCACCCAAGCGACTAAAATCGGCTGATAGGATAGATGGAGAAATTACAATGGGCTTTTGAGATAGGTTTTGGGTCATGGCTAGTGGGTTTTTAAGCGTCCTCGTCTGTACGCATTGTAACAAAACATTGAACAAGACTCATAATTTCGATCCCGGTCTTTTTGAGGAGTGGGGAGGTAGGGGAGCAGAGGGGCAGGGGAGTAATGAGTAATGAGTAATGAGTTGGAGCAGGGGAAGAAGAATTATTGACAAATGACAAATGACAAATGACAAATGACCAATGACAAATGACAAATGACCAATGACTAATGACAAATAACAAATGACTAAAAAACTAACCTGGATAATTTGGGGATTAACTGCTTCTTGTCTGAGTGCGCCGGTAATTGCTTCGGCTTTAGAGTCTGCTTTGGGAACTAACGGTATTGATGCTTTGAAGCTACACCAAGCTCCTTATAATTTAATCGGTCGCAAAATTGCTATTGGTCAAGTGGAAATTGGTCGGCCGGGAATGTTTGGGTGGGATAAGGCGGTGTCTAAAAATCGTGCCATATCTTTAGCAGCGGTTTTCTTACGCAATGGCCCAGCTAAGTCTAATACTGGTGTTGACCCCCACGCCTACAATGTCGCTGGTGTGATGGTGAGTCAAGATAAAGCTTTGCCAGGAGTTGCGCCGGGAGCGCGATTGTATTCATCAGCAGTGGGTTCCACTAAAAACATGGGCCAGCCAGAAGAGTGTTTATCGGCACAGCATATAGCGCTGCAAAATGGTGGCGATGTCCGTGCGATTAACTTTAGCTTTGGGGAACCTCTAAGCCGCGATCCTCGACCGGAAGCTACTTTAGACGGCAATGCTTTATTAACTTTATGTGTTGACTGGTCTAGTCGCGCTCATGATGTTTTGTATGCGATCGCAGGCAACCAGGGCAAAGGCGGCATTCCTATTCCTACAGATAATTTTAATGCAATCAACGTGGCTTTTTCATCCCGCCGAGGGGGAGTTTTTAACAAAGTAGACGTGGCTAATCTGGCGGGTGTTAACCAAGGGGTGAATCAAAGACTAGCTGGAAAGGAATTTGACCTTGATGGGCGTCGCGCTATCAGTTTAGTTGCTCCTGGTAATAATATTCCTTTGCTCAATCCAGATGGCAAATTGAACAAGGTTACAGGTACTAGTTTTGCCGCGCCTCAAGTTACAGCTACCGTTGCTCTGTTGCAGGAACTTGCAGACCGACAGATGCGGACAAAACAACCCCACTGGAGCATTGATTCTCGGCGTCATCAAGTGATGAAAGCTGTATTGCTGAATTCAGCAGACAAACTTCTAGATAGCGGCGATGGCTTAAGGTTGGGAATGACTCGGACGCTAATTGATAAGCAAAATCAAAACTGGCTAGATTCTGATGCTTATAAAGATCCAAAGATTCCCTTGGATGCCCAAATGGGAGCGGGTCATTTGAATGTATTTCGCGCTTATCAGCAATTTAGTGCTGGTCAATGGCAAGCATCAGCTGCGGTACCGGCTATTGGTTGGGATTATCGCACAGTTGATGTTGGAGCATCTGTTGACTATATATTAGCAAAACCGTTAAAGCAGGGAAGTTTTGTTGCTGTCACCCTGAGTTGGGATCGATTGGTAGAACTCAATGATAAAAATAAAAACCAGCAATATGATGTAGGCGAAAATTTTCGCGATCGCGGCTTAAATAATCTCGACCTATACTTAGTAAAAGCTGATGCTCAAAATTCTGATGCTGGTGCTGTTTGCTCCTCAATCAGCCAAATTGATAGTGTAGAACATATTTTCTGCCCCGTTACTGCTACTGGCAATTACAAAATCCGCGTCCAATTTCGTCAAAAGCTCAATGAAGCGACTCAACCCTACAGTTTAGCTTGGTGGAGTGTACCTATTAATTGAAAGAAGTTAGCACAAATATCTGTGTAAAATTACAGCGTTTTTCTCGTTCCTATACAGAGCATGGGAACGAGATTTCGTGCCTCTGAGAAATGTTATTCGATCTATAAAAACCTCACAGAAGTGGTTATTTTTGATCGCGTAGCTTACAATACGTTTATACGTAAAGATAAAAATTCTTTAAGAAAAAAGTTTTTTATAAGTCGTCTGTATAGCCGTCTCAATCAAGAATTAGCAACTCCACAAGTTGTGTTTAATTACTCTAAGCTACTAATTTGCTGTTACGAAAACTGTAACAGTCCCATTTTTCTATTGGAGTAAATGCAATAGTTAATCATTGACACAGCATCTGCGTCAACTCTAAGCACAAATCGGGAATCTTTGGCAAGTGAGGTAGCAGAATGAATCGCCATAAATTGAGTGATGCGAAAGAAAATTTCCTGCAAAGACGTTACGGTGTTAGTCTAGGCAGACGTTATGCTCTGGCAGCTGCAAGCGTTGTTCTATTCAGTGTATTAGGGTGTTCTCAAGTCGATAGTAATAAAAGTGCCATTGCCCAATCTAGTTTACCTCAGCCAGAAACTCCATTGCAAAAAAAAACAGCCAACACTGATACAAAAATTGTTGAGTCTAGCAACAAGTTTGGCTTCAAACTATTTTCAGAAGTTCTGAAAAACGATCGGGGTGAGAAAAATATTTTTATCTCACCTTCGAGTGTTGCGATCGCTCTTGCTATGACTTATAACGGCGCTAGCGGCTCGACTCAACAAGCAATGGCAAAAACCCTAGAATTACAGGGAATGAATCTACCAGAAATCAACTCTTCTTACACGGCGGTATTAAAACAGCTTTTAGACAATTCGGATACGAAAGTGCAATTGAAAATTGCTAACTCTCTTTGGGCAAATCAAAAAGTTAGCTTTGCACCAGACTTTCTCAAAAGAACCCAGGACTTCTATCAAGCCAAAGTCAGCAATTTAAACTTTCAAGATGCCGCTGCATCTAGCATTATCAATAATTGGGTCAAAGAAAATACTAACGGTAAAATCACTAAAATAGTTGAAAAAATTGAACCAAATCAGGTATTATTTCTGATTAATGCCATATATTTTAAAGGTAATTGGAGTAACGAGTTTGACAAGAAAGAAACTGCTCCATATCCTTTTTACATCACATCTAACAGGCCAAAACAACACCCAATGATGTCACAAGAGGGTGATTATAAATACTATAAAAGCGAAAAATTTCAGGCAGTTAGTTTACCTTATGGTAAAGATGGTAAGATAAGTTTTTATATATTCCTACCCAAAAAGAATTCTAACCTCAAAACATTTTATCAAAACTTGAATGTTGAGAACTGGGAAAAATGGATGACTCAGTTCAACAATCAAAAAGGGTTTATTCGCCTACCCCGCTTCAAAACAGATTATGAGATTACACTCAATGATGCTTTAAAAACTTTAGGTATGGGGGAGGCTTTCAGCAACAAGGCCAATTTTTCTGGCATGGGTAAAAATTTTGCCATTAGCCAAGTTAAGCATAAAACTTTTGTCGAAGTAAACGAAGAAGGCACTGAAGCGGCCGCGGCTACTTCAGTGGGAATAGTAGCAACATCTGCAAGACAAGAACCAGAACCATTCCGAATGATTGTCGATCGTCCCTTCTTCTGCGCCATCAGGGATAATCAGACGGGAAACATTTTGTTTATGGGTTCAATTATCGAACCACAATGAGGATGTAGGAGGGATTGAAGACTTCATCTTTAAAAAAAAAACTTCCAATAAATAAAATTTTCAGTGAATATAAATGATTAATTTACATTCATTGTATATGCTGATAGTAATTTTTACAAATCATTATCTGTAAAGGGAACTATCGATGGTGAAAATATTTTTAGTGATGGGGAAAATTCTAACCTCGCGGCATAATCATCTGTTTGTGATAGTTCCAGTTCAATTGTTTCTTGGTCTTTTTCATCAGAAAGCAACTGAATTTGATAACTTGTCCAGAATTGTTCGCCTAGTTCATCTTCTAAATCAAAAGGCTGTTCTTCATCACCCCATATATTCGACCAAAGGACTATTTGATTAGCCCGAAAATGGTTTTGACCTTTTGTATCTCCAACTACAAAATATACTTCGACATTTAAATTAAATCCCAAATCATCGACTTCTGCCTCTGTTATCTGACAGCTAACGACAATTAAACTATCTGGGTTAATATCTACTACTTGCTGTTGGCGTTGTAATAATTCTTGAAATACAAAACTAGGTAACAACTTTGAACTCTCCTCAAGTAAGTTTTTTTGAGTTTCTGGAGAGTAACGAGTTTTTAATTCTTGTGCGATCAAATTTAAAATATCTTTACTAGCTAAATTAATAACTATCTGTTTATTTGCAGGATTAAGGAAACATCCTTGATTAAGATTAATGTGTTTTTTAATTGGCATAGTTCTCTAAAATCCTTGGAATGCGAACGGATAATTCACAAATCAAGCTCAAACAAAGGTAAAGAATAAATATTACTTTAGCTTCTGTTCTATATCTTTAGCAAGACAACAAAACCATGACTAAAGTCACAGATCAAACATACACAAGATAAACAATAATTGTTAAATTAGTAATGATTTGCAATAATTGTCCAGTTAAAAGGTTCGATTTCTATCGGGACTTGTGACTGATTTTTCTTACTCTTTCAGCAACATCGTTTTTTTATGTGTAGATTAATTGGCTATCTTGGTAACGCCATCCTCTTAGATGAGTTGCTGTATAAACAAGAGCATTCGCTCTACAAACAAAGTTACAGTCCTTTGGAATTAAAATCAGGAGTAGTTTGTGGAGACGGAGTAGGTGTAGGCTGGTACGACGAAGTGGGTAAACCTTTTATTTACCGAAATACTATCCCGTTGTGGAACGAACCGAATCTGGAAGAGTTAAGCAACTATGTACAATCCAGTTGTACTGTAGGCTATGTCCGATTAGCTGGGACAGGTGAATCGCTCGACATTAGCAATTGTCAGCCATTTCGTAGTGGGAAACTTTTGTTTGTGCATAATGGCGAGATATCAAACTTTCAACAAACTCTTTGTAGACCAATACGTGAGAGCCTTTCTGATTCCACATACCGCCTGATTAAGGGCACGACTGACTCTGAACACATTTTCGCCCTACTAATGGAAATATGGCAGTCGTCTCCAGACAGCACTCTGTTGTCAGCATTAAGTAAAACAGTTCAAAAATTGACTAAGTTGGCATCAGAACACGACACCAGCTTTAGTGCCAATGTAATTGTCAGTGATGGTCAAGCAGTTGCAGCAATTCGCTATGCTTATCGCACACAAGCCCCTACTCTTTATTGGTCTTGCGATCAACTCAAGCAGCCAAACCAAGTTATTGTTGCTTCTGAGCCTTTATCCAATCACCAAAATTGGACTGCTTTTGGTGAGCAAAGTGCGCTATTTGTTGAAGCCCAGTCATTACAGCCAACAATTAGCCTGTTGGAGAGATTTGTTCCGATTGGGGTTTAAAAAAGCATTGCGATTTTGTGGAAATTGAGTTTTTCTCTCTAAAGTTGATGCGATGGTAGACAAGCAACAGCAATGCTTGTGCTAAAAGACAACAGTTGCAGGCAAGTCAGAGAGACAACATACGGATACTGTTGGCGAATGTAATACATTATTGTCTTATTAAGTATTACGTAAGCTCAAACCTTCAATCTGTAGTTGCGGCTTTGAGTTGTAACACTTTTGTCCGTGCGTTTGTAACACTTTCGCCAACAGTATCACATACGTCTTTCAACTCTTTTGGGAGCTAGCGTCACCGATAGCGAACGCGAGTGCGTCTTGTAGAGTTGCATTAACGATTCATATCATGTCCGCCAAATTACCCATAATAAAAGAACCCCACCCCCAACCCCTCCCGAAAAGCCTACGGTGTATACACAAGTCCTAAAATCATTGCCTGGTAAGATACAAGCCTTGGTAGGCAAGGTTTTGAGTTAAGCGAACTGATTATCAATAGTGTCAGCTTATTGATAGAGTCCTAACGGAAAATCAAAGATTTTAAAAAAAATTTTCTGTTGTTTTTTGTTGATTTGATTGCCAACTCGACTTGTGTATACACGGTAGCCCGAAAAGCGGGGAGGGGAGACAAAGCACAGCTTTGGCGGGGTGGGGTTCTTCGGGTTTAATAAGCAATCAAGCGGACATAATATCATCGGTGACGCAATCATCATTCCTCTATGGCTCGAATGGCACTAAGTTAAGATACAGCCCTTATCGTGACTGGTTCCCAGCCTGGAGGCTGGGAACTCATTCTGGGAGGCTCCGCCTCCATAGCTTGACAAGAGGTAGAACCTCTTTTGAATACATTCCCAGCCTGGAAGCTGGGAACGAGTCTAAACAAGCTTTTGGGCTTTACAAGCGTGCCATTCGGTCATGCATTAATTTTCGGAGATGTCTCTTGTACTCTGTCCACCACTATACTCATGCAAGCTAGAGCGATCGCATACTTACTTATAATTTGTAAGGAATGCCCTGTTGCCTGATTCAATCCAATTTTAGTTACCCTGAATGACCCAAATAGTTTTATGATTCTCTACGAAAGTATATTTGAAATTATTTTAGGTCTACCACCAAAATATTCTCAAGCTGATTCTGGAACATGATAAATCACCTTTAAGTGATTCGTGCAATACTGGTTTTGAACCTTCTTCCAGGGTCAAATAAAGTACAGGGAGATGCAAAAGTATGGCTGAACACTCATTTCACGACCAACTGAGTTTAGAGGAACAAGCTGAAAAACTCGGCAAGCAAGCATTAAGCTTGGGTTTGATTCCCAGCTTTGTAGTGCATTACTTTCCTGATACTTGGGTATTTTATATACCCAATGAAACTAAATCGGAACCGCTGACACCAGAAGAGGCATACTTTCGTTTAAAGCAACTGGTTAAACAGTAGATATTTTGACGACAAATTTTTGAAGACAACGGCTAGACACTGCAATTGTTAAGTAACAGTAGTTATGGCGAAACCAGCAATTTTAACCGTCGATGACGATCCAGAAGTATTGCAAGCGGTGTCACGAGACTTGCGTCATCAGTATGGCGATCGCTTCCGCATTGTTCGGGCAGATTCCGGGATCGCGGCTCTGGATGTGGTGCAGCAACTAAAATTGCGGAATGACCCAGTTGCTCTATTTCTAGTGGATCAACGTATGCCCCAAATGGGAGGCGTGGAGTTCTTAGAACGAGCAAAAAGTATTTTTCCCGATGCGAAACGTGCCTTGTTAACGGCCTATGCAGATACGGATGCTGCGATTAAATCGATTAATAGTGCCAAACTTGATTATTACTTACTCAAGCCTTGGAATCCACCAGAAGAGAGATTATATCCAGTTTTAGATGATTTGCTAGATGACTGGCTAGCAGGATTTCGCCCACCCTTTGAAGGCATTCGAGTCATTGGTAATCGCTGGTCGCCTTTTTCACATCAGGTGAAAGACTTCCTAGCACGTAACCAGATTCCATTTAAGTGGTTAGATGTTGAACTGGAGCCGGATGCAGAAAAATTAGTGGAATTCGCCCAAGCTGATTGTAGACAACAATTACCCTTAGTGCTATTTCCCGATGGTTCCCGATTAATTCAACCATCTAATTTAGAAATTGCCGCCAAAATTGGGCTGCAAACTCAGGCAGAGCGTCCCTTTTATGACTTAGCGATCGTCGGTGCTGGCCCTGCCGGACTGGCAGCTGCCGTCTATGGCGCTTCTGAGGGATTGAGTACTGTCTTAATTGAGCGGGAAGCGCCAGGAGGACAAGCAGGTACGAGTTCGCGGATTGAGAACTATTTGGGGTTTCCGATTGGCTTGAGTGGCAACGATTTGGCAAGGCGGGGAGTCACCCAAGCGCGGCGATTTGGAGTAGAAATTCTCACTCCTCAAGTAGTAACTGGGGTTCGACTGGAAGATCCTTATCGGGTTCTGCAATTAGCAGATGGTAGCGAGATTAGTTGCCATGCACTTTTAGTTGCAACAGGCGTTTCCTACCGTTGGCTCAATGTTCCAGGAGCCGAGAAGCTTACAGGAGCAGGAATTTATTACGGTGCTGCCATGACTGAGGCGATCGCCTGCACCAATGAAGAGGTTTACTTGGTAGGCGGGGCAAACTCTGCTGGACAGGCAGCAATGCACTTTTCTAAGTATGCCAGCAAAGTGATTATGTTAGTGCGGGGTCAGTCACTAGCATCAAGTATGTCTCAATATTTGATTGACCAAATTGCTGCAACTGAAAATATCCAAGTTTGCACGGGTTGCAGCGTCGTGGAAGTCAAGGGAGAAGAATATTTAGAAGCAATTACGATCGCCCATGCTAACACTGGACAAATCGAAACCGTGCCAGCGCGATCGCTGTTTATTTTCATCGGTGCTAGCCCCAAAACTGATTGGCTCGATGGCGTTATTCAACGCGATACTCAGGGGTTTATCATCACAGGGCCGGACTTAGCGCATAATGGCAAATCTCCTCGTGGTTGGTCTTTAGAACGCTCTCCTTTCTTATTAGAAACCAACATTCCCGGAATCTTCGCAGCCGGAGATGTCCGCTATGGCTCAATTAAACGGGTAGCATCCGGTGTGGGAGAAGGTTCGATCGCCATTCAATTCGTTCACCGCTACCTAAGTAATGTTTAGCTAAAGCAGCCAATACTAAGCTGTATAAAATAGATCTGCCTTAAAAATAGGGACTGGGGACTGGGAACTGGGGACTGGGGACTGGGGACTGGGGACTGGGGACTGGGGACTGGGGACTGAGGAAGAGATATTTTTATTGTTCCTTGTGAGTTCCACTCATAGAGTCTCTTGCAAAAGTTCTTTTTGCACTCTTGTGGGAAAAGGGAAAAGGAAAATAACAAACCTTTCCCCCTTTCCCCCGCCCCTTTTCCCGACAAATGCCAAGAAGTCTAATCTGCAAACCCTCTCCCTTGCTCCCCTGCCTCCTGCCTCCTGCCTCCTGCCTCCTGCCTCCTGCCTCCTTCATTGACTTGCGTTGATCCCAATTACCCCGATGATGATTAAGGCGATCGACACAAGTTTGATGAATGTGGCAGATTCCCGAAACCAAATAATCCCAATAAGAGCTACTAGAATAGTTCCTAATCCAGCCCAGACAGAATAGGCGACACTTACTTCAAGTTTCTTGAGAGCAAAGGTCAAAAAAGTAAAACAAAGTCCATAAAAGACAAATATTAATACTGAAGGAACTATTTTAGTAAATCCCTGTGATAATTTCATGCAAGTTGTGCCTGAAACCTCAAAGAGGATTGCTAATATAAGGTAAATCCAACTTGTTGACATATTTTTTGTAAGTGGTTAGTTAAGAGCAACTGCCCTAAAAATAGAATAAACACTCCTGAAGTAACTCATTAAAAATTTTTACAAGTGTAATATCAATTCTCGATAAAGATGCTTTGGAGGGAAGGCGTAGCCGAGAGATAAATATATGCAGCTTCATAAAGAAACAGTATAGGTATTCCAACATTTAAAACCAAACGTGCAGTAGTATAATTGAGGCTGATTCCGGGGCTTTATGGCGATGAAATTGCTCAAGCATTCGAGCAACATCTGCTGTAGTGTGATTGTGTTTTTGTCCTACTAATGGTACAAGAGATGACGGCTCAATTTGAATACAGCACTCTTGCCGATCCACAGGATATTCAACAGCTGATATATATCCTTGAGCAGTGTTTCATCAGCGGAGTTGGTGGTGAAGAAGCTTATATCAATCTCATTGGCGTAGAAAATTTCCGTATTATTCGGGGATTTGGGCAATTAGTTGGTGGATTGGCAACTCTGGATATGGGTCAATGGTGGGGTGGTGTGCGCGTACCAATGACAGGAATTGCCGTTGTGGGTATTGCTCCAGAGTATCGCGGTTCGGGAGCTGCGATCGCTCTCATGCAGCAGACGCTCAAGGAACTTTATGCTAGAGGTATACCGCTCTCTGCTCTTTATCCAGCAGTTCAAGGCTTGTATCGAAAAGTCGGGTATGAGCAGGGGGGTAGCTGGTGTAATTGGGAAATTGCAACTAAAAGTATCCAACTGCGGGAGCAACCTCTACCTTTACAACCAATAGTGAGTATCAATCATCAAGTCTTTCATCAACTATATCAGCAGCAGGCGAAACTAACGCATGGATATTTAGACCGACATCGAGCAATCTGGGAGCGCTTAATTCAACCAGATGAGAAGGAAACATTTTACGCATATTTTATCGGTACTAAAGAGAAACCCGAAGGTTACATCCTCTTCAGTCAACATTCAAAAGAAGATGGCGCAATTTTGCGAATCAAAGATTGGGTAATTCTCACAGTTGCGGCTGCACAAACATTCTGGTCTTTTCTTGCCAGTCATCGCTCCCAAATTGAACACGTGCGATGGAGGAGTTCTGCAATTGATTCTTTGACATTGCTACTACCAGAGCAAACTGCCAAGCTTAAGAATACGATGCGTTGGATGTTGCGGGTAGTAGATGTAGTCAAAGCGCTGGAGATGCGGGGTTATCCATCGGGAATTGAAACTGAACTGCACTTAGATATTCAAGATAATTTGCTACCTGGAAATAATGGTAAATTCACTCTCTCTGTTGCTAATGGACGCGGTGAAGTTACAAAAGGTGGAAAAGGTGAGTTGCAGTTAGATATCCGAGAACTAGCACCACTATATACAAGTTTGTTCGCTCCCTACCATTTGCAAATAGCCGGAAAACTGCATGGGACAGAAACCGCTATTTCAGCAGCTACGCAAATCTTTGCAGGTAGTTCTCCTTGGATAGCTGATTTCTTTTAACCTGAGTTGTCAACGAACCTTTCTTTAGTTGAACTAAAGTTCTCATAGCTCTCGTTTACCTGAGGTACACCCATAGGGGCACGACGACACTGCCCATAGGTGTTAACCTTAAGCTCAAATGCGTGTCCTACAGGCGTTTTAGCCCCTTAATCCCCCCGATGTATTGGCTACGACGGTGTACACACAAGTCTGAAGTTGTTCAATAATCTGGGTTTTACCTCACCCTAACCACTGCTTGAATTCAATAAACGACCACCCGAATTCAATAAATGACTGCCCGAATTCAATAAATGACTGCCCGAATTCAATAAATGACTGCCCGAATTCAATAAACGACTGCCCGAATTCAATAAACGACCACCCGAATTTAATAAACAACCACCCGAATTTAATAAACAACCACCCGAAATCAATATATTTATTGCATAAATTCTCAAAACCTCACCTGAAACCTGATTTACTTAGGTTTTAGCTTTAGTTTTACCCCACCCAACCATCACTGTGATTAAGTAGGTAAGTAAGTAGGTGCAATAAAACCAAACTGTGTAAAGAAAAGTAAATAAGCCTCAAACTCTTTCTCCCCCTGCGTCCTTAATGATAAGTCTTTCACCAGATATGATATCAAGGGGGGAAACAGGAAATTTGTTCCCTCCCCTTGACAAGGGGAGGGTTAGGGTGGGGTGAAGCGGATAGTGATGGGAAGCCAGAGAACTGAATATCACGTCATTACAAGGGTTTCACCTTAAGTGAACACCTATGGGCAATGCCGTGCCCCTACGCGAACAAATCTATATATATGTATAAGGGTTTTAGTGAATGGGTTTTACTTTCTCTCTATACAAAACATCAGCTGGAAACATAATTAATCCTTCGCTCGTCCTTGCGCTAGATTAACAATTTCTGTTGTTGTTAACTCACACCACAAATAAAACTATCAGCGATTTACTTTTAATAAGTAATGATGATTTATCGTGCTTATTTAATCCCAAACCTCATCTGGTAAAAATAACTCAACGGGATTTATGACTTTTTCTCCGGAAGTTCAGCACAGTCATCAGAAAACAATCTAAGTAAACCTGATTAGTTTCTCCTTACTTGCACACCCACATTCACAACATGAAATCACATCTACTGGCGATTGGTTTAAGCAGTTTGGTTCTAGTTGCAGGACAAGCTAAAGCCTCACAATTACAGTCTTGGTACTATGATTCTAGCCAAAACCAATTAGACCTAACTACCACTTCGGGAATAGAACCAAAAGCCTTTTTATTAGATAATCCGAATCGATTAGTGATTGACTTACCTGGAACTAATTTTAATTCCGATACTGTCAAACAAAGTTTTGGTAAGGCGGTGAAAGAAATTCGCCTCGGCAAACCAGACTCTCAAACCACTCGTTTTGTCGTCGAGTTAGCTCCGGGTTATGATGTTACTTCCCAAAATATATCAATTAAAGGAGATTCCCGTTCTCATTGGATTTTCAAATTCAATTCATTTAACCGTCAAAATAACCCCATTGTTGGGGAAAATCGAGAAGATATTGCCATCAAATCCACAGATGCATCGACATTTGCTGGAGTTGTGAATCTTGGTCAAGAAATGGTTGGTATTACTTCTCAGATTCGCAGTTTGTTAGCAAGTTATAAAACATTAAATCCTGGAATATTTTTCTTGGATTTAGATACAGGAAACTATATAGATATTAATGGCGAAAAAAGATTTGCTGCTGCCAGTACAATCAAATTCCCCTTATTAGTGGCTCTTTTCCAAGAAATAGATGCAGGTAGAATTAAACTTACCGATAAATTAGTGATGCGGCGCGATTTAAAGGTGGGCGAATCTGGAATAATGCAATACAAACCCATCGGCACTAAATTTAGTGTCCTGGAAACTGCTACTTTGATGATGACAATCAGCGATAATACCGCCACAAATTTAGTTCTCGATCGCTTGGGTGGTGCCGCAAAAGTTAGTCAACGTTTTCGTAGCTGGGGATTGCAAAATACAGCACTTCGCAATTTACTTCCAGATATCGGTGGCACAAATACAACTAGTTCTAAAGATTTAGTCAGATTAGCGGCGTTAGTTTCTAATAATCGTTTGCTATCCCCAACTAGCCGCGATCGAGTTTTAGGCATTATGCGTCATGTGAAAACCAATAGTTTACTACCAGCTGGTATCGGCCAAGGAGCGATCATTGCCCACAAAACTGGTACATTGAGATTTATCATTGGTGATGCCGGTATTATTCAAATGCCCAACGGCAAAAGCTATTTAGCAGGTGTTTTGGTGCAAAGACCAAACTACGATCCCAAAGCTGGAGATTTTGTCCGTGAAGTTTCCAGAAGAGTCTATAATTACCTAGACAATACCAAAGTTAGCAATATACAACCCAAATTTGGCGATGCCTCCAACGGGCTACGCCTACGCATTCGTTAGTCAAGCGATCGCAACTACTAGTCCACCACATCAACTTTGAAGAGTACTGTTAGCGGTAGCGGGGCGTTTAGCCCGTGCTGAGTATTGAGTAATTTACTCTCAGCCAAGGTACTCACTACTCAGCATTGAGTAGGGTGAATAAGTTTGTAGTAAAGACTAAAGTCCTTACTACGAACTCCGCAATTGCACCCAAATCGCAAAAATAGGGACGTACATTTGTACGTCCCTACATATCTATCTGTATTCAGGTATTTCGTCGTGAAATGAGATTAACTCAGAAAATTTGGTGTACCACTATTACCACTCCTACCAACAGCAGGAATTTCCACTGTGTCATCTGTAGCTTTACCAGTGCCGTCATTGACAACGTAATTAGTGTTACCCACATGTCCATTAGGGATAAACAATTGTGGATGGTCAAAGGGCGCTTTATCAAACCGAACTCGGTCATCAGTCAGTCCTTTTAAAAAGGCAACCAAATCCTGTTTTTCTGCTGGTGAAAGATTTAGCGGCGGGAGTACTCCATAATCACCACCACGATTGTAAAAATCAATCACTTGCTCTAGAGTCGCCTGACCTCCATTGTGGAAGTAGGGAGCAGTTAGTTCCACATTGCGAAGTCCGGGTGCTTTGAAAGCTCCATTTGCAAACACAGGTTCACTGGAATTCAACGGTGGATTGAGGGTTGGGGGATTTTCGCCAAGGAGATCCTTAAATTTACCCAACTGAGCCAATCGTGCCTCTGAAAGCGGATTACGTTGACCTTTACTCTGCAAACCGTCATAACCACCCAAACCGGGGTCTTCTGTGGCAGGTCTGACACCGATATTGAAGAAACCATTGTCTTCGGGAGATTGTGAGCCAAACGGCGCACGTTTGATTCGTCCCTCTTTAGCCACGCTGCTGACTGAAGCCGCAGTTAATTCTACTCCAGTGTGGCAACTAATACACAGACCTTTGCCCTCAAACAGTCCTTTCCCTCGTTGCTGCTGCGCGGTTAGGGCGCTGGTGTTTCCTTCCAAATAGCGATCGTAGGGCGTATCATAGGAAATGAGCGTAGACTCGTACAACTGAACTGCCAGCCCAAAGAATAGCGAGAAGTTGTACTCTAGCAATGTGTACTCATTAGTCGTCAAGGAGCGATCGGGCCTTTTAACAATAGTCCGTTTACCGTCAGAGTCAACTTGGATGAGGCGAGTAGAATTCCACCACTCCGGCTTGAAGGCATCTTGAATCATCTGCTCGTATGTTTTATCTTTAAGTCCAGGTTTAGGCGAGCTACTATCTTTACCTAAAACGCTGTCTTGTGGATGCACAATCTGTTTAGCTAGGGGTCTAAGAGGTAATAACTTTTTCGCAAGTTTTCGGGGGAGCTTTTTACCCTTACCAGCGGTGAAAGATATTCTGTCAATTAGCCCCAACTTATCACTCCCGAACTTATCACCAATTTCTTCAAAAGTGCGACCATCTGCGGATGACTCAAAGGAACTGAGTGGCGGCCCGACAGCTTGAGATGCCAAAGACGAGTTTTTGAGGCTGACTTTGACAAATTCTGCCCTAATTGGGTTTATAGCCTTGACAACAGTGGCGTTAGGATCTCTTAAACCGAAGGGATTCACCCCATTAAAGATATCTTGTGCCCTTCCGTCCCAAAAGTTGCGGAAGTTGAATGCAGCATTAATCACGGTTGGCGTGTTACGCGGCTCAACGCGCCGCACATTGATACCTTTTACGTTAAACACCGGATCTGGCTCGGTTGTAACTTTGTCTTCTGCATTACCAAGTGTGACATCCACAAACTTCGTATTGAAGATCCCCTGAGAAGAACTGACATCGTTACGGTCAGATACAACAGTCTTAGGATCGTTGGGGTTTGACAACTTGTGGAAGGGGAAATCTCCTGGTTTAAGCTGATAGTTTGGTAGTCCGCCGACATTGAAAACTGAATCTGGATTCTCTGTACCATCGGCGTTGACCCGCAAAAGCCCAGGAGCAATCTGATTTTTGGATCTATTGTCGGCTCCAGCATGAAAGTGACAACTAGCACAGGAGGTCTTTCCATCGCTCCCAATCTGCATATCCCAAAAAAGAGTCTTTCCTAACTTGATTGCAGCTGTTTTGTCTGCTACAAAGTCTCCAAGATTGTCAGGTTCTGGAACCGATACGCTTTTGAGCGAAACTGGAGACGGGCCTGTAACTGCTGATACAGTATTTCCAGCTATTACCGCTGCCAGAATAATGGCAGCAATGGTTATAGTCCTTGAAAATCTCGATCTCAAGTAATTAGGCTTGCCATATCTGAATCTCCACTCTTGCCGCTTTATTTTTGTCACCAAAGATTTGAGCAAAAATCGACCTCTTGAGGTCAGCAATAAGTAACATGATAAAGCGGTGGCGAAGATTACTAAACTGATTATGGGTATAATCCCCATAGTTTTTTTCTAAAGTAACACCGAGATAAAGTATACATTTACGAAGAAGTTTTTAATTTAATATTCATGTAAAATGAACACGCAAATTACGAATTTTACGTGAACAAAAAAATACACCCTCTTCGGGCTACGAATCATAAATTAATTTGGATAAATTGATGATTATTCTATATTGAATTTGCATTAACTAAACTATTAATATATTTTATCGATAAGAGTTTGATAAAATGTTCAGATATTTAAATTAGATATAACTTACTTATCAGTCCTAATTTTTGGATATTTTAATGTTACTACATCAAAGTTCTGGTCGGTGGCGCTTAGGGCTAGCATTATCGCTATTGACAGTCTTCTTATGGGGAATTTTACCTATTGCTCTTGCAGTAATTCTACAAGTACTTGATGTCTATACCGTTATTTGGTTTCGTTTTTTAGTATCATTTGTATTACTTGCTATGTATTTAGGGATACGCGGTAAATTACCAAAATTAGAACAATTGCGCTCTGCTTCTGGAAAATTATTAGCGATCGCAACAATATTTTTAGGGATTAATTACTTCTCGTTTACCCAAGGTTTAGCATTAACATCGCCTGCTAACGCTGAAGTTTTGATTCAATTATCTAGCCTTTTATTAGGTTTTGGAGGGTTAGTAATTTTTAAAGAGCGTTATCGGCTGTCTCAATGGATTGGCGTTAGTGTCATGATTTGTGGTTATCTTTTATTTTTTCACGAACAACTAACGAATTTAATTACAGCACATGGCACATATATACTAGGTAGTGTTTTAATCGCGCTAGGAGCAACGGCTTGGGCTATTTATGCTTTGGCACAAAAGCAGTTATTACAATCTTTATCTTCCACCAACATCATGTTGATCATTTATGGGGGCTGTACTTTATTATTCACTCCTATAGCTAAAGTTAAATCACTTTTTATACTCGATAGTTTCCATTTAGTAATGTTAATTTTTTGTGCCTTGAATACCTTAATCGCTTACGGTGCTTTTTCTGAATCATTACAACATTGGGAAGCATCACGAGTAAGTGCAGTAATAGCTTTAGCTCCCATTGTGACATTAATAGCAGTCGCAGTTGTATCAGTTATTGCACCTGATTGGATACCACCAGAACACTTCACCCTTACAGCAATATTGGGAGCAGGTTTAGTAGTTACAGGTTCAGTAGCGATCGCACTTGGGAAAAGCTGATTAATCGCCATATTTTTCAGAAATTTTACTGGATTTTTCAGCTAGTGAATTTGTGCAATATTCAAAGCTACAACATAAATACTGAGGCAGACTATTTTTTATTTGTTATGATTTAATAGTGAAGGCAAACTACTGAAGTCATCTAGATACTTTACTCATCTGCGTGACTTTGTAGGATTTAATTGTTGACTTGATAGCCGAAAAAACCTTGAAGAAGAATTCAAAAATCAAAATTCAGGAGTCAGAATAAGATTACTAGGGCATTGGGAATCACTACTTTTTTGACTACTAAATCTTAGATTTAGTGGAAATTATAAACCCATTTATACCCTTTATTTTAAGCCAGCTACATTTGCAAGTCATACATTAATTCATCCTGAATTATAATTACTGACTCCTAAATTCTGTTTTGATAAAATTGAGGCTAATAACTTTAAGTAAACCAAGCAGGGCGCCCGAATAACTACCAAAGCCAACACCCGATAAAACCAGACCACCGAAACAGTTGAGCGATGAATAGTTTGTTTGGTAATTGGGCCAGCACCCTCAGAAAAAATTCTTTATTGCTGGTTCTTTCAATGGTGCTGCCAACGTTTGGAATTAGTAATTCTGTTTTGGCAGCAGAGCGGATTTATGCATCTTATTCAGCTTTAGAGCTTTCCATTTCAGTCAGGACTTTAGAGAACTACGCTAAAACAGGTGTAATTAACGAAGACTTAGCAGCCTATCAGCGATATCTGCCTTTAGAACAGCTTCAAGAATTGCGGCGGATTTTGCTTAATCGTGTGAAAGTTAGTCCGGTAGTAGTTTCGCAACTTCTCTACACACCCCAAGGAGAATTTTTACTGCATCGATTGGCGCAAGTGATTAAAACCAATCAGCCAGAACCAGGATTGAGTACTTTGCGTTCGGCGCTAATTTTAGCCTCTGGTGAATCGGGAGGCTTGACACTTTTAAATGTGTTGCGTAAATATCCCACCAGCAGCATTCGCCTTGATGTCGCCGAGACTTTTGAAATAGCTACGGAATTGGAGAAACTTGTTAACCAAACCCATCTGGCGATCGCAGTTGTTTCCCAAAAGTCTAAAATAGAAGCTGAGAGCATTTCTCAACCAAATTTCTCGCAATTGCCCGATTTAAAGGTTCCGGGAAAATTTAAGTCGCAAAAATACATCCTGAAGTTTTTCGACTCAACCCGCAATCGACTTTTATTGACTGATGTTTACATTCCCAATGTCCAAAAGGCTGCACCGGTAATTGTCATTTCTCACGGCTTGGGTTTAGACAGCAGTAACTTTCAATATTTAGCCACTCACTTAGCTTCTTACGGATTTGCTGTCGTTGTTCCCAATCACCCTGGTAGTGATGCGAAACAATTGCGTTCTCTGTTAAAAGGACGCGCTATTGAAGTAGCAGAACCAAGCGAATTTCAAGACCGACCTTTGGACATAACATATATACTGAATCAATTGCAAAAAGGTAATCAATCTGATTCACGGTTTAAAGGTCGCCTAAATCTGCAACAAATTGGAGTATTTGGTCAATCTTTGGGAGGCTACACAGCCTTAGCCCTGGCAGGCGCTAAAATCAACTTTGAGCAGCTAAAACAAGACTGTCAACCAGCAGCACTCCAAAATACCTGGAATATGTCTTTACTGCTCCAGTGTCGCGCTTTAGAATTGAGCATCAGCAAGTCTGGCAAAGATTATAACCTGCGGGATGAGAGAGTAAAAGCTGCGATCGCAGTTAATCCTATTACTAGTTCGATTTTCGGCAAAGCTGGCTTAAGTCAAATTAAAACTCCAGTGATGATTGTCAGTAGTAGTGATGATACAGTTGCCCCAGCTTTATCCGAGCAAATTTTACCTTTTTCCTGGTTAACGAATCCTCAAAAGTATCTCGTCACGCTTGAAGGTGGTACACACTTCTCCACCATTGGCAATGCAAACCCTGCAAATCAACAAGTAGCATTACCTGCTGATATGATTGGCGATGCTTCTCAAGCGCGTCGTTACATGAATGTTTTAAGTTTACCTTTCTTCCAAACATACATTGCAGGCAAGCCGCAATACACACCGTACCTAAACGCCGCTTACACTCAAAGCATTTCTAGTAAGCCTCTTGGCTTGAGTCTCGTTAAGTCATTGAATACAACTGAATTAGCACAATTATTGGATATCAAAGCAGCCAAACTCGTTCAAAAAAAAGTTCCCAACACCATAGTCAGCTTCGGATTTTGGATGTTGGATATTGGTGTTGCGTTGCTGCATGTAATGATTTTTATTTGATTTGTACAGACGTAATTAATTACGTCTGTAGAGTTGATTTTCACCTTTAAAAAATCAGAGGCTCAATTTTTGCTACGGAAGCCTTGCCACGTTATTAGACCATCCTCTAATTATTTTCACTTACATTAGTAACTGTAAAAAGCGTAACAAGCACAGATAGATACGATCGCATTCATACTTATCAGCATATACTTTAAAGAAATATGACATTTAATTACGCTATTTTAAAACTAGCTTTACATAAGTTAAGTTATGAGCCAGCCGGAATATACTACAGCCCAAGCTAATGCCCTGACTAACCACGATCGCAAACCCATTCACATACCTGGCTCTATTCAACCTCATGGCATTCTCCTGGCACTCAGTAATCAGTTAGAGATACTGCAAGTTAGTAACAATACCCAAGTGTATTTGTGTAAAGCTCCAGAAGATTTGCTCAGTAAACCTTTGAGCTATTTACTTGAACCTCAGCCAGTGGAAATTGTCAAGCAGTGCTTAGTAAAAAAGGTTGGCAGCGCTAATGCGTTTAAAGTATTAATAAATACTTTGTATGGAGAAATATACTTTGATGCTATTGCTCATCGTACAGAAGAAGCTGTGATTCTGGAGCTAGAACCAACTGACTCGGAATTTGAGATGAGTTTCTTAAACTTTCATAGTTTTGCGAGTGAAGCGATCGCTAAAATGCAAAAGACATCGAATTTGGGAGAATTTTTGCATTTAGTAGCTGAAGAAGTCCAAAAAATCATCGGTTTCGATCGGGTGATGGTTTATCAATTTGACGAGTCAGAAGCGGGTTCTGTGGTTGCAGAAGTTAAACGGGAAGATTTATCACCTTATTTAGGACTTCACTATCCCGCTACAGATATTCCAGCGCAGGCTAGGGAGTTATACACGCGTTGCTTTCTGAGATTTCTCCCCGATTTGACTGCCGAACCTGTCAAACTAGTTCCAACGGAAAATCCGACAACACATCAGCATCTTGACTTAAGCTACTGTCTGCTACGGAGTTTTGATTGGTGTTGTACTGAATATCATCAAAATATGGGAGTGAAGGCTCTTTTGGTGATTTCAATTATTCAAGAGCAGAAACTTTGGGGATTAATATCCTGTCACCATCAAACACCAAAGTATATTTCTTACGAAGTCCGCAAGATGTGCGAATTTTTGGGACAGATTGCATCTTCAGAATTAGCACACAAAATTAGTAACTCGGAATGGGATTATAAAGTAAAACTCAAATCGCTACAGTCTGAGTTTCTAGAATCTATTTCCCAAGCAGACAATTTTATCGATGCCTTAATTAAACCGGAAATTCGCTTGCTCGATCTTGTTAGTGCTTCTGGAGCTGCGGTTTGTCTGGATAATGAAATTACCCTTGTGGGAACAACACCAAATATTGATGAAGTTCGGGCACTCATTGAATGGGCGAATACCCAAGTTAGTGACAATCTGTTTGCTACTGATTCTCTGCCGAAGCTTTACCAAGAGGCACTAGTATTTAAAGATACTGCTAGTGGCTTGTTGCTACTGCGGATTTCTAAAATTCGGCGCTATTATATCCTTTGGTTTCGCCCTGAAGTTCTTCAAACAGTACACTGGGCAGGAAATCCACAAGAATCCATGCAAGCACAGGCAGACGGTAGCTATACCCTGTCTCCCCGAAAATCCTTTGAACAATGGCAAGAAACGGTTAGATTAACTTCTCTACCCTGGAAACCTTGCGAACTAGACAGTGCGATCGCTTTGAATAATGCGATCGTTGGTATTGTACTCTCGAAAGCGGATGAATTAGCTAAAATCAACCTGGAGTTAGAGCGCAGCAATCAAGAACTAGCATCCTTTGCCTACGCCGCTTCCCATGACCTCAAGGAACCTTTGCGAGGCATTTATAACTTTTCAACAGTGCTGCTAGAAGACTATGCCCAAGTATTAGATGATGACGGAATGGAGTGCTTGCAAACAGTAGTATCCTTGTCTGTACGCATGGAAACTCTGATTAATGCTCTGCTGCGATTATCGCAGTTAGGACAAGCACAACTGCGCTTGCAAGCAACTGACCTCAACGAATTACTCAACCAAGTAATCGACATTTTTCGTGCTAGTCGCCAAGACTCTGGGCTTGTGGATATCCGCATTCCTCGACCTTTACCAACAGTTTTGTGCGATCGAGTGCTGGTTAATGAAGTCTTCAGTAATCTGCTTGGTAATGCGTTCAAATATAACGATAAGACAGAGCAATGGGTTGAGATTGGCTACTTAGATGAGGGACTGGGGACTAGGGACTGGGGACTAGGGAAGATTTTTCTTAACCCAATCTCCAATCCCCATTACCCCTTATCCCCAGACGGGGCCCCACCTTCCCCAATATTTTATATCCGAGATAACGGCATTGGAATTCCCCAGCATCACCTAGAAACTATCTTTAGATTATTTAAGCGGCTCCATTCCCAGCAAAAGTACGGTGGAGGAGCAGGTGCAGGATTAGCTATTGTTAAGAAGATTGTTGAGCTTCATAACGGTCACATTTGGGTTGAATCTACCGTAGGCGTTGGCTCAATTTTTTATTTTACGCTGGAATAGTTTAAGATAATGACTAAATATATATTTTTGTTAAGCTCTTTTAA
This sequence comes from Nostoc sp. DedQUE05, assembly GCF_034530955.1. NCBI lineage: Bacteria > Bacillati > Cyanobacteriota > Cyanophyceae > Nostocales > Nostocaceae > Nostoc > Nostoc sp. DedQUE05. The sequence continues at coordinate 92,645 of NZ_JAVRCB010000010.1, read as the reverse complement.
TACCACGAATGACAAAAAAACTTCATGAACCGCTGCTCGTTGTTGAGGACAGCAATGAAGATTTTCGGATGCTGCAACGTCTGATGCGGCGTATGTCCGTCCAGAACCCCATACACCGTTGTACGAATGGGGATGAGGTTTTAGAGTTCCTTTATCAACAGGGAAACGATGCCTACGCTAAGGACGAAGACCTACCCAACTCAAAAGTAGCATTACGACCCTCTGTAATCTTGCTCGATCTCAATTTGCCAGGTATTGATGGGCGTGACATTTTAGATCGGCTCAAGCAAGATAAGAGTTTCAAGGGAATTCCCATCGTTGTTTTTACCACATCATCTAACCCCAAGGATATTGAATTGTGCTACCAAAAGGGCGCAAATGGATATCTGGTAAAACCGATGGATGCTCAAGAACTAAAAAAGACGATCCAGGCATTTGTAGACTACTGGCTTGAAGCTAATACGCCGCCTGTGTTGGATTAATTTATTTATTTTTTGTCGATCTAGCAGTAGGGAAAAAAGGATAATAAAGGAGACGGCTCAGAGGACACAGAGACATTTTCCTCTTTGAGTCACTGTGTCTGTTTGTCTCTGTTAGATTCCTTTTCCCGATTTTTCTATTTTTTGACTATTTGGTATTTCTTTAGGATTACTAAAGAATTTAGATTTTATTTACAGTTATTTTATATTATTTTTAGAATTATGCAAGAAAACACAATCTGGATAAAAGGGATCTATATAGCTCCCTGATCCTCATAACCTTATGTTGGACACATGGACGCTACTTATCATCGATGATTGTGCCGCAGATCGGAAAATCTATCGTCGATATCTTTTGAAAGATCCGCACCAGTCCTACCAGATTTTAGAGGCAGACTGTGCAGAAGAAGGACTTGCTTTGTGCCAAAAAGTACGCTGTGATGTGATTTTGCTGGATTTTTGCCTACCTGATATGAGTGGGTTAGAATTTTTCGATCGCATCCAGCAGGAGATATTTAAGACTTCTGTCCCTGTGATTATGTTGACAGGGCGCGGTGATGAAGAAATCGCTGTGCAGGTAATGAAACGGGGTGCTTTGGATTACTTAGTCAAGCAAAATCTGACACAGGATGTGCTGCAACTAGCAGTCCGCAACGCCATTAAGCAGTCGTGCTTGCAAGCCCAACTGCTCAAAACTCAGGAGAGACAACGCCTAATTGCCACAACTGCTTTACGAATTCGCCAGTCTCTTAACTTAGAGCAAATTTTGAATACGGCTGTAGCTGAGGTTCAGCAACTTCTGAAGTGCGATCGCGTCATGGTTTATCAGTTTGCCCCAGATACAGATGGTAAAATAGTCGCCTCATCAGTTGAGTCATACCGCACTGTGGCATTGTGCGATCGCGTCGGCGCTGGGACTGGGGAGCAGGGGAGCAGGGGAGCAGGGGAGCAGGGGAGCAGAGGAGAAGTTGCAGTAGGTCTTTCCCCTCTGCCCCTCTGCCCCTCCGCCCCTCTGCCTTTTGTGCCTAATTCCCAATCCCCAATCCCTTATATCTATGAGCTTGGCTTGTGTAATTGTGTCAGCCTAAAAGAGCAATTTAATACTAAGGCAAATCTGGTAGTTCCGATTAATCTGAGCAACAATGGGAACCCAACACCCAAGCTTTGGGGTTTATTGATTGCTCACCATAATTCCGGGGAACGACAGTGGCAAACTGATGATGCAGAAATGCTTAATGAAGTATCAGTACAGTTAGCGATCGCTATTCAACAGGCGGAATTGTTAGCCCAAACTCAAGCAGCCCTTGCCAAAGAAAAGCAACTCAATGTATTTAAATCCCAAATAATTACAACGGTTTCCCATGAGTATCGAACACCCTTAACTTCAATTCTGGCTGCGGCATCAACTTTGGTAAAACATAGCCAGCAACTAGATGAGTCTAAACAACACAGGTTCTTAGGAATCATTGAACAGAAAGCAAGGTATATGTCCAAACTCGTGGATAATATGCTTCTGGTTAACCAACTTGAACTGGAAAAACCCAAGTTTCAACCAATCTCAGTCGATTTACTACAATTTTTTTCTGACCTTTTAGAACAAGAGCGAGAAACAGTAGGCGATCGCCACGAATTGATTTTTAAAATTACTGGTAATCATCATGGATTTTGGGGCGATCGCGGACTTTTGCAGCAAATTTTTATTAACTTAATGTCCAATGCAATTAAGTACTCTCCAGATGGAGGTAGTGTAGAATTCCACCTGATTGGCAAAGAATCAGAAACCATTTTTTACATTAAAGACTGTGGAATTGGTATCCCGATGGCAGATCGAGAAAATTTGTTTCAATCCTTCAGCCGTGGAAGTAACGTTGACACAATTCCTGGTACAGGCTTAGGACTAGCGATCGCTAAAGCTTGTGTCGAGTTACATAGTGGCAATATTGCCTTGTCGAGTGAAGTGGGACAAGGAACTAAAGTTACAGTTAGCTTACCGAAATTATTCCCAATGGGTCAAAATAATTCGTAATTCGTAATTCGTAATTCGTAATTATTACCCCACACCTAATACCAATTTAATGTGATACCAATTTGAAAAAAGAATGCGACAAATAGACCATTTGTAGAAACGCGATTCATCGCGTCTCTACCGAAGGATGTGTTGCAATCATTAATTAAATTGGTATAAATTAAGTGGCTTGTACCCTTAATGAATTAATTATTAATTACGAATTACGAATTACGAATTACGAATTACGAATTATTCGGTCAAGTATCTCCATCATCAACTTGACGTTTTAAGCATCTTAGTTGTGTTCTAGCAGGTTGACAATCTTCCTCACTAACTCCTCTGGTTCTAATGGCTTGGTAATATGAGCTTGAAACCCGGCAGTTAAGGCTTTTTGTTGGTCAATATCTGCGGCATAACCGGTAAGTGCGATCGCCAAAATCGTTCCTCCTTGATTGGGTGGGCGCGAACGAATCTGCTGGATCAGCATATAGCCATCCATATCAGCCATGCCTACATCACTCACAATTACATCAGGAATGAAACTATCAAGTACTTGCAATGCTTCTAGCCCAGACGCTACGGCTGTGACTTTTGCGCCATTTTCTTCTAGCAAAAATGCTTGAAACTCACGAGTATCAGTATCATCATCCACGACCAAAATTTCCAGGTTGCTTAAAGGAGTCTCTGCGTTTTCTGCATCAGCGCGATCTGACTCAAGTTCAATTTTTGCTGACTGGTTCAAGATCGGTATTTGAACTGTAAAGGTTGCGCCCTGATTCTCACCCAAGCTTTCTGCTTTGACTGTGCCACCGTGCAGTTCTACAATTTGGCGGACGATCGCTAGCCCCAAACCCAAGCCACCAAATCTGCGTGTCGTTGAGCTATCCTCTTGTCGGAAATAATCAAACACATACGGTAGAAATTCCGGTTGAATGCCAATGCCTGTATCGATCACCCGGATTTGAGCCTGCCCTGCAATTTGCCTTAATTCAATGATTACTTGTCCGTCATCTGGTGTAAATTTGACGGCATTGGTAAGCAAGTTCCACACGACTTGCTGCAAGCGGGCAGCGTCACCAGAGATAGGTGCAGTGGGTTCGAGATCGATCTGTAAGTTAATATTTTTTGCTTCTGCTGCTAAACGCACTGTTTCTAGGGCAGCAGAAATAACAGAGATTAAATTAAGGGGAGCCACTGTTAAGGACAGCTTGCCCTGCATAATCCGCGAAACGTCGAGTAAGTCTTCAATTAATTGTGATTGCAATTTGGCGTTGCGCTCAATCGTTAGTAGTGCTTCGCTTTGACGGGCGGGATTGAGCTTGCCTTTTTGCAGCAGTTGTGCCCAGCCCAAGATCGGGTTGAGGGGCGATCGCAACTCATGAGACAGCACCGCTAAAAACTCGTCTTTAATTTGGTTAGCTCGTTGCAACTGTTCTGCTTGTTTCTGAATCGAAACAATTAGGTTGGCTCGGTCGAGGGCGATCGCTATTTGCTCAGACATTAATTGCAGCAAATCAATTTCTTCTGAGGTAAAGCGAGTGCGGGTGCAGCTAGCAAAGCAGATAGTTCCCAATAACCGTTCTTGGACAATTAACGGTTGACCGACATAAGCGGTGGCACCCAGGTCGCGGTGGGTTTGGGCATGAGGATGAGTGGCAATTTGGGCGCGATCGAGAACGAGTTGCTGTCGTTCTTGAGCTACCCATCCACAAAGGTCTTCACCGAACTCAAGCCACTCGATCGTCTCTGCCATCTCTTGACTAATGCCCTCATAGTTTTGCAAATGCAGTCTGGGGCGATTGTCTTTTGACTCGACGATGTAGCTGTAGTAATAGTCCAACCCTAGCGGGGGTGAGAGTTTGCTAAATAAATTGTGCATCAGCGTCATCGGTTGCTCAACCGCAAGTAAATTGCTGGTAATCTCATAGAGCAACTGCAAGCGTTCATCGGCTTGCCGCTGTGAGGTGACATCGCGCATGATTTTGATAAATCCTTGCACGTTGTCGGCTTCATCGCGTAAGGGCATCACAAAGCCACTACCCCAAAAGCGGCTACCGTCCTTTCGCATATGCCAGCACTCATTTTCTGCCTGTCCTTGAGTTTGGGCGGTCTGCAATTCTCTTCCAGCGCGGTCTTGGGCGTTGTCTTCGGGGGTGTAAAGGCAGCGACTATCACAGCCAATTATTTCTGCTTCTGAATACTCCAACAAGCTTTCCGCACCAGCATTCCAGCTTGTAATCACACCGTTGGGATCGAGGGTGAAAATGGCATATTCTTTTGCACTTTCCACCATTAACCGAAAGCGAGCTTCACTTTGTTTGAGGGCAATTTCGATTTGTTTGCGAACGGTAATGTCGTAGGACATTGCCAGCACAGCATCAACTTCACCGCGAGCGTTGCGTAAGGGTGTGCCATGAGAGATATAGTAGCGATCGTGGCTGTTGTGTTCTAAGGTAAATGATTCGCCATTGAGAGCTTGGTGGTAGTAGGGTTCGTAGCTGGCTGCCAGGGCGGGTTCGAGGGCTTCCCAGAGTGTTTTGCCGACAAAGTTTTCCGTAGTCATACCGACCCACTCCAGCGCTTCGCCTTCTGCCAGCTGGTAGCGCAAATCTCGATCCACAATGAACACAGCACCATGAGGCAGTTTGGCCGCAACTTGACGCAGGCGGGCTTCGCTTTGGTGCAGTGCTGCTTCGGCAAGTTGGCGATCGCGCTTTTCTTGGGCTTCTCGCAGCGCTCGTTGGACACAAGGAACCAACCGCCGTAAGTTGCGCTTTAGCACATAGTCGGTAGCTCCCAGTTTCAGTGCTTCAATCGCCAATTCTTCGCCCATACTGCCAGAGACGAAAATAAAGGGCGTCTCAGGACACAGGTTTTGGGCAATTTTCAAGGCGGAAATGCCATCAAAACCGGGCAAAGCATAGTCTGCCAAAATCAAGTCAAACGCATTGCTTTCTAATGCCTTCACAAACTCAGCGCGAGTTTCTACCCGGAGCAGTTCAAAATTAGCGCCGCCATCGGTTAGGGTGACATCTATCACCTCTGCGTCAAGGGGATTGTCTTCCAGCAAAAGAAAGCGCAGTGCTGTCATAACTACACCTCATGTTTTGGCAGCGAAAAGTAAAACGTTGCGCCGTGGTCGATTGCGCCTTCTGCCCAGATGCGTCCGCCATGTCGATGAATGATCCGCCGTGCAGTAGCAAGCCCGACTCCCGTGCCAGGAAACTCTTCTTGGGGATGCAGCCGTTGAAACATGCTAAATAGTTGATCGCAGTATTTCATGTCGAACCCTGCACCATTATCTTTGATAAAGAAAATCACTTCTTGCTCCTGCTCAATCCTACCAATTTTGATGGCAGCTTCGGTGTTATTGCGCGTATACTTGACAGCATTCGACAGCAAATTTTGCAGTACTAGCCGCAGCAGTACTGGGTCAGCCTCTACCGTTGTTAATGGCTCGATTTCCCAGTGGAGCGATCGCCCAACCAGTTCTGGCTGCAATTGTTCTCGCACCTGCTGCACCAATTGACTGATATTAACAGTAGTCAAATGAATTTCTGTCTTCCCCAGGCGAGAAAATTCCAGCAGGTCGTCTACCATTTTTTCTGCCTCAAGAGCAGATTTGGTGATAATGTTGAGACTTTGCAAACTGGATGCATCAACGAGGGTTGCATTGAGCTTGCCTTGCAATCGTTCGGCAAAGCTGCTGATGTAGCGTAGCGGCGTTCGTAAGTCGTGGGATACCGAGGAAGAGAACGCCTCCAGTTCTTGGTTGATGGCTTCTAGTTGAGCAGTCCGCGCTTTCACCTGTTGCTCCAAGCGATCGTTGAGCGTTTGTACTGCCTGCATTACCTGTTCGCGGTAGACTGCTTCGCGTCGCAGTTGTGCTAATTGGAGGTTAGCATTGACTCGCGCTAACAATTCCCGTGCCGAGAAGGGTTTAATTAAGTAGTCATCTGCGCCAGTTTCTAAACCCTCCACCCGTGATTCTTCGCCAGCACGGGCAGAGAGCAAAATAATCGGGATTGTCTGGGTATTTAGTGAAGCTCGTAGCGATCGCAGTAACTCAAATCCATCCATTCTGGGCATCATCACATCTGCTAACACCAAGTCATAGATGGCACTTCCACCAGAGCGAATCGCATTCAGTGCGGCTAACCCATCATTTACAGCTTCCACCTCGTAGTACTGGTTTAACAACCGCCTGAGATAGCCGCGCATATCGGCGTTGTCATCCACTAGGAGAATACGCGCCCTCTTAGAGCTTTGTGCTTGAACTTCCGAGTTCTGAGCTTGAACTTCCGAGTTCAGAAGCTCAACGTCCGAGTTCAGAAGCTCAACTTCCGAGTTCAGAAGCTCAACGTCCGAGTTCAGAAGCTCAACTTCCGAGTTCAGAAGCTCAACGTCCGAGCTTTGAGCTTGAACTTCCGAGTTCAGAAGCTCAACTTCCGAGTTCAGAAGCTCAACGTCCGAGTTCTGAGCTTGAACCTCCGAGCTTTGAGCTTGAACTTCCGAGTTCTGAGCTTGAACCTCCGAACTTTGAAGTTGAAATTCTGTGCTTTCGTCAAGGGCAGTTCCCCCTGCCCCCTGCCCCCTGCCCCCTGCCCCCTGCCCCCTTCCTCTTCTTCAGGTAGCCAACGTAAGGCTTCTTCAACAAAAGCGTTTGCAGTTACAGCCGACGATACCAGTGTAGAAGCAAGCCAAATTTGGTCGGCGGGTAGATGGGCGGTTCCGGTGGGGATGGTGACGGTGAAGGTTGTGCCTTGGTCTACTGCACTCGTGACGGCGATCGCGCCGCCGTGCCGCTTGACGAGTTCCTGCACCAGAGACAAGCCAATGCCTGAGCCTTCATAGCTGCGCCCCTTCGCGCCTTTGACTTGATAGAACCTCTCAAACAGGTGAGGCAGTTCGGAAACGGGAATACCTACGCCCGTGTCGCTGACTATCAATTCAACTGTGTTTGCTTTGGGTTTGAGCGAGACGGAAATTATACCCTCGAAGGTAAATTTTAAGGCATTGGAGAGCAGATTCAAGACAATCTTTTCCCACATTTCGCGATCGACGTAAATGGGATCGGGCAAGGGAGGACAATCGACGACTAACTGTAAATTGGCATTCTCAATCGCCGAGCGGAAAACACTTGCCAGTTCCGCCGTGTAGGTGGATAAGTCGGTGGGTTCGTAGTTTGCCTTCAGGCGATCGGCTTCGATGCGAGAGAAGTCGAGCAGGGTATTGACCAGTTTCAGCAAACGCAAGCTATTGCGATGTGCTAGTTCTAGCCGTTCCCGTTGTGAAGAAGTTAGGGGATTTACCGAATCGCTCAAGGCATCTTGCAGGGGAGCGAGTATCAACGTTATCGGAGTGCGGAATTCGTGGCTGACGTTGCTGAAGAAGAGGGTTTTGGCGCGATCGAGTTCTGCCAGAGATTCGGCGCGTTGGCGTTCTTGTTGAAGGGCAGCTTGTTCCTGAATCAGGCGAATTTGATCGGCTTGTGCCTGTTTGCGATCGGTAATGTTGTTGAATACGACGACAATGTGGTATTTATCTTCGTCGATGCGCGACACCAAAATATCGAACCAGCAATCTACACTGTCGATGTAGTGTTCAAACCGGGTTGATTCCCCTGTTTGAGCCACCGTGCCAAAGGTTTGCAGCCAGTTCTGATTCAACGGTTGATTCAGTTGAGTCGCGTTTTTACCTGCGACATCGCGCAGTCCGGTTAGGGACTCGAACGCTGGGTTGACCTGCAAAATTTTCCAGTCGATCGCCTTTTCATCGTCGTCATACAGCAGTTCGCAGAGGGCGTAACCTTCGTTGATCGAATTGAACAGCAGCCGATATTTTTCTTCTGATTGGCGCAACCCTACTTCGGCGCGGGCGCGTTCAAGCCGCGTCCAGATGCGGTTGGCGAGTTCGCGGGTCAGTTCGATTTCGTCGTCGTGCCAGTCATAGGGTTCGCTACGATAGATAACGAGCAGGAATTGCCACTCGCCATTGCGTATAAGCGGTATGCTGAGGAAAGAGCCGATATTCAGAGTCGCAAACTGCTCGCCATCGGTCAGGGGGTCGTCGAACACATCACGGATGACGATATCAACTCCTGCGAGACAAAGTTGCATAACTTCGGGTGTTAAAAACTCTTGCATGCGATACGTGCCACGCAGGCTCGGCACGTCGCTGCGATGCCAGTTGTAGTCGATGACTGCAATTCCAGCCGACCCATAAAGTTCGGCAAAGGCGCAGGCTGACAGGCCGAAATGTCTGCCGATTTTTTCGCCCAGCGCATTCATCGTCTCGTCAATGTCCGTCAGACGTGCAAGGTCTTGGCTGACTTCGGCTAAAAAGGCGAGATTTGCATCGTGCTGTTTGCGTTCGTCTTCGACGCGCACGCCTTCGGTAATGTCGGTAAACAGAACCGCTACACAACGCCTTTCGGCTTCACCCAAACGGAAGGCGTAGAGATCAAAGACCCGATCGAGCGTTTTTTCCTTCTCCTCAACGCGCACAGGTTCCCCTGTTTGGGCGACTCGACCATAAATTTTCGCCCAGGCGGGGTTTGGCGTTCCCAAAATCTCGGTGGCTTTGCGTCCAACTGCATTGCTCACTGCCGTTTGTTGCTCAAATGCAGGGTTCACTTCCAAAAAGAGAAAGTCGTTCCATTCGCCGTTGTCGTCTGCCAGAACTTCGACGACTGCATAGCCCTGATCCATTGATTGAAAGAGCGATCGATATTTTGCTTCCGACTCACGCAGAGCTTCCATCGCGACACGCGCTTCGTGAATATCGGTCGCCGCGCCGTACATCTTGATGACCTTGCCGCTCTCATCCTTGAGCGGAAACGCATTGACAACGAACCAGCGGTACTCTCCATCGTAGCGGCGAATGCGGTGTTCCTGTCGTAGCCGTATGCCCTGTTCGGCCGCTTCTCGGTAACGCTGGGCAGATCCTTCGCGATCGTCCGGATGAATCGTATCTACCCAGCCCCAGCCGATCGCCTGCTCAAAGGTTTGCCCCGTATATTCCAGCCACTGCTGGTTATACCAGTTGGTAAATCCGTTAGGTTCACTATCCCAGAGCAGGTCGGGGACGAGGTTGGTGATAAGCTGCATCCGGGCTTCTGATTCACGCAATGCAGCTTCGCCCTGCCGTTGCTCAATCAAATCAGCGGCTTGGCGGACGAGTAAATCGAGAAAGCGCAGTTCGCGATCGCTCGGTCGGCGGTGTTCGCGCCAATGGGTCGAAACGATACCGATCAATTTGCCCGATCGAGCGATCAACGGGGTTGACTGCGCCGAGAGATATCCGGCATCAACGTGTATTCGCATTGAACCATCGGAGTCTTCGCTCTCAGGTACGTCGAAATCAACAAACATACGAGCGCCGTTCTTAAGTGCGATGCCGCAGGGCGTGTTGGAACTCGCATTCACGCGGTAGAAATACTCGGTCATATTCCGCTCAAAGCCCTGCGTCGCCAGCAGCACCAATTCTTGTGTTGCTTCGTCGATAATTTGTACTGTTCCGGCATCCGCCCGCGTCAGAGCGATCGCGGCAGCTATAATCTCCTGGTAAAGCGTCTGAATGTCGCCTTCGGTTACAAGCCTCGCGCTCAATTCGTGCAGTAGTTGCGTATCTTTCAGGTCTGACTCAATGGCTGATAAAGCTTGTTTACGTTTGGTAATATCTTTGTCAAGTTCTTGGGCTTCCTGCAATGCTCGTTGTACCGATGGCACTAACCGCCCTAAGCGTTGCTTGAGTACATAATCTGTCGCGCCCTGTTTGATCGCTTCAATCGCCAATTCTTCACCCAAACTGCCAGAGATGAAAATAAACGGTATTTCAGGACGTAGGCGACGGGCGATCGTTAGTGCCGCCATCTCATCAAAATTAGACAAGGCATAGTCTGCCAAAATCAGGTCGATGGCGTTGCTCTCCAGTGCCCTAATAAAAGCAGCGCGAGTCTCTACCCGCAAGAGTTCACAGTTAATACCGCCCTCGATCAGCGTGGCTTGCACGACTTCTGCATCGGTTAGATTGGCTTCGAGCAAGAGAAACTGAAATGCTGACATTATTTTCTTTTTACTGTTTTGGTAGTACCCAGTGACCAAAAGGCTCTTGAGCAGGGGGCAGGGGAGCAGGGGAGAAAGATACGCTCATTCCACATTTCATGGTTTCAGAGCAAATAAATTTATATATATTTTGCCAATTTAATGCAAAATTTTAGAAGCTGTAACTAATGATTTTGTGTTGTTATTTCAAGGTTTTCTCAATTTAAACAAACCATTTGACTGGACTTCCCACGATTGCGTAGCGCGGGTGCGAAAGTTGTTGCGCCTCAAACGTGTAGGACACGCAGGAACCTTAGATCCAGCTGCTACAGGCGTTTTACCGATCGCACTTGGTAAAGCCACAAGATTATTGCAATATCTGCCAGAAAACAAAGCTTATAAGGCTACGATTCGTCTGGGTATGCGGACTACAACCGATGATTTAGAAGGTGAAATCATTAGTTCTCAAGCTTGTGCAGGATTGAGTTTGGCAGAGGTGAAAACTGCACTGGCACAATTTGAAGGCAAGATTGAGCAAATCCCACCGAATTATAGTGCAATTCAAGTGGATGGGAAACGTCTCTACGACTTAGCACGCCAAGGAAAAATGGTGGAAGTTCCAGTGCGAACAGTGGAAATTTTTCAGATAGATATTTTGGACTGGAGAGAAGGAGATTTTCCCGAATTGGATGTGGCGATCGCCTGTGGATCTGGTACATATATTAGAGCGATCGCTCGTGACTTAGGTGCAATCTTAGAAACTGGCGGCACACTTGCGGCTTTGCTCCGTACCCAAAGCAGTGGTTTCGATTTAACAAATAGTCTCACTTTCGCCGACTTAGAAGCTAAATTGCAAGGCGGGACGTTTCAACCTCTTGCCCCTGATGCAGCGTTACAACATTTGTTGTCTGTGACTTTACCAGCAATACCTGCTCAAAAATGGTGTCAAGGTCAGCGAGTTTCTCTAGATTCTGATATTACTGGGATAGTGAGAGTTTATCAAGAAGAGACTCACTTTTTAGGTATTGGACAATTACAAGATGAAGTGTTGATTCCGCAAATGGTTTTTGAGGCGATTTCTTGAAGAAGAATTCAGGAGCGGAGCCGGAGACGCTTTCTACCAGACGCACAGAATTCAATTCTGAATTCTGACTCCTCACTCCTGAATTCTTTCTGTTATATCATATCCGCTTGATTGCTTATTAAACCAGGAGTTCCCCACCCCGCCAAAGCTATGCTTTGTCTCCCCTCCCGAAGAGCGAGGAGGGGTTGGGGGTGGGGTTCTTTTATTATGGGTAATTTGGCGGACATGATATTAAACCAAATAACTCGTATTAGGTACGATCGCAAAGAAGGCATACTCGTACCAAGCAGTCCAGATGAAACTGCGAATCCATCGCTGACGCTTGTCGAAACTCAATTCATATTCAAACGCGCCACGAGATACATCAATAGAAGATAGATGAGAGTTGCAACCGCAGCCATGCTGATAAGTAAAACCGTATTTAGAGGCAATACTTTGCACCTTCATTTGAATAGCAAATACCTTACCTGCATGGAGTATGGCATCCCAAGCACGTTTATGCTCAATATCGCGTCGATCGAATCGCAAAGCACGTTCTTCAAAAACATGATCGCGGTAAATTGGGGCTAAATGCACGTGATAAAAGCTAGCAGGTAGTTCATAACCAAATTCATTAAATAAATCTATGCCGATGCGAGCCACTTTTACTTCATCAGCGTAATCGATTCCTTTTGACTCCAGATCGCAAAGAATTTCTGTAAAGTTCGGATAGCTGTGTTTGAGAAAGTCTTGCCCAAAAAACTCTAAGGTTTCCCATGCTAGTTGTGCAAATAGCTGAGAAAATGATGGTATTAGGTGAGCTAGTTGGGGGCGATCGCTAAATAAATCAACATCACCACATTCTAATTTATACAAAAATAGCTGTGCCATCTCAACATAGCTTTGGGGCTGGGAAAGTCCGACACTCGTGGTTCCTCTAGCAATGTCTTGCCATATAGAAGGTAGTTGAGAAACATGAACCGCATTTTCTCCAGCAATGACTGCAACATGAGGACATTCGAGAAGTTGCATCGACAATCTCCTTAAATACTTTAATGTGTAATTTACCTTAAGAGAGCGTTAAATCTATCTTCTGAACACAATAAAAAATGTTTGACAGACTGTCTTTTGACAACGAGCGCAATTTTATTCCTAATTTTCGGGGTATTGGTTATTAGTTATTTTAGAATAATTCATAATTCATAATTCAATTACCCATTTAAAGCATTCTTTTCACTTACCTGCTATTTTCCTATATATTTTCTCTCCCTTGACTAACTCTTCATAGTACTGCTCATAAGAGGTGAACCTGATAGATTCTTGTCTTCCTAAACCCAAGATGCCAAAGGTGCAAAGGCTATTATAAAACAGTTCGTGTACGCGTTTTTGAAGTGCCTGATTAAAATATATGAGGACATTACGACAAAGAATCACATTAAACTCATTAAAAGAACTATCAGTGGCTAAATTGTGCTGGGCAAAAACAACATTTTCTCTTAGGGACGCTCGAAAAATAGCATTATCATAAGCTGCTGTATAATACTCTGAGAAAGATTTCTTGCCGCCTGCTTTTAAATACAGGTGAGTATATTCCTGCATCATTTTCAGCGAGAAAATCCCACTTTTGGCATTTTGTAATACCTTCTCATTCGTATCAGTGGCATATATACGGCAACGGTGATAAAGTCCTTCTTCTTGCAGTAAAATTGCCATTGAATAGACCTCTTCACCAGTTGAACATCCAGCGTGCCAGATCCGAATAAACGGATAGGTTTGTAAGAAGGGAATAACCTGATTTCTGAAGGTATTATAAAAGCTGGGATCGCGAAACATTGATGTGACATTCACCGTCAGAGCCAGCAAAAATCTTTCTAAATAAGCGCGATTATGTAGTAATCGCTCTTGCAATGCAGAAATATTTGCTACCCCTTCTAATTGCATGAAGCCCTGAATACGGCGCTTGAGTGATGAAAGAGCATAATTGCGAAAGTCATAACCGTAATATTGATACACACCTTCCAAGAGTAGGTGTATTTCTATGTCCTCTAAGATCGGTTTGGGCAGAGGCATGATATTCATAATTCATCGGTTTCAGTTTAACCAAGTGGCTTTTATTACTAAAACAGCGATCGCAATTATTGAAATTCCAGCTAGCCATCTAACCTGATAGCGCAGATTTTTTATCTCTTGACTCAGGCTTTCTCTTTGTGGGATGGAATATGGTTCTAGTTGTACAACTTCAATAGCTACTTGTTCGGGTGTCTTTTGGAGATTTTCAAACGAGACTTGCGTGTGTAGCCAATTAGTAATCAGTTGCGGACAGTTCTTTTTAAACCAATTTAAAGCTATGATTCTAAAAACTGGTTTAGACATTCGGGCAATTAATTTCATCACCCTGTTTAAGGGTTTCAGGCGAAGCTTTTGATTAATCAAATTGACTGAACCAACATCATAAAGACAATCCAGAATTAGTTTTACAGTGGCTTCTTCACTGTTAATCAAGTTTTGCAGTAAAAGCAGAACATCACGCATCCGCTCTGCTTCTGCATACTTTTCTGGCAAGTTTTCTGGAGGATTTACTGAAGGATTTACAGTTGGATTTAGGGTGTTTTGTCTTACTATCGTCATATTGGTAACATACCAGTCATAATAATATCAGTACACCTATCTGCCGAGAGAAAGGTTTTTTATCTAGAGAGAGAACCTAAAAGCCAAAATTTATTCGTAAGAAACATGACTATATCGTGTTTGTAAAAAATCCGTTTGTCTAGTTCTAATAAATCTTTTATCTACTTCTGGGTAAATAAATTTTTTATGTAGATGCTAAGACTTCAATTTCCGAAACCACCCGTTCTAATTCCTCAATTATTACAGTGCTTTCAGTTTTTTTAAAAGCCTCTAAAAGCGCCCGATAATACCAAAGAGTACCTTCTTTACGCCCATGAAAACGTTCCCAAAGTGATTCGCCCAAAATGCGATAATCTTTGAGAATAGACTGGGCATTGTAAAGTTTATCAGCGGATGACACCAACAGTACTGATGGGGAAGCTGTAGGAATATGAGCAATATATGCCTCCTTGCGCTGTCGCCAAGGGGGTTTTGGAGTTGTATCAGCGTCAGTACAACCATCTACAATTGCCGTTACATTGTCACCAAAGCGACGGCGAATTTCTTCTCGTGTTGCAGCGCCACCTTGATCTTCGATCGCATCGTGTAACAGAGCTGCGATCGCTTCATCTTCATTTGCCCCGTATTCTAAAGCAATACTGGTGACACCTAATAAATGGGCAACATAAGGGACACCTGAACCTTTACGAACTTGGTTAGCGTGTAGTTGGGTGGCGTAGATCAGGGCTGCGGTAAAACGTTCTGAGAGCATTGTATAAATAAAAAAGTTTTAGCAGTCAGAATAACTCAACTGAAATATTGGGTTTGTGTCAATTTTATAACAAATCGCTCCAAGTGCAGAGGCAGTAAAGGATAAAAGTAGTATATAAGTAAAATTTAAATTTCAAATTAGATAGATAACATTTAAATCTATATTCCATCGACAGATAGATAAAACTCTGCTGTTAGTTTATTAAATTTACTCAAGGATGTGCTTTTAACTAGGAGTTAATTTACATAATGCCAGACAATCCTGGATTAGGAGAGCAAGCTCTCAATAAAGCGGCAGAAATAGGATTATCTAGTCAATTAGATGAAGTAGAAAATTTAGATGTAGACATCAAAACAGACCCGCTGAAACTGGTTCAGGGAGAGGTGGATGAAGTCACGATTGCAGGTGAAGGTTTAGTTATGCAGAAAGACCTCCGTATGGAGGAATTGGATATGAAAATGAGTAATGTTGCCATTAATCCTCTAAGTGTGGCTTTTGGTAAAATTGAACTAACTAAACCGACAGAAGCTAATGCACAGGTTGTGTTAACCGAAGCTGATATTAATCGTGCTTTCAACTCCGAATATGTGCGATCGCAACTGCAAAGTCAGAAAATACATATTAACGGACAACTAAAAACAATTGAACCTCAAAATGTAGATTTTCGATTACCGGGTGATGGAAAAGTAGCACTAAATGCCAGCATAAAATTAGTAGAAACTGGGGAAAATCAGCAAGTTGCTTTTTCCGCAGTCCCCAGGATTAGCAGCAATGGAAAAAGTGTTGCTTTGGAAAATGTCGAGTATGGCGAAAGTGAGGAAATATCGCCAGAGTTGACCAAAGCTTTGATCGATCAAACTAGCGAAATTTTGAATCTAAGTAACTTTGATTTAGACGGCATAAGTTTGCAAGTCAACCAACTAAAAGTAGAAGTAGGTAAACTAATATTACAGGCTGAAGCTTATGTTGAAAAAATTCCTTCAGCTTAAAATAGTAAAGCAAGGTTCATAAATTCAGGATACTAATAATGGAAACTACAGAAACAACGCAAACAGGTTCAACACCTTTTCCAAATATTCCACCAGTTATTGAAAGTAACGACAGTGAGTATCGTGATACCGGTGTACCCAGTACAGTTGCGATCGCCGGACATCCCCTACACCCCTTGAGCGTGATCTTTCCCATAGCCTTTTTAGCCGCCGCTTTGGGTAGTGACATTGGTTACTGGTTAACTGGCGATTTCTTTTGGGCTAGGGCTTCGCTATGGTTAATCGGACTTGGATTAGCTGGAGGCGTTCTTGCATCTGCGATCGGTCTGAGCGACTTTGTGAAAATTGAACGCGTCCGCAAGCGCACCGCCGGTTGGACGCATTTGATACTTAACGTTTCTATATTAGTTTTATCACTCGTTAACTTTCTCCTACGTTTAGGTGACGCTGAATCCCGAATACTACCTTGGGGACTGTTAATCTCGCTTGTTGTCGGTACGCTAACCAGTGCTTCTGGTTGGTTCGGCGCTGAACTTTCCTATCGCCACAAAATTGGTGTAGTGGGTGGAGGTAGCAGAAGATATCCTTAAAGGACGTGTAAGGCAGTGTTTCGACTACGCTCAACAATCAGACAGGAGGCAGAAAGCAGGCGATCGGTGAGCGTAGTCGTTGCCGCAGCCTCTTGTAAAGAAGTTATGCAGAAGATAGGAAAAACGCAGCACTTAACAAGATAGTTGCCTGAAACTAGAAACTTAGTGAAAGATTATTATTTACAGCTTCCGCTAAGAATATTTAGCAGTTATCCTTTGTATTTGATACATCTTGTGGAATCGAGATAAGTCCGATTTAAAGATTTTATAAATCAAAATTTGTGAGGGCATTTACCTTGCCCAGCAAGCCTTTTAAACTAATCTTACAATAAAAAATTAGCTTGTTTAATTAATAACTGTATACTTTATCTATGTGGTGAAAAAAATTACATCCTGTTAGATACTAGCTATTTATATACACAAAATTATAAAAATTGCAATTATACAAAAGAGTGAAATTGCAATATTGAATTTCATCCTAAATTAACTTTAAAAAAGTGCGCGAGCGGTAACTTTCAGACTTTAAAGTGTTTTAATAAAGTTATTACCGAAAGTTTAGAGAAGCAAAAACATGAAAGGTTTCAGGAAGTTATCTTCAATAGCAGTATTGCTATTTGCCTTTGTGTCTCCGCCCTCATTAGCTGAAGCGAAAGATATTTCTCTAAGTAATACTCTGAATGAACAGAGCGTTGCACCAGATGCTAACCTGGTTGGAAATAAAACCGGAGAGCTTTTGATTGCTCAACGGTCGTCAAGACGATACCAGAGAATCCGAGGACGGCAGAGAATCCGCGGACGGCAGCCCTATGGACGATACCAGAGAATCCGAGGACGGCAGCCCTACGGAAGACGGCAGATAATCCAACGACGGCAGGGCTTTGGACAACGCCAGATTATTGAACGACGGCAGCCCTACGGACGATATCAGATTATCCGCCGACGCTATTAGAGATAGAAGTGAAAATGACGTAGGCATAATACCCTTCTCCTAACGGAAAGGCTACGCGTAGCTTGCTTGCAGAAAGTGCTATGGGAAGCCTCCAGCTACATGAATTTTGCCTACTAAATATTTCGGATAACACATATTTAGTTCACCAGATATCTAATGGTTAGTAATGGCGTGACAAGACTAAAATGTTGCAATAAATTTTCTTGTGGGGCG
Organism: Nostoc sp. DedQUE05; assembly: GCF_034530955.1. Classification (NCBI taxonomy): domain Bacteria; kingdom Bacillati; phylum Cyanobacteriota; class Cyanophyceae; order Nostocales; family Nostocaceae; genus Nostoc; species Nostoc sp. DedQUE05. Next base: position 74,930 of record NZ_JAVRCB010000010.1, on the reverse strand, counting down.
GGCATCTTGCCCGCTAATTAGGACGGGCTAGAAGCCCATCCCACAAGAGTTTGCTAATGCACAAATTTAGCCTTGCCACGTTAGTAGTTGTTCTATTAATCACTAAACATTAACTATGATGGCTCACTTCAGACTGGGATTAATCGCTGATATCACCTTAAAATTGGCGATTTTCCAAGGTTGTATCATCAAATTTTGTTGCTGAGATGAAAATTCACTACTGGCGGAACGCTCTAATAAATCTACTGTATTTCCAAGATTTAACCCTAAATCACTTTGCAAAGATAACTCGGCTGTTTCTCCGTGAGATTCATAACATCGCAGAATTAACTGCTGTGGATCGTCTTCAGATGGCTTCAAGGCCATTAAGATTAAATTTTCAGCTGATAAATCTAGGAAACTTACTCCTTCAATAGTGCCGATAGCGGTAGCGGAGGGTTTAGCCAGTGGCCAATTGAATATCACTTGCAACGGTATATTCAATTCATAGCCACGCCGTACTGTGTGGGCTGATTCCCAACTATCAGCATGAGGATACAAGGTATATTTGAACTCGTGAAAACCTCGGTCAGCTTTTGAGTCTGGCCAATTAGAACTGCGTAGCAGTGTTAGACGGAGTTGATTTGGTTTGCTGTCATAGCCGTATTTACAATCATTGAGCAAACTGACACCATAACGATTTGGGATTGCGGTATCTTCTGTCTGTGTGTTTTCTGCTGTTAAATCAGCCCAACGCAAAGCAGGAACTTCCCATTTTGCTTGTTCTGCGGGAGTTTGCGGTTTAGTTGGGCGGCGAATCGCGCCACAGGGAATTTCATAAGTAGCAAAGTCAGCTTCAATATTTAGAGGAAAAGCAGCTTTCACTAATACATGATTTTCTTGCCAATTGACAGTTGTAGCAATGTTCAGCAGAGGTGAACCAGCTTGCAGAATATAGTCTTGGCAAAATTCTGATTCACCCAACTGACGCACCACGCGCACGCGACTTTGCACTGGGCCTTGTTCTAACCACTGAATAAATTGAAGATTTGTTGAGGGTAAGGGATGTTGAGCATAATTGGGGTCGATATTCCAAGCATCCCAATATTGCCCACTGTCTTTAAAAGCTTGCAGTTGATTCCCCGCCCCACTTAAAACTTCTCGCTGATAAGTTTTGTCAAAAACACTTGATAAATCTCCGGTGTCGGGATCTATAACAACTCGCAAGAATTCATTTTCTAAAATCCATTCTGGGAAGAGTGCGGGAGATAAGGGAGAAACGCGATTCATCTCGTCTGGATTGGAGAGTGAAGGGGAAAGCCAAAATATGCGGTAGCCTACGGGAGGAATTTCGCTGGCGAGAAATAGTAGGGTTGATGGTTCAGATAATTGGGAGACAAGCTGGTTTCCAGAAGCATCGTAAATCTGCCATTCCTGGGTAGTTGTTGGTGGTGTGGGTAAGGCTACAGAGATTACCTCAGAACGTTGCCAATTGAGAGAATTGAAAACAAAAATAGGCAGACTATCGGGTTTTGGTGGTTCTGATAGGGTAATGTGAGATGCGATCGCTAAAAGTGATTCTTGTAATATTTTCGTTCCCACTTGTTCCACTTGCTGCCATTGAGGCAACGCATCGGTGTAAACTTGGGTAATTGAAGAACCAGGTAAAATATCGTGAAACTGTTGAAATAACACCTGCTTCCAAGCTGCTTCGATTTCTGCTTTAGGATATGTCAAACCACAGCTTACGGTTGCCAAAGTAGCAAATAGTTCAGCTTGATATAATAAATTTTCACAACGCCGATTCCAGCGTTTTTGATCTCCGTGGGTAGTGTAGCAACCGCGATGAAATTCTAAGTATAGTTCGTCATTCCAAGTAGGGAATGACAGAGAATCATCACTACTGCCTACTGCCTCCTGCCTCCTGCCTCCTTTACTGATTTGCTGTAAATACTTTTCAGCCGTCGTAAATTCTAAGTCTGGAAATAAAGGAGACTTTTGCCAGCGTTGGGCGGTTTCTAACATATCACGGGTGGGGCCGCCGCCGTGGTCGCCGACACCGGGAAGCCAGAGAGATTCTGATAAACTAGTTTGGGTTTGCCACTCAAGAGCATAAGTTGCCATTTTAACTGGGTCTATAGCTTCACCGATGGGTGCAGACATCAAACTAAAGACTTCACTGCCATCAGGCGATCGCCACCAAAAAGCCCCATAATCTAATTTAGTAGTATCATTCCACCGCAACTTCTGCGTCACAAAATACTCAATTCCGGCATTAGCGAAAAACTGCGGTAAAGTGGCACAAAAACCAAAAGAATCTGGAACCCATTCTACAGTTGAAAGCTTGCCAAATTTCTCCTGGATGTAGCGCTGACCATACAATAACTGACGGACTATTGATTCACCTGCAATGATGTTGAGTTCTGGTTCCACCCACATTCCGCCGACAACTTCCCAACGTCCAGCAGCTACCTGTGCTTGAATTGCCCTAAACAAATCCGGGCGATGTTCTTCAATCCAAGCATAAAGTGCGGGACTTGAATGACAGAAAATTAACTCAGGAAAATCTGCTTGCAACTTCAAAACCGACTCAAAAGTATTTTGCGCCGCATTCCAAGTTTCACTCACAGGCCATAACCATGCTAAATCTAAGTGAGCATGACCCAGTAAAAAAATTTTAGATTTTTGATCCCCCCAACCCCCCTTTCCAAGGGGGGCTAAGATGTCGGATTGAATTAAATTTTGACGTAGAGACAAAAACGATCTTACTAACTCTTCCTTGGCGTCCTCTGCGCCTCTGCGGTTCGTAATCTCCCCCACCATCGCCGCCAAAACATCCAACCTCTCCGGCGCAAATTTTTCTAAATAAAGTTGCACTACAGCTAACTCATCAGCCACAAAACCCGGATCGGGATTATTATCAACATAAGACTCATAAACTAGGAGCGATCGCACTAAAGCACCATCACAATGTCCCGGACTCACTAACCGCAAAGCCACAGTGAATTCTTCCCCTGGCTTCACCCCCTCACACAGAAGCACTCTCGGCGAACAATCAAATAAATCACCCTCCAGCACTAACTCGCCATTTATATAAATCTCAGCAGAATCCGCCCACCAAACCAACGCCAGCCGCAAAGATAACCCAGCTAAGGGATAACCGTGTAAATCTTGGGGAACCACCAATCTTTGCACTAGCCATAGCACTTTTCTCCCACCCGTCCAAGCAATATGTTCTTTAGCATTCAACTGGGCAGGTTGCCAATCAGACAAATCAGCAGCTACAACATCAGTAATAACTAAGTCAGATTCCTGATACAGCCACGTAGACTGGATATTAACTTGACAAAAAGAGCGCAGTTGCTCAATTGCTTGTGAGATAAATTTGGTCTGGGATTGAGAGACAGTCGGGGTCATATATTCGCTAATATGAGGTGTTGGTCGTTTTTATTGTTTGGCGCGAGTCTCACAACTTAACAAGACTTGAACTAAAAAATTACTACTATGTCTTCTGGTTCCTCTGGTCGTTATCAAAGCAGACTATTTAACTTTGTCCACCAGCAATCTCGGCGGGTGACACAACAGTGGGAACATACCTTTCGGCATTTGCAAGTCGCCACTAAGTGGGGTGTCGAGGTACTACTTTACCCAGTGTATCTACTGTTTAAGTCATCTGAATCATCTGGGAAAACGCTACATACTAGAGAACCACAAACTAGATTAAAGTTACAACCAAATGATACCGATTTCCAGCCTGAAACTCTACCCAATGCTGATAGTCCCATTCAAAATGTACTAGAGGCTGTTAATTACCTGTCACCAGATGAACCCGCCTCCACTCCTACGAAAGCATCTGAACATTTCAATCCCCTGGCTTTATTGGGAGTTTTTCGGCTGAAATTCGTTGAAAAGAACTCTAATCTTACTCAATCATCAAATATTACGGCTAATCAAGCTCTCAGTCTCAACCCTTCACAATTAGACAATGCCCTTCAACAGCGTCTTCCAATAGTGCGAGGAATTGCCACAAATTTGATGAATCGAAATTTAGTACTTGTTACTGCCAACAATGAAATTCTGGATATCTTAACACCAGAACAACAGGCAAAATTAGAAGACCGAATTATTAACGAAGTTGCTAATTACTGGCAGTGTTGGCGTTTGATTATAGCTAAAAAAGAAACGCAGTTATTACCACAAATTGACCGATTATTAGCAAAACTCACTGACGTAAATCCAGCGAAAATTCCAGTTTTAGCCGAGAGTATACCAAAAAATTTACTTAATACAGATAGATTATTAGCATTTCTAGATATAGCCGTTGCTAAGTTGGAATCGAATGCTTTAGTCCCAGCGCAAAAACGTAGCCAGGAAGTTATCCAAGTTGCCCAAACCCAGTTAAACATATTTCTTTATGGCAAAGATCAATTAGCTGCCAAAGGAGAGATTGCCCCCAACGCTGATGGTTTAGAAACTCATTCACAGAATTTTCAGGCTTTGATTGAGGCGGCGCTTAATTACTTTTTTGGTGTTGGTAATAGAAAAACACTTGAGACAACGATTAGTAATGAGATGCCAGGTAAACTCTTTTCGTCACGCCTTAGAAAAGCCTTATCCAAAAGCCCTCTAGGAGAGAACCAGGATTTCACAAACGATCCTTGGCTAACGTGGAATGATTTATTTGGTGACACCGAAACCATTGCTGACAAGCCAGTTACACTTTCTGAAGAAAAAAATCCTGCTTTAGCCCCAAGTTTATCAATAAAGCATTTTCCACAAAAGAATTTGAGTGTAAAACAACCTAAATTTGGATCGGGTTTGATACAAAGAAAACAACCAAGTAGTAATCTCGCCTCAAGTCAAAAAACATCTGGAAAAGTCGCCTCTGTAAAACAAATTAAAACCCGTATTTCCCAAACTAAAAGCGAGAGTCGTAAAGGGGAAATGTTGAAACAGCAGTTTCACCAAAGCAGTCAAGTTGAGGCGCAGCCAGACTGGATAGAAACCACAGCAACTTCAACTGGCTATGAAAAGCACCCCTTAGAGCAACTTTTGGAATGGCTTGATTATATTATGGTCTGGCTAGAAGAAAGATTTGTAAAGGTTTTTCAGTCGTTGCGGCAGCTATGGCAAGGGAAATAAGTTAAGAGATATTTTTTCAAAATTTACTATAATATTCACAATTTTCCAATTCAGATTTTTGGAATAAACGTAGGGTGCGTTAGTAAAACGTAACATACCCTACATTTACTCTTAAATTTTGAATTTTGAATTTTGAATTTTGAATTATTATTGGTGGTTGTCTAAGTGAAAATTATTGTTTACTGTAAATACTTCAATTTCAAAAATCCATTAGATAAACCGAAAATTGAGACGTTTGTGGTAAATCTGCCTCAAATTCCGAAGATAGGTGAAACAATTGTAGTCGAAAGAATTTCACCGCAAAAGCAGTTTGTAATTATCTTTGAATACATTGTGACAGCAGTACAATTTAATGCATCTAGGGAATCGGCTGATTCAGTAGATGCCCAGGTAAGTGCATTTTTGAACCACTGTTGGGAGGGAACATCAAATTTCAAAGTTACAAACTTTTTAGAAAAATAATCTCTACCACAATAGATGATTGAGTAAATAACGTAACAGCTTTAATCCAGTTGGTTCAGGGTAATCGGTTGGCAACAAAGCCAGCATCGCATTTTGCAATTTTTCCAAAGCAATGTCTACTTGCTGGCGCTTTGGTCTAGTTATTTGGGGAAAGTGTAACGGTTCGCCTACTCGAATTATTAACTCTTTTCCTAAATATAGGACTAGTATTTGATTTCTGAAAAAGCTCCGTACATTTGAAGAGTCGCAAAATCAAAGTTAGTGTGTCGGAGAAACCACTCAAACATCCATTTGAGATGAGAGAACGAAGGAATCAAAGCAGAGAAACGCCGCACCCAGGTTTTAGCTTGTAACCAAATATCCTCAATTGCTGATGATATTGTTTTGACTAATGCTCACTGTGTAATTGATTCTGAGACTCATCAACTTAGTAAAGAACTTCGGTTTCTACCCAATGTGATTAATGGTAAACTCCAGAGTCAAGAAGATATTGCCAAAGTAGAAAATATTGCAAAAAACGTACTTTATGGTACAGATTTCAAGAATGGTGGTTTTGATAATGTCAAGAATCAAAGCAATGACTGGGCGTTGATGAGAATTAATCAGCCCCTAGCTCGCAAATATGGTCGTTTAGGATGGAAGTCTGTACCTAGTTCTACTTTGATTAAACAAAAGCAAGGTAAATTATTCTTTGTCGGTTACTCTGGTGACTACCCAGACCCCACCAAAGAAGGAAATGAATCGTTAAGGGAACTCCAAAAAATAAATTATCCAATTTGTCTACTCAACTAGACTTCTTTCTTCCTTGTCCCCTTGTCCCCTTGCAATACGGTTCGGTTAACGTTTTCATATTTTGAAGATTCCCCCAACCCCCCCGATAAATTGGAGCGCTTCCAAGCCTCTATTACCCCTTTTTTTAAGGGGGTCGCCGTAGGCGGGGGGATCTTAACCGAAACCGTATTGTGTCCCCCTTGTACCCCTGCGATTGAATATTTTTTTACTTGGAAGTCCCTAACTGCTGGTCAGGGCTGGACAGCAAGTTACCAAGATAATTGCAGCATTGTTGGTGAAAAGTCGAACCTTTTGTATCATAACTGCGCTACCACAGGCGGTGCTTCCGGCGGGCCAATCGTTGATTGGATTGATAATTGGCCATATATTGTCGCTCTAAATAACGGTGAAATTACAATCCCTGCCACAGGTCAGGATATTATCAACTTTGCTCTAAAAATGGATTTCTTGGATAAGTTGAGTAGTAGAAAGTAAACTCTTATCTGCTATAACAATCATATTGATTTGTGAAATTCACAGATCCCCGACTTCTTAAAGAAGCCGGGGATCTAACCACCACAAGAAAAACATTTTATTATATTCAATTAAAAACTACTATAGTTGTTTATGAATAATATTTCGACAAGCAATAATTGGGACACTTCGCTTTACGAAGATAAACACGCCTTTGTTTGGCAATATGGCGAAGACTTGTTGCAATTACTCAACCCTCAACCAGGAGAATCCATTTTGGATCTCGGCTGTGGTACTGGACAACTCACAGAAAAAATTGCCCAAGCTGGGGCTGAAGTAATGGGAGTTGATTATGCATCTGAGATGATTGAGAAGGCAAGACAAAACTATCCCCATATTCGCTTTGATGTTGCTGATGCTAGAAACTTTCAAGTAGATAAGCCATTAGATGCTGTATTTTCCAACGCTGTACTACATTGGGTAAAAGAAGCAGATAGCGCGATCGCTTCCATACACCAATCTCTAAAACCCGGAGGGCGTTTTGTCGCAGAATTTGGGGGTAAAGGGAATATAAAGGCGATCGCCACAGCTTTATACAGTGCTTTAGAGTCCATTGGTATCCCTCAAGCACAAGTAGAGAATCCTTGGTATTATCCCAGCATTGGCGAATACGCCAGCCTCTTAGAACATCAAGGCTTTGATGTGATTTATGCTATCCTGTTTCCTCGCCCAACTCCCCTAGCAGAGGGAGAAGCAGGCATTGCAAACTGGATTAAAATGTTCGCCAGTCCATTTTTAACCGGACTTTCACCTGAGCAACAAATACAAATAATTCCCGTCGTTGAGGAATATCTGAAGCCAACACTATATCAACAAGGAACTTGGACAGCAGATTATCGAAGAATTCGTATAGTTGCCATTAAACTTTAGATTGTGCCCTAATTACGAATTATGAATTACGAATTACGAATTAGTATCAGTTATGCATATACCTAAATTGTGCGATCGCCCTACAGCCCTTTGGGCATCCTACGGCAGGCGTTGGCTGTGCCATCGCCAAACATCATTTTCATTACTATTAACTATTAGTCTCACCACTTTACTAGTCCCACCCTCACTAGCGCAAACCCCCTCAATACCGTCGCCTTCTAGTGCGCCTTTAGAATTAGACTTATTGACCAAGCCAAAAGACTATATAATCACAGCCACCACCATTCATCCAGAACGATTGACCGTTCCCAGTTTATGGTGGGCACAACAAAACTCTGAAAAAAAGCTATTAGATAATTGGATCGCATATCCAGCTTCTAACAAAGAACCTGCACGAGTAGACTTGATCGTAAATCAGCAAATTTGGAGCTTACTAGAGTATATAGAGCGCTACGACTTCGTAAATCGCTTGGGTAGCGCTGCACGAAACTTTGGTTACAACGTCCGGGTATTTAATTATCAAAAAGAACCCTTGGCAACCTACACTTGCAACTTTAGTATAAGTCCAGCTTTATGCAGTATCCAAACAACTGTTAAGAACAAGATAGGGTTACAGCGTTCTTTGTAGGGACTGGGGACTGGGGACTGGGGACTGGGGAAGATGAGGGAGATGAGGAGGATGAGGGAGAAATAATTAATGCCCAATGCCCCATGCCCAATGCCCCATGCCCAATCCCCAATTAAACTTTCATTTTGGCGAATAAAGACTCGTATTGTTTTATTGCTGATGGAGGTAAAGGAAGTAAAAATTCACTCTTATCGAAAACTTTGCGATCGCTCTCTAACAAACTCCATAATGGTTCTTGGATATCGGAAGCGGCAATATTTGTAGAAATTGGCGAATTAGTTTTAGTCAGCACCGAAATTTGTTTAGCTGTGCTTGGTTGCCAACAAAAATCAATCCATTGATCTGATAAACTATCCTTAGTAATCCCTGCGGGACGTACCCATAAGTCCGCCCAAATTGCTGTTCCTGACTGGGGGATAACTGCGGCAAGCTGCGGATAACGTCCCAAAATAGGCAATACATCGCTTGACCAACCAACCGCTAGCCAAGTGTCTTCCATAATTAGAGGTTCCAAATAATTATTAGAACTGTAAAACTTGACCTGTTGGTTTAAAATCTGTAATTCCTTTTCCAAGTCTGGTACTTGGTCAAGATTGTCTGTATTATAAGATTTTCCTAACTTTTTTAAGACCAAACCAATAACTTCTCGTGGTTGATTGAGTAGAGAAATACGCTGCTGCATTCCATCTCGCCACAAATCACTCCAATCTTTGGGTGTCCATCCCAATTTTTGCAATTTGTCACGGTTATAAACAATTACTGTACTACCCCACCTGTAAGGCGCACCCCACACCTTCCCTTGAGTATCCAAAATACCCTGGTCGTTGCGCGTTACCAGTTGTTTCCACCTTTCATTTAAAGTAGACCACTGCTTTAATTGGTTTCCCTGCATTTCTTGGAGTGGTTGAATCAATTTCTGTTCAATAGCTGCTTGTAGCCAGTAATCTCCCAATGTCACTAGGTCTGCGTCAGCGGCTTTTTGACCTTGCCTAAAAGGTATAAAGCGTCTCCATCCCTGCTCATCGCTGGTCTTTGGCTTCTGCTGCCAATTTTGTAATTGGTGAAATAAATCCTGTATATGCTCAACTGGAGCAAACTTTAACTGCACCTGTTGCTGCAAACCTTTGTGGAACCGATTCACCACCTGACCAGGTATAGAACCTTTTAATAACTGTACTTTTAGTTGCGTTTGCTTGTTTCCACCACAGCCAAAAAGCAGTTGTGAAAGCGCCAGTGTGCTTGTACCCAGCAAAAAAGACCGTCGATCCATTGATTTTGGATTTTGAAATTTTTGATTATACCTAATATTAAGCAGAGATTCACCAGTGGCTGACTAGCTGAAAAAGTGAATCTGGAGAATTATCGGTATTTTTTCTTGGTAATACGGGTAATTTTGAATATTTGACTCAAATTAGCGAGTTTTTAGCAAATTTATACCTCAAGATTAATTATTATCCATAAATTTACTTCGTGGTACTTATGCAGGACTTACGCACTCAGATCCCCCAACCCCCTTAAAAAGGGGGCTTTAGAAGTTCCCCCCTTTTTAAGGGGGGCTAGGGGGGATCTAGGTTTCAGGCTTCAGTGCGTAAGTCCTGTTATGGTGAAACCTTACTTGTATTTAGAAGTAATGATTTAAATGTCACATTTTCACCAAAAATTATCAATACTTAAATAATCCATAAGTATCGTTAAGTTTGAGAGTAAATTGAATAACATAGAGAAAATGTACGAATAAAGGTATTAAATGGAGCTATTACAGCAGCAGATCCTGACTTTAAGCCAAAAGCTGGATGACCTGTGCCAAGTAATTGAGCAGCTTGATGGTAAAGTCACTCAAACTTTCTCAGAGTGTTCTTTAGCCAATACACAAGCAAAGGATAATTGCCAAAAAAATGACGCGGCTGGAGGCTACCAGTTTAAAGGACGTAACAATTTAAATCCAGAAATGGAACACAAGGATGTATTGACAGATGGCATTTATCTAGACATGCATCGTCAAAGTGGAGATAATATAACACCAGAAATTCAAATACAACGACTGACAGCGCAATTAACAGCAGCGTACAATCGCATTGCTGCTTTAGAAGAACAATTACTTAGAGAGAGAATTCATTAAATTTAACCTGAAGTTCAACGAATTAAAAAAATGGATTGAGGTAGGTCAGACAAGCCTTTAGGTTCAGTTTTGAGTGATGGTTTGATAAGTATATACTTAGATACAAGTAAGTAATCCAGCCATCAAATTGATAAAAAAGTTAAACATTTACGTAGTAAAACCGTCCCTCTCCGAGCCGGAGAGGGAAAAACAAACTTTAATCTTTAGTTCAAGGCAGTACTTAGGCGTTCAAGTTGGGCTTCAATGGCTGCCAAAAGTTGGTGTTGCTGCCAATCTTGGCTAAGATGAGCGGCTATGCAAGCAGCTCCAGCGCCCATGCCTTCTTTCACAAAGCCCTGCTCATATGCTCTCAGTTGAGGATAACGAGAATCAGCAAAGCTCAGATAAGTTGCTAATAAAGGAGGAGTTCCTCCATTATGAGTTAAGCTGTTTTTTCCTAAGTTAAGGGCTAAGTCAACTGTAGCGCCAGTTGGATCTTCTGCTACCCAGCGGGTTGTGCCTACAACTACTGCTTCTGGTTGCCATGATAAAGCGTAAGCTTGAGCGATCGCACTCATCAACGCATAAACCGCCAGCATTTGCGTCCCTCCAGCCAGCATTACACCACAACTACGGCTAGCAGCGATCGCCATCCCAGCTACCACCACTTGCATCGGATCGCCCACGGCGGCGACGAGTTGTAGCGGATCGACAGAATTTTGGATTTTAGATACTTCTCTACGAGAGGCTGCGCCAACGACTTCGCTCAGTACAAGTTTTGGATTTTGGATTTGAGATTGGAAGTTTATCTCCCCCTGCCCCCTGCTCCCCCTCATCTTCTCCAGTCCAGCTTGCACTAGTGCCCACTTTTGCGCGTGGTTACAAACAGGGTGGCTACTGTTAACTTTTCCGGCAGCATCTATACCTAAACCAGTTAATATTGCCAGGGCAGTTGTAGTACCTCCGACAACGCACTCACCGACAATCAGATACTTCTGTTGGATATTGGCAGCTAGGCGTTCTCCCCAAAGTAATCCTTGTTCAAACAAGTGATGTACTGTTGTAATTTCCATAGCAGCCCCTTGACTTAAACACTTAGCAGGAGCACCACCCAAATCAATTACTGGCACAGCAGGAGCTTGGGGTAAACCAGCATTAAATAAATAAATTGGTATCTTTAATGACTCAAATACAGCGCGAGAAATCAGCACAGGTGAAGCGCCAGCGGTCAATGGTGGTAGGGGATATTGGGCTTTATGTTCTGGGCCGTAATACAAAAACTCAGCATCGGCACAAGCTGTATATTTTCGATCGTCTGGAGTGCGACCAGCTGCTGAAATCCCTGGAATTAAACCAGTTTCAGTAAATCCTAAAATACAAGCAAATACGGGTAGACAACCACGATACCTTCGCAGCCATTGTTCACCCTGTTCTTTATGAGTATAGATACTAATTTGGGAATTGGGCATTGGGAATTGGGCAAGGAACATTGGTTATTAGTTAGAACCGATCGTTTAACCAATGACAAATGACAAATGACAAATGACTAATAATTATCCTTCATAATCCATGAGAACTTGTACCCAGTGTGGTGGGCGGGGAATAGGGTTGCCCAAGCGGTCAAAAAGCAACCATGCTGCCAGGTGTACCACAAAAAGGTAGATAAAGTTGTTGAGTATAATTAAAGCGATCGCTCCCACTTGAATCAAAAATACACTGGGACTCGCCAATAAACTCAAGTTAAAAAATACCCACTCAATGAACTCAGTCACTTGGGTAATTACATAAATCCATAGGTCTTCACCCGACAAAACAGACAACAACCACAGCCTAAAAAAGACTCCTAAAGTACCCAATAGCGTACCCAAAGTGATAGAAACAATCCAGGGAAGACGACGACGACACCATGTAGCGCCTAAAAGGACGCCCATGAACCCGTAGGGCATGACAAACAGCAAACTGCGGGCTGGCCCCATCAGTACCGTCAGCAGTAACCCAGAGGTGAGTGCTGCCATCCATGCCGCACGTTTGCCCCAACGCAGATAAACTAGAGCGATCGGCACTGGAAAAAATATCCGCAAAACTGGGCCCAAAGGAAAGTAAAAATTTATAAACCAAATTAAGCTAGCGGTACTGGCTAAAAATGCCGTTTCCACCATCCTCAAGGGCGCATCAGCTTTGATTTGAGGAGGCATTAACTGCTGTTCTTTATCTAACCAATGATTCTGAGGAGTTGGAGATTCAGAGGATGGATCTTCCTCCGGTTCATCTGGGAGAGAATCTAAAATACTCATATCTGACAAGTTTTTAAACGATCATTCTTTCTAAGGCTGACAAATCGGGAATACAAATAGTGTCTTGATCCCGTTTAATCAAGCCTTTTTTTTCTAGCCTTGTCAATACTCGTGTCACCGTTTCCCGGGCCAGTCCGCTCAAACTACTCAATTCCCGATGAGGTAAATTGGGAATTTCGGTTCCAGTTTGCCCTTTTTTTCCCTGTCCTTCTGCCAAAAATAACAACGTATCTGCTACCCTTGACTGGCTATCAGATTCCCGCAACCGCAATCGGCGATTTACTTGCCGTAAACGTCGTGCCATTAGTTGCGCCAATCGAACTCCCGCCAAAGGTTCTATCTGAAGTAATTTGACAAAATCCTGAGCAGGCATACTACCAATTACCGTTGGGGCCAAGGTAATCACATCCGTGGATCGAGGTGCTTCATCTAGCGCCGCCATTTCACCAAACAATTCACCTTTGCCAATAATATTCAGCGTTACCTCTTTTCCTTCCAGATTGTAGGTGCGAATTTTTACCCATCCGTCCATAATAAAATACACAGAACCACCCCAGTCATTTTCCAGTAGAATCACCTGATTGGCTGGGTGAGTGCGGGTAACTAGATGGGTGAGGGCTGATTCTACAGCAGTTTCTGGCAACCCTTGAAAAAAGGGAGCGGAGGCGATCATCCAGGAATTAGCCTGTGCTTGCAAGCTATATCGATCTTCCATTACGACATCTTTAATTCAAGCTGCTATGTACACACAAAAAACAGGAGCGCCATTTGTAGCCTAAGCTATCATTGCACAGCTCCCTTTCAAAGAAAAAACTAAACTATGCTACACAAGAAAGCGACAATAAGTTTTTCTAAATAATCTTTACCTATAAGTTTAAACGGGGTAAAAGTTTTGCAAAAAGTAGTTTATAGCCTGCGGTTGGATTGCTTAGGGGCTAGCTGCACTGCAAACTTGATTAGTTATGAATATAGGCAAACAACATTAATGATACTAAAGGGAGTAAATTATTGCTCAGGTATTTTAGGGATTTTCAAAAATAGGGAACCAATGACCTGCAAAATTAGGCTTTTCGAGCAAAGGCTGTCTGAAGAGGACAAGGAGAGGGGGAGACAAGGAGATGGGGGGACAAAGAGAAACTTTTTTCCTTGTTTTCTTCGATGATTGAAGATTGCCACGACTCCCAGTAATCCATAACATAATGACTAGTCACAATTCCAAGTAGCGGCTTTGGCCACTCAAAATTTCTTCTATGGTCGACGCTGCGCGTAGCAAGATCCCCATAGGGATACGGTGATTGTAAATTAATTGTCACATTAGTTGACATACATTTTTAAGTAAGGTAATCAAAGTGACTTTTAGTACAGATGAAATTCAAAAGCTGATCGCAGACATTGACAACTTACTTGCCAGCGGTGGCAAGCGCCTGTCTAGATTTTTGTCTGGTCAGGCGCAAGAGCCGAAAGAAGTTTTAGAGCGAATTCGCGACTTCTTGGTGAGGTTACAAGAAAAAGAAGCATTAGAGAGCAGCATCCCAAATCAGTCTTCTGAAGAACCGCGATCGCCCTTGGGGGAGCCATCGCCTTTGTTAACAAAATTTATCGATCGCGGTAATAATCAGTATCCACTACCACCGCCCGAACTCACTCAGGAAGAGAATACTGTTGGCACCGGACAATTAAATAATGAATTTTCGAGATTGATTCAGCCGTTGCGATCGGAATTAGAATTGCTTTTGCAAGAGCGAGCCACTCTCATACAAGAAATTCGGCAACTAGAGCAAAAGCGATTGCAAAACTACTCCTTAGCGCAGCAGTTGACAAACCAGGAGCAAATGATTACCGAGTTTTTACAGGTACTCATGAGTCGCCTTGTGCCAACTTTAACACCACTGCTTGGACAGACGAGGGAAAATTCCGCCAGTTCTTCAGAAGCTATTAATTACGCAAATTCTGCAACTCAATCTTTATTAGAATCCTCTGACGATGTGGAGCGCTTAACCCAGCTAGCTAGGGAGTTAGATCGACGCCTATTATCACTAGATGGGACAGTGAATGTAGTCTTTGAAGCACTACAGCGCAATATTAATACTTATTACGAATCCCTGTCGCAAGCACTGGCAAGAATGCATAGCAAGGGGATGCAAGGCGAACAGCTGATGGCCAGCTTTGTCAACAATTTGACCCAGCATTTGCAACAAGAATCCCCTAGTTCGCAGTCATCTTTCCTGGGAGGAGAATCTGAGACACTACCATCATTGACTGAACCAAGCGAGATGGCTGCTGGAATTGCGCCCCAACCATTGGAGCTTATCCAGCCAGAAACTTCATCTCTACTCGCAATTGAGCAACAGGAAACTACGCTCACAGAGGATCTAGATGCAGTGCTGTTGCAGCTTGGTGTATCATCTGAATATTCTCAAACCCCGACCGAATTACCGGAAGATATTTCTGCGGCAATTGGTGATGAAGTAGACCAACTTTACGCCAGTTTGTTTGATGCTGGTGATGTTAATAATCCCAGCCTCGATATTCCCACAAATGACTTATCTGCTTCCACAGCCTCTGCATCACAGTTGAACATCGCCCAGACCCCGCCTGTCTCTCCAACCGTGGATTCTGCGGTTATTACTCCAGATACGGATCTTTCAACCCCAGAGACTTTAGGAAAAGAAAGCACAGATTCATCAGAGCCACAGGAAGAACTATTTTTTGAAGAAGAGACTGACCTAGATTCACCTCTTAGCTTCTCTACTCCACAAATAGACAGTTTGTCAGTACAAATCGGCACTCAGCCAGCTAGTGTTGATACAATTAATACCCTAACTGAGTTATTACCTGATACCGATAGTGAACTGCAATTGCTGGAAGTCTCATCTTCTTCTGTGGATAATGCCACAGCTACAGGAACTGACCTATTGCCTGATAGAGATAGTGAACTGCAACTGCTGGAAGTGTCATCTTTTATGGATGATGCCACAACCACAGCACCAGTGACTCCAGAAGTACCAGAAATTGCCTTGGCAGAGCCTAGCGAAAATATCGCCACATCGCAAGTATTAATTAACAGCGATCGCTCCGAACTGTCTTCAGATAACTACATTGCTGCTTCACCCCAAGAAAACTTACTTTCTATTGAATCAAACCAGTCTCCAGCCGTACCAGATATTTCTTTAGATGAAGAACAGTTGCAGCAATTAGATCGGGATTTGGCTAATTTCGATCGGCAGCTAAATTCTGAGTCGCAGCCAGCTAATAACTTGAGTGCTTTCTCGGAACCATTTGATAACATTCAAAATACAATCCCCACAACTTCCCCTGAAAATCTCCAAATAACGGAAAATACATCAGCTGTTTTCTCCAGTTTGGCAGTTCCCCAGGTAGAAACTGAAAAAAAAAAGGAAGTCACAACTCCTGTTCCCGAAAGTTCTTTACCTCCGATTGCCAACTCCATAAATAATCCAGAAGTTTCGTTAAATACTTTAGAATCAGTCTGGTATTTAGGAATTGATTTAGGTACAACAGGAATTTCCGCTACATTATTAAATCGCTCGACTTTTGTTGTACATCCTATCTACTGGTCAGCAGAAAATCCGCCAGGAACAAGTTCCTTTCAGCAATCGTTTCGTTTACCAACAGAGGTTTATCTGCCTACAGCTTCTGTACCCCACGGTGAAAACGAAACTATCGAAGCACATGAGCAGACAGCACCTGCGGCTGTTGCCCAAGATAAAGCACCCGATCGCTCGGCTACTACTCCTGCAACACCAAAATCGACAGCAGATCCGACGAAAAATAACCTCTACTCAGCGCAGTTGAAGCCTTACTTACAAGTAGCCATTCCCTACAAGAGCGAACGACAGAAATGGGAACCTGTTTTGCAATTAAATGAATTTTCGGCAGGGCCTTTGATTTGGGTTGTGCGATCGCTCTCTAAGTTACTATTAACCCTCAAATCCGAAAAAACAAGTACTACCCCTAGTTTAATGGCTGCCGCTATGGGGATCGGCGAACAAGATTTTCCCCAGATTATCAATAATATTGCTGGTGTAATTTGTACCTGTCCATCTAGCTGGTCGGAACAATACCGCTTTAATGTGCGGGAAGCTTTACTCACTAGCAAACTCATTCAACATCCGCAGCAAGTCTTTTTTGTTGAAGAAGCGATCGCTAGCCTACTTTCGGAACTTGATGCTGCTAATGGTGAGCAAGTAAAACTAAGCGATGCTCAAGGTACTCATCCAGCAAAAACTAGCGAACATCCGATTGTTGGCAACACCCTGGTGATTAACATTGGGACAACTGCCACAGAAATGTTGCTGGTGAATCTACCAGAAACCTTGCAGCAACTGACATACAATGATTTCATGCTCCATAGTTTTGCTTATGCTGGCAAGGGTATTGAACAAGATATAATTTGCCAACTGCTATTGCCACCGAAATCTCGGCAATCACGCAGAGAAACACCAAGCGATGGCAAAACTACCACGAGTAATTCTTGGCAATGGCAACCGTCAATTCCCGGTTTAGACCAAATGCATTGGCAGACTTTAGGGTTGGAAGAATTAGAACTACCTAGAGTTGGAGAACCAGATATCACCGCTCGCATTCGTCTCCAGCAACGTCTAGAAAGTTCTTTACTGGGACAGGCGGTATTAGATGCGGCATTAGCCCTAAAGCTGATTTTGCAACACCAAGACTCTTTTACCCTAGAATTAGCCGATCAGCGGTGGGTTTTGCAGCGACGAGACTTAGAAAGCCAGGTATTTATTCCCTTTGTGCGCCGCCTGAACCGAGAACTTAACAAGTTATTGGTAGCTCGTGGTATCCCCACAGAAGCCATTAATCAAGCGATTCTGACTGGTGGAGTGGCTTGTATTGGGACGGTGAACCGCTGGTTACGGCAAAAACTTCCCAGCACTAAGATTATTCAAGATTTATATCTCGGTGAAAACGGCGCTCCCAATTGCAGCCGGGTTGCTTATGGTTTGGCGATGCTGCCTTTGCATCCGCAGATTTTAGATATACCCAGGCAACAATACACTGATTATTTCTTGTTTACAGAATTGTTGCGATTGCTACCAGACCGTCCCTTATCTTTCGGTGAAGTTATTCAGTTATTTGAGGGTCGTGGGATTAATACTCGCATTTGTCAGCAACGGCTGCTGGCTTTTTTGGAAGGTGAACTGCCTTCCGGTTTGATACCTTCAGTCACAGAATCAACCTGGCTGACCCAGAGTTCGCAAGAAAATCCTGACTATCAGGCGATCGCCACAGCACCACTTTTTGAAAAACAAGGAAGTCTCACTTATCGTCCCAATTCTCAACAACTGTTGTCTTTACGTCGCTATCTAGATGCAATTAAGGCTAGTAATCAGCAATCACTGGAGGAACCATATACGGTGAATTTTGCCTTAGAGGTCGATCGTTGAGACTAGCAGATCGCGCTAGAAATAAGAATACTACTCAAAATTCCAAATGCTTATGTTACGAGCATTTGGAATTTTGCGAATTACTACTAGTACTTCAGCACAGTAATTTTTGGGATATGTGGGATATATACGATAGTATTATCTTTTTATTAGTTTTTATTAGATAGATAAAATACCGTAATTTTACAATCTATCACTTGAATTGAAAGATTCTGTAAATTTTTGGTTTTTGGTTTTTATATCGGCTAAAATTTGTGTATATTAACACTCAGTAGTATCGACAACAGTAGAAAAAATCGCCTAACAATCATGTCTATGTCTACACTACTAATGTAAAAATTCCTGTTATAAAACTAAGTTAGCCCTTGTGAATAATCTTTATCTTTATTCAGTTAATTGTTTACAACAGCCTTCACACCCATCAACTTTAAGCGTGAGAAAACGATTAATTGACATTGTTGGAGCCATTGTCGGGCTGATTATTACATTTATAATATCAATTCCTGTAGCAATTGCTACTTTTATTCATGAGCCAAGTCCAATATTTTATTCCCAAATTCGCTGTGGTTTAAACGGAAAAACTTTCCGCATCTGGAAATTCCGCTCAATGATAGTCGATGCTGATAAATTCAAGCATTTGGTTGAGAACCAAGCCAAAGGTCATATTTTTAAATCCATTGACGATCCTCGCATTACTCCTGTTGGGAAATTTTTGCGGCGTACTAGCTTGGATGAATTCCCTCAATTTTGGAATGTTTTGTTAGGGGACATGAGTTTAGTTGGTACTCGTCCACCTACTCCTGATGAAGTCAGCAATTACGATCCACACCACTGGGATAGATTGCGAGTCAAACCAGGCATTACCGGCGAATGGCAAGCTAATGGGCGTTCCAGCATTACAGACTTTGAAACCATTGTGAAAATGGATATGGATTATCAACGCAAGTGGTCTGTAACTTACGATCTGAGTCTGATTATTAAAACTATCTGGGTAGTCTTGAAAAAGACTGGGGCTTATTAAATTAGAGCATTGGGCATTAGGAGTACTGTTAGCGTCAGCGGGGCGTTTAGCCCGTGCTGAGTTAAGAGTTAAGAGTTAGGAGTTTTGTTTATCTCCTTGTCCCCTTGTCTCCCTTGTCTCCCTCATCTCCCTCATCTACCACTTTCTTGTTCTGACTTCTGAATTCTGAATTCTTTTTTCATCCCTTAACACCGCTACCTGTTTCTGTAGGTACAATGTAACGTTGTAAAAACAAAAATAGTAATAATACTGGAGCGATCGCAATCACTGAGCCAGCCGCTACTAACCGCCAGTCAAGGGAAAATGTACCTGCTAGCTTTGCGACTCCCAAGGGAAGAGTATATAAATTTTCGTCTTGGATGACAATTAAAGGCCACAAAAAGTCACTCCAAGCACCAATGAATACAAAAATAGCTAAAGTTACCAGTGCTGGGCGAACTGCTGGTAACATAATATGCCACCACAAACCTAACTCTGAGCTGCCATCCATCCGGGCGGCTTCTTCTATTTCTTTGGGGACACTCATGAAAGCTTGGCGCAACAGAAAAATGCCAAAGGCAGAAGCTAAACTCGGAAAAATCATCCCTAAATAAGTATTTCTCAAACCCATCTGGACTGTCAAAATATAAAGGGGAATCATCACGATTTGGAAGGGAATCATAATCGTAGAGACGATCGCTACAAAAATCCAGTCTCGCCCGACAAACGATAATCTTGCCAACGGATAGGCAGCCAAGGCGCAAAACAGCAGATTTAAGCCCACAGTCAGCACTGATACCAAGGTACTGTTATACAGGTATTGTCCAAAAGGTAGAGAGTTCCACACACTAGAGAAGTTATTTAGTGTCGGTTGGCTAGGTAGCAACTGTGGCGGCGACTGAAAAATATTTTCCGTTGGCGATTTCAAGGATGTACTGATTAGCCATAGTAAAGGAAAGAGCATCAACAGTGCGATCGCTCCCAACAGCGCATACATTAGCAGATTTTGCGATCGTGACTTTTTCCAGTTCAGCATTTGATTAATGAGGAAAAATTCCTTTCATAAAAGATATTTGCACAGTCAGCAAAATAATTATAAATGTGATTTTCTAATTCAATAGTAATGTAAGAATAATGCTATTTGCTGTTTATTTAAAAAATATTTGAGGGATACCTAGCTAGATTTTTAATCCTATTTAATTGATCGACTTGTGTCAATAATATGTTTAAATATATCTACAGGTAGAAAAAGTCCTATAGGTGAAACAGATATAGCAAGACAAACAGTTAAATCATTACAAATATACTGTTGTTTGGCTTTCCATTAATTCTTTTCAGTTATTTAAGTTTTGGAAATTTATGAACATACGACGTTTAGCTTTAATTAGTGCATTCGCTGTAATACTTCCTGCACTCAGCTTGAGCATCAAACCACCAAGTGCTGATGCTGTAGTTTATGGACAATATAAAAACATTAAGCTTCCCTTTGCCGCTGGTCAATCTCGTAAGGTAACAGGGACTCACAACAGAGCAACTGGTCGTCATGCCATTGATTTTGGTATGAATAAAGAAAATGTCCTAGCTATTCGTGGTGGCACAGTTTATCGTAAAGCGTTCGACTCTGAGGGTGGCGGTAATATGCTGATTATTGACCACGGAGACAATTTTTGCTCCATTTACTTGCATCTAAATGAGTTTAAAGTTTCTGAAGGTCAAACAGTACAGCAAGGGCAAGTTATAGCTATATCTGGAAATACGACATCTGTAGGTGCTACGCTTCCCTATCACCTTCACGTGAGTGTAACTCAAAAGGTAAATGGGGTTTGCTCGGCAAATCGAAGCCAGGAAATCGCAATGTTTTTTGATGAAATGCCAACCAGAGAACTACAGTACCCAGAGTTTATAACTTCTCAAAATAGGATTTCTAGCTCTAGCATTCCTTTTGCATCACCTGTTTCCAGCCGACTGAGCATGTCTTCATCAACTGTTGATCTTACAGTCAATGCTGCTAACTTACCTGGTAAAACGGTTTACGTGCAAATGTGGCGGTCAACAGCTTATGGCTATGCACCAAAAGAATGGAATTTTAGTAAAGTAGCTTCAGGAACTTCCATAACTTTTAATGACCTTGATGGGCCTGGTAATACTTTTGCTGGAGTTTCTTATTACACTATCGCCTCACTAAAACCTATTCCAGCAGGAGAAGCGGCAAAACAACGCACCTCTTGTTTTAGCGCGACAGGAGGACAGTATCTTTGTGACACAGTTCGTCGTTGATTAAGTAGACGTAGATTGGGTGGAGCGGAGCGCAGCCCAACTGATTATCAGGATGTTGGGTTATGCAAAGCCTCCACCCAACCTACAATTTTTTTGCAACTTAGCTTCTGTACACACAGGGTTCAAAAGTTTCTCTTACAGGCTAAAGCCAATTCACAGTAGTTAATCTTCAATCGCTACATAAGGTTGTGGTTCCCGCGAACGTTGGGCAATTTGTTCTCGCCGATACTTTGCAAGTTCGCTGTAAAGCCTCTTACGAGAGAGATTCACACTTCCAACAGGCTCATGCTCTAGCAGTGTATGCCAAGGGGAAAACAATATACCCTCATCTAAGCGTTTGCGTTCTTCAAAGTCAAATTTCTGACTGGGAATACGCACAGTTGCAACTTTAATAAATGGTGAATCTGCTTCTTGCCATTCCTGAACGTGGTCTTCAATCGGTGTTTTGTCGTCATCTACATAAAACTGAATTAGGAAGTCAAAAGATGCTTCTCGACCTTCTTCAGTCAAATATTTGACCAGCGTTTCTCGAAGGTAATTTTCTGATTCTGGAAGTATTTCTGGTGGTTTTTCAGGTTGTTGAGATTTGACAGATAATTTTACAATCCGCTCACCAAATTTAAACGGAGCCATACTCCAATATTGAATCAAAAGTGGATTTCCTACCTTTTTGCTACCAATTTTTTGCAAGATAGCAAAGGCGTAACCAAGTTCTTCCAGCCGTTCTGGGGACAGTTTTCCACTACCTGCTTGGGAAAGGTCGGCGTAATCACGAACATCTTTAGTCAAGAAAATAGGATAATTGTTAAGTATAAAATCTTGAGTTTTTTCTTCATCATCCAAGACTTTTTGCCCGTCCACATTCATCACCTTGATGGCGATACCGCGAACATCAGGCTGGCTATCGGAGTGAAATTTACCACGTTTTTCAGGCGAACCACCACTAGAGAAACGAATCCACGCAGGATAGGTTTGAGGCGTTTTGAACAAACCTACTTTTAGGTCTTCAGGAAGATTGGGTTCAATAATAAACTCTCCCCAAACGAGTCCATGACTTTTGCTATGAATTTGGCGGAGGTCTGGGCCTGTTTTTTGTTGAGCTTGGAGACTAGTTGCTATAATTTCGTCAATTATTGCTTCCTGCTCAGTGGTAGATGACGTTGGATTAGTCATAAAACATTTGATAATGTGTCCTCATTATCCTGAATCCTGGAACCTTTTTGAGTCAATCCGGTTTCCGTACAAATAACTTGTAGTGGTTTATCCCAAGGTTCAATAGGTATATGAGACAAATAGGCAAAATCAAAGACAATTCCGATAGTCGGCTTTGTCTGCCATTGCGGTAAACTGAGCAAGCGATCGTAATATCCGCCGCCATAGCCTAAGCGATATCCTTGATAGTCACAAGCGACACTAGGGACGAGAATCAAATCTACTTCGGCAGCATCTAAGATTGGAGCGTCGGGGTGTGGTTCACTAATCCCATAAGCGCCACTTTGGATAGGAACACTCGGTGTCCAAATATGCCAACATAGGGATTTATCAACGCAGCGAGGAAATCCCCAACGGTATTTTGTGTTTGCAAATAGTGGAGTGAGATCGGGTTCTTGGCGAAAGCTGAAATAAGCGAGTATTGTTTTTGCTTGGGTAAACAAAGTAGAATTTTGTAAATGAAAGCATAAGCGATCGCTTTTTTCTCTCCATTCTCCAACGGACATTGATTTACGTCTTTTAAGTAGAGTGCGGCGCAGTTGTGCTTTATTTAGTTGATGATTGACTTTGTCCATATAAATAAAAATATTCAAAAAAATAAGCTGGGCATCGCCCAGCTTGTATCACTCTACATTCAGCAGTACATTGTTATGCAGCGTGTTGACGATACCACTCAATGGTATTCTTTAGCCCTTGCTCAAAACTCACTTGAGCCGTGAAATTAAAGGCAAGATTTGCCCGTTCAGTATCTAAACAGCGGCGGGGTTGACCATTAGGCTTATCAGTTTGCCACACAATTTCCCCCTTAAACTCCATCAAGTCGCAGATTAGAGTTACTAAATCAAGAATGGAGATTTCATAACCTGTTCCCAAATTAACTGGTTCCGATTCATTATAGAATTGAGTCCCCATCACAATCCCCCGCGCTGCATCTTCTGAATAGAGAAACTCACGGGTAGGACTGCCATCACCCCAAACTGCAAGTTGCTTTTCTGCATTAATTTGGGCTTCGTGAACTTTGCGAACTAACGCTGGAATGACATGAGAACTTCCGGGGTCAAAGTTATCTTCTGGGCCATATAAATTTACTGGCAGTAGGTAAATCCCATTAAAACCGTACTGTTGACGGTAAGATTGCAATTGAACTAAAAGCGCTTTTTTTGCAATTCCGTAAGGGGCGTTAGTTTCCTCTGGGTAACCATTCCACAGATCGTCTTCTTTGAATGGTACTGGAGTGAATTTAGGATAGGCGCAGATTGTGCCAACACAAACAAATTTTTCTACTCCCGCTTGATAGGAAGCGTGAATTAGCTGGGTTCCCATAATCAAGTTATCGTAGAACAACTCTGCGGGTTTTTCGCGGTTCAAACCAATACCACCGACATGAGCTGCTAGATGGATGATTATGTCTTGCTGGTCAACTGCACGTTGGCTATTTTCCCAGACCCGCAAATCGTGATCGCGCGATCGCGGTATTGTAATTTTCTCGCGATCGGCTCCTGCTTTACACAGTTGATCTATCACCTGACGGCCTAGAAACCCCGATCCACCAGTGACTAGAATCCGTTTATTTTTTAGTTCTAAGGCGGTCATATTTTATCCTCTGTGATGCGAATCAGAAGTGCAAAGCGCCCAGTGTTTGACGAATAGTTGCAATATCATCTGGAAATTGCGAACCTTTTCCATTGGGTGAAGTATGACCCAATGCTTGTAAGTCTGCTTCTACCATTAGGGAAACTAGTTCTTCAAAGGTTACTGATGGTGTCCAGCCCAAGTTCTGCCGTGCTTTGGTAGAATCGCCAATCAACAACTCTACCTCAGATGGACGCAGGTAACGCTCATCAAACTCTACATAATCTTGCCAATTAAGATTCACATAACTAAATGCCAGTTCCAAAAACTCTCGTACCGAGTGGGTTTCACCAGTAGCAATTACGTAATCGTCTGGCTGGTCTTTCTGCAACATCAACCACATTGCTTTGACGTAATCCTTCGCATAGCCCCAATCTCGCTTGGCATCTAGATTACCCATATAAATCTTTTTCTGCTTCCCAGCAACGATACCAGCTACCGCTCTAGTAATTTTGCGGGTTACAAAGGTTTCACCCCGCCGTGGTGACTCGTGGTTAAAAAGTATGCCATTACAAGCAAACAAATTATAAGATTCACGATAATTTACAGTTTGCCAGTGAGCGTAAACTTTCGCACAGGCATAGGGACTGCGGGGATAAAAGGGCGTTGTCTCAGTTTGAGGTATTGCTTGTACTAAACCATACATTTCTGAAGAACCCGCCTGGTAAAATCGCACCTGAATTCCGGTACGATGCTGGTAGTCTCGAATTGCTTCCAACAGACGCAATGTCCCCATTCCTACTGCATCTACTGTGTATTCTGGTGAATCAAAACTGACTCTGACGTGGGATTGAGCGCCGAGGTTGTAAATTTCTACTGGCTTTACTTCTTCTAAAATACGCCGTAACGTTGTACCGTCTGTCAAGTCACCGTAGTGAAGAAACAAGCGCACTCCCTCTTTGTGGGGGTCTTCGTAAATGTGATCGATGCGGTCTGTGTTGAAGGTAGAAGTCCGGCGAATTACCCCATGAACCTCATAACCTTGTTCCAACAAAAACTCACTTAGATATGAACCATCTTGTCCAGTAATACCAGTAATCAACGCTCGCTTCTGTTGCGTCATGCTCAATTATCCCTTATTGTCTTTGATTAAAAAGTTACAGCCAATCTGATACAACCTAGCAACTAATTGCTGAATTGCCTAATGGGAAACCTACGAGTTCTTGTTGTTCTGAAACTTTTTCCGTAAATAAATATACTGAAGAAAAAGCAATTTAGCACGTAAGTCCAACATTTAGATAACTCAAAATTATTTAATTATGTATATTTTCTTCTACCAGACGATCGAGATTATTTTTATATATATTTTTTGTCAAAACTTCATATATCTCTAGTTATGTGAAGACTTAATAAAATAGCCATTTGAAATTAGACTTCTCACAAAAGTACCAAATATCCACACTCACAGAAGTCTGAATTAAGTAGAAAAGCACAAATGATAGAAATAAACATGAGCAATCCTGTGAGGGGAGAATTGGTACTTAGGGGCATTAACTGCCCCACAGAATCCACCCTAAGTATTTACTTAGTATGCGCCGTTATTTTTGGGTAGAATTACTACATCAACAGTTTTCAAGATGATCCATAAATCAAGCCAGAAATTCCTAAATTTGACATAATGCAGGTCTATTTGGACTCTCCGAGGATAGGGAATGTCATTACGCCCAGATACCTGCCACAAACCAGTAATTCCTGGACGGATTGTTAAAATCTCATCAATGTGATAACCGTATTTTGGAAGTTCTTCTCTTACCAAGGGTCGGGGCCCGACTACACTCATATCCCCTTTTAAAACGTTCCAGAACTGGGGAAATTCGTCTAAGCTAGTAATTCGCAAAAATCGACCAATTTTGGTAATCCGGGGGTCTTGTTTTAGCTTAAAACTGCTCTCAAATTCTTGTCGCAATTCGGGCGATGTTTCCATCATTTGCATGAGGATTTCATCCGCATTGCTTACCATTGTTCGGAATTTAATACAATTAAACGCTTTGTAATTTTTCCCTACCCGTTCCTGGACATAAAATATTGGCCCTTCTGAGCTGAAGGCAATCAGCAAGGCCAAAATTAAGTAGACGGGGAAGAACAAAATCAATACCGACAGCGAAAACACTATATCGAACAGTCGCTTGGCAAACTCTCCGTTTAAACCCTGAAAAGATAAACCTTTGGGCTTAACTTTTGGCGTCTTCGTTTTTTGACCGCGTTTTAAGAAACGCACAGACGCTCTAGTGTCTTGCCTTACGCCTCGCTTGCCGGAGAGGAGTGAGCTCTGGGCAGTCATCATACTCCTTAATAATCCACACCACACATAGTCCCAATATTAAAGCCAAAATGAGATGCTTCTGGGGGAAATTGCCAAAAGCCTAAAAAAATAAGACGTTAATCAAGACCATCATTGCAAAAATGGTCTTTTTTCGTTGCACTTGTTTACAAAATCTAGATAACGATCTGCAAAGATTTGCGGTGAAAACTGCGCAGCGTGCGATCGCATATACTCAGAATTGAATGAACCCTCATACATTTCAAATTTTTCTACTGCCTCCACCAAAGCCGCCTCTGTTTGCGTCTTGAAAAATATACCTGTCCCTGTATCCGCATCAGAGCGAATATCTCGCACTGTTTCTAAAGCACCCCCTGCACCATAAGCAATCACTGGCGTGCCGCAAGCTTGTGCTTCCACTAAGGCAATACCAAAATCTTCACAAGCTGCATATACAAACGCCTTAGCCCTAGACATATATTTTTTTACCACATTATCGGGTTGCCATCCCAGTATTTGGATATTAGAGTTTGCCATCTCGCGAATCTTGTTCATTTCATCTCCTGTACCAATGACTACTAACGGTCGTTTTAGTTGATTAAAAGCCTTGACAATCAACGATATTTGCTTGTAACTCACTAACCGGGAAACTGTCAGGTAGAAGTCTTCTTTCTCAGACAGAAACAGAAATTGAGCAATATTCACTGGTGGGTAAATGACTGTTGCTTCTCGTCGATAGCAACGCCAAATCCGCCGAGCTGTATGTTGCGAGTTGGCAATGAAATAATCAACGCGATTGGCACTCAATACATCCCACTGGCGCAAACGATGTAATAAATATCGCGTCACCCATCCAGGTAAGCCACTACCCAGTTTGCTGTGGTGCAGATAATCAAAGGTCAAGTCCCAGGCATAGCGCATAGGGCTGTGACAGTAGCAAATATGCATCTGTTCGGGAGTGGTAAGGATTCCTTTGGCAACAGCATGGGATGAAGACAGAATGACATCATAATGCCGCAAATCCATTTGTTCAATTGCCAAGGGCCACAAAGGCAAGTATTTTTGTATACCGTTGCGGGCATAAGGAAAGTTCTGGAGAAACGTCTTACCAATTTGACGCTTATATAAATAACTTTCAGGATTGCTGGATTCAAAATCGATGAGAGCATACAAATCAGCATCAATGTGATTCAAAATTTCTCGGACAACGAGTTCTGAACCACCGGTGGCTTTGGGTGTTAGCCACTCATGAACCAGAGCATATTTCAAGGGCACAGCTAACTTGAATAAATGGAAAATACAAAGGCCAACTTGATGACGTTAACTTAAAAGTTTCCTCTTGTGATTAATTAACGGGAAGCGCCCCAGATTAGCACATAAGACGGAATCTTTCCCTTAGAGGTTCCAGATGGATACTACAACCTGATAATCTCAGATTGGGCATGGGGCATTGGGCATGGGGCATTGGGCATTAGTTATTTCTTTTTGTCTCCCTAATTCCTAGTCCCCAGTCCCTACTCCCTCGATGAAAACTGATATGAAAGGGTGAATTTATGCGAATTCTGATTATGGGTGGTACTCGGTTCATTGGTGTTTATTTGACTCAATTACTGGTGGAACAAGGACACGAGGTGGTGCTGTTCAATCGTGGAAATCGGCCAGCACCTTCTTTAAAGGGAGTAGGACAAATTATAGGCGATCGCACAGATGCTACTCAATTAAAAGCAAAATTATCACAAGAAAACTTTGATGTCATTTTTGACAATAACGGACGAGAACTTACTGATACTCAACCATTAGCAGAAATTTTTCAAGACCGAGTGCAACATTTTGTGTATATGAGTTCTGCGGGAGTGTATCTCAAATCCGATCAATTGCCCCATGTAGAAGGCGATGCAGTAGATCCCAAAAGTCGTCATAAGGGTAAACATGAAACAGAAGCTTACCTGACTCAATTGGGATTACCTTTTACTTCCATTCGTCCTACTTATATTTACGGGCCTCGTAATTATAATGAGTTAGAAGGCTGGTTTTTTGACAGAATTGTGCGCGATCGCCCCGTTCCTATTCCCGGAAATGGTTTGCATATCACCCAGCTAGGTCATATAAAAGACTTGGCGCTGGCAATGACTCAGGTTTTGGGCAATGAAAAAGCCATAGGACAGATTTATAATATCTCTGGCGATCGCTTTGTCACTTTTGATGGTTTAGCCCGTGCTAGCGCTGTTGCGGCTGGCAAATCACCCGATGCTGTCAAAATCGTCCACTACGACCCGAAAAAGTTTGATTTCGGCAAGCGCAAAGCTTTTCCAATGCGGGTGCAGCATTTCTTTGCTTCGGTGAATAAAGCGCAAACAGAATTAAACTGGCATCCTGAATATGATTTGATTTCTGGTTTACAAGACTCTCTGGAAAATGATTATTTGGCTAATGCAAAAGATAAAGCTGAAGTAGATTTTTCTGTAGATGAGGAAATTTTAAAAGCGTTGTGAGTAAAGATGTTTAGGGGCAGACAGCGATATGCCCCTCACATCTTCAAAACTCATCAGGGTTAACGCCTAACTCGCGCAGTTGTGCTGCTAATCTGTTAGCACGTTGACTTTCTCGTTCTAGTTTTTCTAGCGGTGTGGGCAGCCAATTCCCACTTGCATCATACCAACGTAGCCACAATCGCTCAATTTGTTGGTAAGAACCTTGCCAAAGTCCTAAGCCCAGTTCCAAACCCGGCATCCACACCCGTGGGGTACTCAAGTCCAATTCGCTGTAACGGTCTGCAACTAATTGGAATGCTTGGAGTTTGTCAGTGTAGCGGTCAAACACAATGTAGTAAGGAATTCGCAAGATCCGCTCATAAACTTCCCATTTGGTCGGTGGTTGGTTAATTTCCCGCAGAGTTTGTCCTAAGTCTTCTTTTTCAGTACCAGGAGAAAGCAATTCTACCACTACAAAAGGAGCAACCCCTTCTTGCCAGATGACGTAACTTAGACGCAAGTTTTGCTGCTCGTAGAGACGTGAAACTCCCACAGCTGCAAACCAGTCTGGGCGTTTGTACCATAGTGTATGCCGGAGGTCATAATAAAGATTTAAGTCACTGGCTACAAATACCTCCTCTGTTGGATAGTTAGGTGGACGGAAGGTTTCGCGCAGAAGTTGGGGCTGAAAAAGGTGAAATTCGTCAGGCAAACCAGAGTCCTCCGGGTATTCACTGGGAAGATCGTACATGGTTGGTAAGACTTCTTTAGGAGATAGAGGCGGGTCTGTTTGGTACATAAAGGGAATCCTGACCGACTAATTTTAAGTTAACGGATCGCGGTAAAGATTGAGTCAAAATCAAAAATATTTTCTTCTACCTGAGAAAGACGCGATAAATTGCGTTTTTAGTCTTTACTGAAATAGGAATGAAAATTTTCTCTATTAGTCAGGCAAATCTTTTTTAAAATTGCCTGAATGCTACTGAAACTAGTTTCTGTAAATACCATTGTTGGTTGATAAAATGAGCCAGATTGTGCAATATCCACTCCACAATGTACTAGAAGCCCGTGCGCGTTTAGGTGAAGGGCCTATCTGGGATTCTACCCAAAACCTAATTTACTGGGTTGATATTTACAACCATCGAGTGCATCAATTCGACCCTGCAACAGGAAAAAATCGCTTTTTTGATGTGGGAGATGTGGTAGGTGCGATCGCAACAGCAGGTGCAGATAGATTAATTATGGCACTACGTCATCATTTAGCATTCCTCAACACCCAGACAGGCGAAGTTACTCCCATTTTGGAGATTGAAGCAAATCTGCCAGAGAACCGTCTCAATGATGGTAAATGTGACCCTCAAGGCCGCTTTTGGATCGGTTCAATGTCTTCTTCAGAAAAACCCCATGCTAGCCTCTATCGTTATGATGCTGATGGCTCATTACATGTGATGGAAACAGGATTGACTATCTCTAATGGGTTGGGTTGGAGTCCAGATCAGAAGACATTTTATTTAGCTGATTCTCCTCACCAAAAAATATATGCTTATGACTTTGATTCAGTAACAGGTAATATTATCAACCGCCGAACTTTTGTTGATTTAACTCATGAATCTTTCCATCCAGATGGGTTAACAATAGATAGTCAAGGAAATATTTGGTCAGCGATGTGGGATGGGTGGTGTGTGATTCGTTTCAATCCCAAGGGTGAAGAAATATTGCGGATTAATCTACCCGTTCCACTCGTAACGAGTTGTACCTTTGGTGGCAAAGATTTGCAAACACTCTACATTACTACCGCTTCAGTTGGACTCAGCCAAGCGGAGATAGAAAAAAGTTTCTACTCAGGTGATTTGTTTGCTCTCCAAACTGATGTTACTGGATTACCTAGCTATGATTTTGATAAATAAAGTATTAGCTGTGTAAAAGTGAAGCGCTAAATTTGCCTCTCGTATTCGTTCAACTCAACTCTTTACTTGTTTGCGAATTCTAAAAATTCCGAGTTCCGAGTTTTGATCTCGAAGTTTCCAGTTCTGATCCTGAAGTTTCGAGTTTTGAATCTCAAGTTTCGAGTTCTGATCTCGAAATTCCGAGTTCTGATCTCGAAATTCCGAGTTCTGATCTCGAAATTCCGAGTTTTGATCTCGAAGTTTCCAGTTCTGATCCTGAAGTTTCGAGTTTTGAATCTCAAGTTTCGAGTTCTGATCCTGAAGTTTCGAGTTTTAAATCTCAAGTTTCGAGTTCTGATCTCGAAGTTTCCAGTTCTGATCCTGAAGTTTTGAGTTTTGATCTCAAAATTCCGAGTTTTGCTCTCGAAATTCCGAGTTTTGAGGTTGCTGCCAATATTCCTATGTAGCTTATTCGTGGTTCACTTTACATCTAATATGGTATTTTCCTTAATTGGATTTTGCGGCAAAAGATAAATACCACCAGAAATTAAAGTTAGGGCAACAGAAACCCAAAAGGCAATCAGAGAGGGAGTTTGCCACACTTCAGGTAAGGGTGCAATTAAAAGTGCGATCGCAACTATTTGACTAACAGTTTTGAGTTTACCCCAAATATTCGCCCCGGTAATCGTCGTTTGATTCACCCGCCAACCAGCGATCGCTAATTCCCGCGCTAAAATCAAAAATACTCCCCAAGCCGGGATTTTTTCTAGTTCAATCAAAACCATCAATGGCGCTAGTACTAGAAATTTATCCACTAAGGGGTCGAGAAATTTACCCAACTCACTAATTTGGTTGAGTTTCCGCGCCAAATAGCCATCTAACCAATCAGTTAACGCCGCAACGATAAAAATCGCCAAACATATCCACCTAGCTTGTGGTGTGGGGTTGTACAAGCCATAAAGCAGAAATGGTACACCTAGAAGGCGAGAGAAGGTAATCCAGTTGGGTAGCGTCATTGAAAATTCAAAATTCAAAATTAACAAGTGTAAAGCAACAACCTGGCAAGCAAATATGCAAAATATATGCAGATTAGTGTATCTGAGTGTGCCTGCGTGGGAAAATCTGTTTTCTGAAGCTCTCTTAAAACAATACTATGACTGAACACACAGACTCTCAATTCCGCATCGAACGCGATTCGATGGGCGATCGCCAAATTGCTAGTAGCGTTTATTACGGTATACAAACGCTACGAGCCATAGAAAACTTCCCCATTAGCGGCATTAAGCCTTTAGCTACCTACGTAGATGCAGGATTAATCATTAAAAAAGCTACAGCGATTGTCAATGGAGAACTAAATTGCATTCCCCAAGATATTAGTCAGGCGATTGTCCAAGCAACTGATGAAATCTTAGCTGGGAAGTTCCGAGATCAATTTGTTGTGGATGTTTATCAAGCGGGTGCTGGAACATCCCATCACATGAATGTCAATGAAGTTCTCGCAAATCGCGCCTTAGAAATACTTGGTGAAGAAAAGGGCAATTACAAACGTGTTAGTCCCAACGACCACGTTAATTATGGGCAGTCTACCAATGATGTGATTCCGACAGCAATTCGCATTGGTGGATTATTGGCATTATCTAAAACATTACACCCAGCAATAAATGGAGCGATCGCATCTTTAGAAAACAAAGCTGTAGAATTTCAAGATATCGTCAAATCTGGCAGAACCCACTTACAAGACGCTGTACCTGTGCGTTTGGGCGAAAATTTTCGCGCATGGGCGCACATTCTTACAGAACACCAAAACCGGATTTATACCGCCTCTGGTGATTTGATGGTGCTGGGTTTGGGAGGTAGTGCAGCCGGAACGGGATTAAATACTCATCCTTTGTATCGCGCCCGCGTGGTAGAAGTTCTTTCAGAATTGATTGATACTCCTTTAGAACCTGCACCCCATCTCATGGCAGCTATGCAAAGTATGGCGCCATTTGTAAATGTTTCTGGTGCTTTACGCAACTTAGCACAGGATTTAGCCAAAATATCTCATGATTTACGGTTGATGGATTCGGGGCCGAAAACTGGTTTCAAAGAAATTCAACTGCCTCCAGTGCAACCCGGTTCCTCGATTATGCCAGGGAAATATAACCCAGTGATGGCAGAGATGACATCAATGGTGTGTTTTCAGGTGATGGGTTACGATAGTGCGATCGCTTTAGCCGCCCAAGCCGGACAATTAGAATTAAATGTGATGATGCCGCTAATTGCCTATAACTTGATTCACAGTATCGAAATTCTCGGCAATACCATCGCTGCACTCACCGAACGCTGCATTGAGGGAATTACTGCCAATCAGGAACGTTGTTTAGCTTATGCTGAAGGCAGTTTAGCTTTAGTAACCGCCCTAAATACCCACATCGGTTATTTAAATGCCGCAGCTGTCGCCAAAGAATCTTTAGAAACTGGTAAATCTTTACGGCAAATTGTTTTAGAACGCGGATTAATGAATGAAACAGATTTAGCCACAGTGTTAAATCTAGAACAAATGAGTGGTATCGTACCACTCAAAACAGAATAATAGATTATGGGGCATGGGGCATGGGGCATGGGGCATGGGGCATTGGGCATTGGGCATGGGGCATTGGACAATAATTAATAGTTCTTCTTCCCCTGCTTCCCCTGCTTCCCCTACTTCCCCTGCTCCCCCTGCTCCCTCTATCCCCTACCTATACCATGCAGACTCAAAAACCAGCTGTTAGTCTTATTCGGGCTACATCTTACGAACAAGAGGCTTTAAGAGAATCCTTAGTCACGCTGCTGGAACCTTTTGGAGGAATGGCAGCGTTTGTAAAAAAAGGCGATCGCGTTTTACTCAAACCGAATCTACTTACCGGATCGCGTCCTGGTAAAGAGTGTATCACCCGTGCCGAACTAGTTTATCAAGTTGCCCAAATGATAATTGAAGTTGGTGGTAAGCCATTTTTGGGCGATAGTCCTGCTTTTGGTAGTGCCAAGGGTGTAGCAATAGCAAATGGCTATCTGCCTATTTTAGAAGAACTCAATCTTCCCATCATCGATTTTCACGGTCAGCGTTACCAAACCGTTAGTGACAATTTTAACCATCTGCGACTGTCTAAAGAAGCAATGGAAGCAGACGTAGTGATTAACCTACCGAAAGTTAAATCACATGCCCAGTTAACATTAACACTGGGTGTAAAAAACCTGTTTGGTTGTGTCCCCGGCAAAATGAAAGCTTGGTGGCATATGGAAGCGGGAAAAGACGCGAATAGATTTGGTGAAATGTTAGTAGAAACTGCCAGAGCGATTAACCCTGACTTAACGATATTAGATGGTATCATCGGTCACGAAGGTAATGGCCCCAGCAATGGGGAACCTCGCCAACTGGGCATTTTAGCAGCCGCATCAGATATATTTGCCTTAGATCGGGCAATGGTAGAAATCCTCAATGTTTCTCCTGAACAAGTGCCCACAGTTGCAGCTTCTCAAAGGCTAGGAGTTTGTCCAGAACTTGCTGCCATAGAGTTTCCACATTTAAATCCTGACTTATTAAAAATAGAAGATTGGCGGCTACCAGACAAGTTAATCCCTATTGATTTTGGTATGCCCCGCGTCATTAAGTCTACCTTTAAGCATCTTTACACCCGATTTATCAAGGAACCAATCAGTGTTTATGGAAGGCAGTAGGGGGTGGGGAGAAATCAATTCAAAATTCAACTTGCGCTTCTAGCGCACCAAAGGTGCGACTCAAAATTCAAAATTGTACACTTACAGGGAAGCAAGCTACGCGCAGCGTCTGTCTGCGACACGCTGCGCGAACGTAGAGAAGAAAAAGACAAGGGGAGAATAACCCATGCCCCATGCCCCATGCCCAATGCCCCATGCCCCATGCCCAATGTCCAATCCCCAATCCTCAATTTAGTGCAAACGTCGTTACAGCAATTTCATTTATTAGCAGAGTAATCTGTAATTACCCTCCGATTGCTTAACTAAACCGCCCTATTATATTTAGTGGCGGTTTTTTTAGCTGATTAATTTGTTATACAATTTTTCGTCTGAGATTTTGATTTATTCAAAAAGTTATACGGATTTAGAATCTGGAAGTTGGGATTGGGTATTTTGTTCAGACATGGGGATTTGGTAATAACTTACTACACCTCTAGGCTACCTTCTAAAACTTGTTTACTCTATCTTTATGTAGATTGACAAAACGGCTGTAATATTACACAGATTGCAAAATTTAAATTCTTAAATATTTGTTTAGTGATATCACTGAATCCATTCAGCCTTATACAGTTAATGTATCTGTGTTTATTCGGTAGTTATCATTGGTTACAAAAATCATTACTACTATTTTTTCTCTGGTGTCAAATATTTTGTGTATAACTACCATATAACAATCAAAAGCACTGAATATCTATCAGTGCAATTGCGGTTTTGTGTCCTGTATCACAAATTAGCAATTCCAGTAAAATGACCTTATCAAAAGCTTTATAGAATGTTATAATCATGAAGTATCGGATAAATATGTTTTGCTAATTAATCTTTAATCAGCGAAAAAATGTAACTTATGATGCTGTCAAAGTTTGCTTTGCGTATGCAACCCGTTACACCATACAAGGAAACACCTGAAAATATTAATTACAAAATAAAACATGATTTGTTGACTTGTAACTTTGTATTAAGAACTCCATGTATAAAAAGGCTACTATGACAGTTGTATAACTGATTTAAATTGTAGAATGCTACACATTTTACAGTTTAAAAATAGCTAAAATAGTATTAATACTCTCACTCAGAGAGTAAACCTACACAGTGTTGCGAAGAACTTCAATTTTGTATGAATTCAAATAGCCA
The DNA here is from genome assembly GCF_034530955.1 of Nostoc sp. DedQUE05. NCBI lineage: Bacteria > Bacillati > Cyanobacteriota > Cyanophyceae > Nostocales > Nostocaceae > Nostoc > Nostoc sp. DedQUE05. Next base: position 39,113 of record NZ_JAVRCB010000010.1, on the reverse strand, counting down.
GTCTGCCAATGCCGATACATATTCCCAACGTTTGGCAGACATTGTGGGAACTGCGATCGCTCTGTTGACTCTTACCCTACCCGTATTTGTCATCGCCCACTATTCTTCAACTAATGTTCAAAATAACCAGCAACCTCTGATTCAAAATATACAAAGAAATCAAGATTGATCGAGCTTACCAGTCGCATTTTCTCATAAGGATATCTACAAAAAAGCAGAACACTGATTTTGTAGACAATCTCTGTAGATGTGGCTGTAGTTAGTCAAAAATAAGCTAAATCTGGATTGTGTGACCCAGATTTTAGTTGTCTTAAACATTGTTAGGACAGAAATGCCTCTAAGAACAATTAAGGGCGGAGGATATCCATAATACCCTCTTGGAAAAAGCGTTGCGAAGTTTGCTCGTAACGCTTTTTCTATTTTTTGGCTAATTCAAGGGAATAGGTTGCATCTGAAAGTTTCTTCCCCAGTGCCCTATGCCATAGAACAAATACCTTGGGAAGAGATCCATATTGCCCTAAAATTCTACACGGGGAGCGAAGCTGACAGAGTGCCCCCATGATTCACAGTTATCAGAGGAGTTTTTTGTGGACTTATCTCGTATTCCTGCCCAACCGAAACCTGGTCTAATCAACGTTCTGATTGAAATTACTGGCAAAAGTAAAAATAAATACGAATACGACAAGGAACTACAAGCTTTTGCTCTAGACCGAGTACTTTATTCCTCAGTACAATATCCTTATGACTACGGCTTTGTACCCAATACTTTGGCTGATGATGGCGATCCCCTAGATGGTATGGTCATAATTGATGAGCCGACCTTTCCCGGCTGTATTATTGCTGCGCGACCAATTGGCTTTTTGGAGATGATTGACGGTGGCGATCGCGATGAAAAAATCCTTTGTGTTCCTGACAAAGATCCGCGCTACACTCAGGTAAAATCTCTGAAAGACATAGCACCACACCGCTTAGATGAAATTGCTGAATTTTTCCGTAGTTATAAAAATTTGGAAAAAAAGGTGACTGAAATTCTCGGTTGGCAAGATGTAGACAAGGTTGCAGCTTTAGTTGAAAAATCCGTCAAAGCTTATAGAGGATAATAGAGGAGTTAAGAGTTAAGAGTTAGGAGTTAAGAGTTAAGAGTTATGAATTTTTATTCCTAACTCCTCACTCCTAACTCCTCACTTCACTTTGCTAACTTTCCCTTGTTACGGATTTTAAAATCTGCCACCAACCCTAAACCAGAATGCAGCGTACTCTCCTTTTGGCAAAAATTCATAACTGCACCCTTACAGGGGCAAATATCAACTACGTAGGTAGTATCAGTATTGATGAAATCCTTTTGGAAAAAGCTGGTATCTTACCTTATGAGCAGGTGCAAGTAGTTAATAGTGCCAACGGTCAGCGCTTTATTACTTATGCGATCCCGGCTCTAGCTCATTCAGGAATCATTGAGCTAAATGGGGGTGCGGCACGTCTAGGCATTATTGGCGATCGCTTGATTATAATGACTTACGGGCAGTTCACTCCAGAAGAGTTAAAAAGTTACTCTCCTACGGTAGTCATTGTGGACGAAAAAAACAGGCTGTTAGAAGTGCGGCGCTACGATGACCTGCTCACTAAGGTCTAATTTCAAGGAAAATGTCAAATTTTGAGTTGTCGGATTCCCAAAGCTACATAAGAGAAAAGTCATCTACCCTGCCAAGTAGCCCAGCAGGTGAGTTTATCGTGCAATTCTGGGGTGTAAGAGGTTTAATTCCTACTCCTAGTAGCAATACCAGTCGTTATGGTGGTAATACCGCTTGTGTAGAAATACATGTAGCTGGGAAACGCTTGATTTTTGATGGCGGTACAGGCTTACGCATATTGGGTAAAACTTGGCAAGAACTGGAACAGCCACTAGAAGCCCATTTATTTTTTACCAACTGCCAATCAAACCGAATTCAAGGATTTCCCTTTTTTGCTCCTGCATTTATTGGAGAAAATTGCTTCCATATTTACGGCACAGCGGCCTCAAATGGAGCCTCAATCAAACAATGTCTGTACGATCAGATGCTCCAGCCACACTTTCCTTACCCTTTACAGGTAATGCAGTCAGAATTGCAATTTTACAATCTGACCCCAGAAAGTGACGTAAAGTTAGATGATGTCACCATTACAATTGCATTAATTAATCAAACTCAGCGGTCAGTTGGCTACCGAGTTAGTTGGCAGGAGTATAGTGTTGCTTATATCACGGATTTGCACCAAAATGCCGATCAAGTGGAGCGAGAGCGGATTTTAGAGTTTATTAAAGGCGTTGACTTGCTGATTGCCAATGCCACTTATACTCCGCCGACATCTCACAACCATGATTCTGCTGATTTACTCTGGCAAGCTGCGGTGAATGCAGCTCTGAATGCTGGCGTCAAACGGCTAGCCATTTCTCATCATCACCCAGATGACCATGATGATTTTCTCGATCGGGTGCAAGTCGATATTAAATCTGCTTTTCCTCAAGCCCTATTAGCCCATGAAGGTCTGGTATTAGTTGTTGGTAAGTGATTTAGAGTCGTTGTAGCGATTTCCTAAGTTATGTTTAGGGTCATAGCCCTGACTGGGGAAGGAAGTTTCGCAGCATTGGTAGCCCTAAACTTTTACTACAAGTGATTGGCAGCTTTTATAAAAGAGCCGTTTTACCTGTTTTTCTGAGATCGGGCAGGAAGGCTTTTTTTCAGAGTATATGCTCTACTCTGTACAAACTAAACCCAAATTACACAGATATCGGCTTAATCCTAAAAAAGCTCAACGTTATATTATCATTGTTAGCATTTCGTTGAGATAACCAATTTTGATAAAGCTCTTCCCAATCCATCTATTTCACAAAATTGCTGTATACATCTAACTTAGCGGCTTGTATCGAAAAATTTCATATAATAATTGTTTAAGTATATACAGCTAGGTGAAATGTAGTGTATGTGATAACAGAAATAGGACGAAAGCTGCAATTTTTGCTCGGAGTATGGAGAAGTTCATGTAAGCTAAAAGCACTCTCGTCTTTTCCGACAGTATTGAAAGTAACTCATACACCAAATCCTGTACAAGCACACAGAGGCGGATTAAGTGGATATCAATACACTTGGGTATATGCCACTACAATTGAGTCATTAGCTGGAAAAGTTGTTATTGAAGAATTTGGTGCTTTTAGTTGGGTTGGAGGACAATGGTACTTCAAAAACTTCACAGGTAAACCCTTTACTCGTAATGATTTTATTGAATGGTATTCCTGTCCAAGAGGAATGATATTACCTAATTATCAATACACTGATTTTCAAAATTGGAGTGGTAGTGCCGAATTAATTAACATGAAAACCAAGTGGTATTTTATTGGGCGAAATGAAAGTGGTAGGCGTGTTAAGGGTGAAGCTGAGATTGAAGGATTTGGTGAGCTTTAGTCGGTAGACCCCCTTATTTGCAGTTAATGTGGTTTCAAAATTGCCTTGTTTCCAGTTCGCTACATTTATCTGTGGCGATCGCAGTATTGAAAGTGGCTCATCAAGTCCTTAGCATAAGTTTCAGTATCAATGCTCATTTCACCCCGTAAACAGGGTAGTACAGCATTCCACGAAAAAACTAATATGTGTAATAAGTGACCGAAAGCATTCTAACTCCGTTAGCTCCCCCAATGCTTAGGTGTAGCCCGCCGTAGGCATCGCAACCCATCAATTCCAACTTATCAAAAGAGGAAACCAGTAGTACCGAAAACTGCGATCGCACATCGCAGTTTCTATTCAAAGAGGATGTTTGAAAAGTCTAAATTGTTACTGGTCTTGGCTACTGGAAGTCGCGGCTACACGAAACTTTACTCACTTCTGTAGGTTAAAAACCTTTATAGACTATACGCGCTTTGGGCACAGCATTGCTGTGCCCTTACTATTCCACACAATTAAAATAGGCTATATTGCCCCTACGACGCATTTTGCAACTCGGCTGTGCGGACTGAAAGCTGCTCTGTCTTATTACCTCGTTGCACTTTTACCTGTAATACTTGACCAAGGCGACTGTCTTCCACAACATTCTGCAATTGTTCGGCACTGGTAATAGCTTTACCATCAATTTGCAGAATTACATCTCCGCGTCGGATACCCGCAGATGCGGCTGGAGAATTGGGGACAACTCGCATAACAAAAACACCATTGATTTCTGGTATCTGAATCGGAGAGTTGGGATCGGTATTATTTTGCTTGGCAAGATCGGGTGTCAAAGTTAGCATTTGCACACCGAGATAGGGATGAGCAACTTTGCCATCGCGTTGCAGTTGCGTTGCGATCGCTTTAGCTTTATCAATAGGAATGGCAAACCCAATACCCATTGCATCAGGGCGAATGGCTGTGTTAATCCCAATTACTTCACCTTGACCATTCAATAGTGGGCCGCCAGAGTTACCAGGGTTAATAGCGGCGTCTGTCTGAATGAAATCCAAGCGTTTATCGCTAATGCCGACTTGGGCGCTGGAACGTTTGAGGGTACTGACAATTCCCAAGGTAACAGTGTTATCGAATCCCAAAGGATTACCAACTGCGATCGCCCAGTCTCCTACTTGGACATTAGTGGAAGAACCCAAAGGCGCGACTGGTAAATCGTTACCAGCGTTAATTTTGACTACTGCCAAATCTGTGACTTCATCAATACCTTGAACTTTTCCTTCAAAGGTGCGACCATCTTTGAGTCGGACTGTTACTTTATCCGCCTTATCGACCACATGAGCATTAGTCATAACTAACCCGCTCTTGTCAATAATGAAACCTGAGCCTAAACCACGTAATTGCTCAGACGGCGGCATCTGTTGGGAGAAACCGTCACCAAAAAACCGACGGAAAAAGGGGTCTTCCATAAATGGATCGACGCGGCGAGTAATTGTTCGCTCAGTATCAATGCGGACAACTGCTGAACCAACACGATTCACTGCGGCTGTGACAAAGCTAGTGCTACCGATCGCAGCACTAGCTGGTGATTGCCGTTGAGCAATTAAATTTGAAGTATCAACAGTTATTGTGGGTGCTGGTTCGGCTTGGGAGGGTAACACTTGCAATGTGCTAACCGCTAGCACAACTCCTAGCGCGATCGCTAAAACATGAGTACTTAGTTGCCGTAAAGACCGAGATATTTTGGGAAATCGCATAATCACAACCTAATTTATAAGCTTAATTGTTGCTTAGTCGTGACAAATCTATTTACAGTTATTTTTATTTTAGGTTTCGCTTGCTCTTTACCCTACTGGGGTTAGGGCATTTTGCGAACTACCTGTAATCAACTTAATAGAAAATTTAACCCAAAAGCTATTATGGACATTACCCTTTCAAGTTCGGTTTTTACCCATCAATAAAACTTTTGGATTGCGAATAACATTAGTCCCCTCTCTGTTCTAACTGTAGATTATGGAAGTCCCTAACTTTTGTATAAAATTTCATTCCGATTAACTGCACCTAGCTGGGGTAAAGAGTTAATGGCTGAGTGGGGAGTGAGGTTAACAGGAACGGTTGGAGGTAATTGTAATTGTTTAACAACACTTTGCAAGAGTTGGTCTTGTCCAGTCCGCAAACCCCAGACATTTGTCCCACGGTTGATAATCGCAAACCAAACCAAACCGCGATCGCGTGTGGGCATTACTCCCGCTAAAGCGCTCACATCCCGGAGAGTACCAGTTTTGATCACAGTCGCTAGGGGAATGTGTCTAGTGTGTAGTGTCCCCCGGTGGTCGAATCCAGACATCGGGAATAAGTCAGCTAGATTCAGTTGATGGGCAGATGCTTCAGCTTGAATAGCCATAAACATGGCACACACAGCCCTGGGGGAAATGCGATTTTCCGGCCCCAATCCAGAACCATTGATTAACTGGATTTCCGCTTGTGGCACTCTCGCTAGATTAGCAGCAGTTGATTGGACTACAGGCGCTCCCCCTACTGAGTCTGCCAGCATCTCTGCCATATCGTTGTTACTATAAACGTTCATTTCCTTGAGCAGTTGCTTCAAGGGCAATGAGCGATGACGCAGTAACAAAGTTTGTTGAGGGTTTGGTTGCGCCTCAACTTTCACTGCACCCGCAATCACAACTTGAGGCTTGGGTGTTCCCTTGGGCATGATTGAGTGTGTATAAATTGCAGGGCGACCCCAAGTGGCACGATTTAGCGTTTGCTTGAGCATCAGACCGGCTAGCATTGGCTGACGTTGAAAATTCATGGCAAAACTGCCAGTAATAATCAAATTTCCTTTTACTTGCTTGATGCCCATTTGATTGAGAGTATTACCAAGAGCGATCGCTTCTTCCCAAACAAACAAAGGATCGCCACGGCCTGTAACCACCAAATCGCCCTGCACAACTCCATTTACCACTGGGCCAGTGACACTCACCAAAGTATCAAATTGGTAATCTGGCCCCCAAGTTTTCAAAGCAACTAGTGAAGTGGCAATTTTGGTTAAAGAAGCAGCCGGCAGAGGTGTCGTACCTTGGTGATTTGCCATCAGCATTGGTCCCGACTGCATCCAAATTCCCTGACTCTCAGCCAGATTTTGCGCCACCACTTTTGATGTGATGAGCTTTTTCAAATATTCCTGCACTGTAGTCGCCCCAGTTGGATTTGGATCGGGGGCAAGAACAAAGCCAGGGCTACTTTGCCAAGTTAGTGCATCTAAGGCATCTAGAGGTTTGATTTGTACTCCAGCCATTTCCAGCCAAAGCGACACCAAACCTGAACCCAATAATTCCAGCATTTTTTATTCCTCTGTTAGGATCTCAAGCGTTGTTTACTGTGCTAATATACAAGCTTTTTTACAAAAATCAGTATTGAGTCATAATAACTGGTGTTTTTCTCATCTGTAAGTAGGGTGAATAATATTGTTTTCGCGCTAAAGACACGATAAATCGCCGCCTCTATAATAATCAGCCTTTTGTCTTGACAGCGATTCATCGCGTCTTTTGCCTTAACCTACGCGCAGGGTGTCGCAGCCTGATAATAAAAGGCTTTATGCTGTGCGATCGCTCTTGGTAATTCCATAACCTTGAAACAAGGAAAGGGAAAGTATTCAAAATTCTCTCCCTTTTTTCCCTTAATACACTAATCAGCATTCAAGTTGCATAATCAGGGCGGACATCTTATCCGCCCTACAAGATAGTGAGAAAATTTTAATATGCAAATTAGATGTGTTTTAGCTTACCTACTTTCTTTCTGGATGCGCTGCATCCTCTGGTGAAGGAGTACCCATCCGGTTAATTGTGGCAATCATCTGATACAAACGTCCCAAATCGCGTTGATTGAAGTATAAAATGAGGCGAGGTAATCCAACAGTTTCATCTTGTGCTTCTTGAGGTAATGCCTGACTTTTTTCAATTCTTCCTTGAATAATAATGTCGCTGAAATCAGCATTAAGTTGTTCTAAAAGAGCGTCTGATATATCTGTCTTCAGGCGGATGACTAGCTTATTGCTTACATAGCGGCTGGAATGATAAACCTGGTAAAAACGGGTGATAGCATCACAAGCCACATCCAGGTTGTCTGTCACTGTATAAAGGTTGGGGTCTTCAGGATTGACAAGACCGTTTTGCACTAATTGCTTATCAATATATTCGCTCCAAGAGCGCCAGTAATCACCACCAGGGCGATCGATTAAAACTAAAGGTACTGGCCCAAATTTACCAGTTTGGCTTAATGTCATACATTCAAAGGCTTCATCTTGAGTGCCAAAGCCTCCCGGAAACAAGGCTACAGCATCACTTTCTTTGAGGAGAAACAGCTTGCGGGTAAAGAAATATTTGAAGTTAATTAGCTTGGGATCGCCCTCTATAAAAGGGTTTGCTTGTTGTTCAAAGGGTAACTGAATGTTTAATCCAAAGGAATTTTCTCGTCCAGCACCTTCATGACCCGCCTGCATGATTCCACCACCACCGCCAGTCATCACCATAAATCCTAATTGAGAAACAGCGCGAGCAAACTCAAGGGCCATTTGGTATTCTGGCCTATCTGGCGCTAGACGAGCAGAACCAAAGATGGTGACTTTGCGAACGTGTCGGTAATCATAGAAAAGCTGGAAACCGCGCTCCATATCTGCTAATGCAGCGGATAATATTTTCCAATCGAGACGCTCAATTTCAGTATCAGCTAGACGAACAATAGTAGTAAGTGCTTGCTGAATAAATTGCCGATTTTTTAATGTCGGTAAACGAACGATCAATTCAGCGATATCCGCCTGTAAAGACTCTAATATGTCAAACGACGCAGATGAGGTCATGAGAACTGCTGCAACAATGGCACTATATTTTACGTGAACTACTCACACTCTAGCAAGCGAGAATAGCCTTCTGATGTGCAATTAGCAAATTTATAACTGGTTTTGAAGCTAGGAAATTCTAAAAATCTTTTTGATAAGGCTTGTTGCAATACTTCAACTGTTGGACACCATAACAAGTTCTCTTAGTAGATAGATTGACATAATTTCCCTACTAAGGATAATTGTCATCACAATACATAGCAGATTTCAAGGAAGGTGAGGTACACAACGATTTGTCTGACCCAGGTATAAAGCTTGTTTTACTCCTGAATTCTGTATTCTGCGGTATATCGGAGTTTGTGTAAAATGATATAACTTACATCTATAGCGTATATCAAAAGAAAATTTTGTATCTTATTGCCAGATTTTTTAGGAATTAATGTCCATAATAAAAGCACTCTAACCCTAATCTAAGAAAGTAAAAAAGCTCTTTAAATCGCAATACCGTTCAGTTCAACCTAAAATCCTTGGTAGAGACACGAAATGGGACTAGGCTTCTCTACAAGACGCTGCGCGATCGCCCCACTATGCTAATGTCCCGCTGGCTAACGTGTCTTTACAGGTCAAAATCAGTACCCAAAATCCTTAACCCAAGCTTATTTCTCTAAAGGATGTTTGATCGCAAACTATATCAATTACGCTTAGACACATTAATTCATAATGTGAGTTATTTATATAGTGCCTAAATCTTATAGAATATTTTCGCAAATCTAAGTAGGAAGATAGATGGAAGTTTCTGGACGCATCAATTACCCACTGAATCCTCCTCCCCCTCTTGAAGATTTTCCCGTCCTTCAAACTGAAAAATATACCCTACGGCTGGCTTCAACTGAAGAAGAATTAGAATCAATTTTTCGGTTGCGCTTTGAAGTTTTTAATCTTGAACTAGGCTTGGGGTTTTCTGCTTCTAATTTTACCCAGATGGATATAGATAAGTTTGATGCGGTTTGCCATCATTTAATCCTAATCTCCAAACATACGGGTAAAACGATTGGAACTTATCGGATGCAGACCTATATAATGGCTTCTCAAAGACTAGGCTTTGATGCTACCGATATATTTAATCTTAATGGAATTCCCAATTCTGTGCTTCAGGTATCAGTGGAAGTTGGGCGTGTATGTATAGCTAAAGAATATCGCAATAGTCAGGCACTTTTACTACTCTGGGAAGGGCTGGCAAATTATCTCATCTGGAGTAAAAACCAATATTTTTTTGGCTGTGCATCATTACTAACACAATGTCCTGGGCAAGCTACTTGCGCTTATGATTATTTTCGGCAGAATAACTTGATGCATCCAAGTATTTTGGTTTACCCAAATTCACAATTTTGTTTAGAACTGACTCAAAATTATCCAGGTTCATCTAATATTGAAATTCCTAAAATTTTGCAGGCTTACTTGAATATTGGAGCTAAAATATGCAGCCTTCCTGCTATTGACCGACACTTTAAAACTATTGATTTTTTAACTATATCTAATATTGCAGACTTTGGCAGATGGCGTTATCCAAACCCTCTCAAAAAACCCTTACCACAAATATAGCTAGATTTAGTGTATTTTATACTTTATTGACATCTCGGTTTCAAAACAAAATCCAGTTTTGCAGGATTTGATACAACCTTGCCCATTTCTTTTTGTAGTTAATAAAGAAGAGGTGTTGATTGCCAATCTTTCCAATCAAATTAAAGTCCAGTTGGCGATGTTTAACAAATAGGCTTTGCTTGAAGTCTTCGCTATGTCTACGATGGGCGTAGCTGCGACACCTCATCCAGTCCACTTAATTTAGATAATTTGAGAAAACTTTTTAGGAAACCCACTTATGCGCCATCTCAAATTTGCTCCGAGTTGGTTGCGATTTTTAACTATCTTCTTATTGACGATGGGTATATTATTTCGCTTTTCTAATCTTGATGGTAAAGTTTTTTGGCACGATGAAATTTATGCCTCATTGCGAATTTCTGGTTACACAATTAATGAAGCTAAACAGCAACTCTTTAATAATCGTGTGATTGGTAAAGAAAGTTTTGCTCAGTTTCAAGGTGCAAATCCAGAAAAAAGCTTAAATGACACAATTATGTCTTTAGCAAAACAAGATCCTCAACATCCGCCATTGTATTACATAATAGCTAGATTGTGGATGGAAATCTTTGGTAATTCGGTGACGGCTATTAGAAGTTTATCAGCCTGCATTAGTTTGCTGGTGTTCCCTTGTGTTTATTGGCTATGTCGAGAATTATTTAATGTGCCATTATCGGTTCCTGGTGTTGCGATCGCACTCATGGCTATCTCTCCAATTCATCTAGTATACGCCCAAGAAGCACAAGAATATATTCTTTGGTTAGTCACCATTTTACTATCTAGTGCGTCTCTGCTGCGAGCCATAAGGCTAGAAGATGAGCTAGCAGAAGAACGACAAAAACCAGATTTATTCGCTATTTGGAGCCTTTATGCAGTTACTTTAGCGATTAGTCTTTATACATTTCTTTGGAGTGCATTTGTAGCAGTTGCTCACGGAATTTATATAATTACCGCTGCCAAATTTCAGTTTAATGAAACTGTTAGAACTTATCTGATAGCATCACTGGTAGCTTTTTTAGCTTTCATGCCTTGGATAACAGTTGTGATTGGTGAATTTTTTCAATTTTTGATTTCAGCAGATAAAACAACGATACAGTCAGAATTGATACCTATATTTCCATTTTTGCTAATGCAGTTAAGCCGGATTTTTTTTGATATAGACCTTAGTTCCGAAAATTCTCTAGGCTATGTAATTGCACTAGCTTTTTTAACTTTAGTAGCATATTCAATTTATTTTATTTGTCGAGCAACTAACTATAAAGTCTGGTCTTTTATCATCACATTAATTGTAGTACCAGCATTACCCCTAATACTGCCAAATTTAATTGCTGGGAGTATACGAGCGTCTATCGAACCATATTTAATACCATCTTATTTAGGAATCCAAATAGCTGTTGCTTATCTATTAGCTACACAATTATATAATGAGAGCGGGGCACGTCGGAGCTTTTGGTACATAATCATGACATTAGTGATTATTTGTGGTTTAATTTCTTCTAAGGTAAGTTTTCAGGCAGAAACTTGGTGGAATAAGGGTATAAATTATAGCAGTCCACAAGTTGCCCAAATCATCAATCAGAGTAATCGTCCACTTTTGATCGCTGATGCTTTGGGTAATAATTATGGTAATATCTTTTCTTTAAGCTATCTTTTGGAACCAAAAGTACGATTTCTGTTGGTAAATCAAAAAATTCCTAAAATTCCTGATGGGTTTACTGATGTGTTTTTACTTAATCCTTCAGACACTTGGGGCAAAACAATAGAAAAAAAGTATAAATTAAAGACAGATATTGTTTATAGCGATCGCTATTATTCGATTTGGAAATTGGCTAAAGCTCGTAATGTGCGCCGACGTAATATCTCATCTAATAATAAATTATCTGCTAATTTATAGCGTGCTATAGCTGTTACCAGATGCTTTAATGACAGCGATTAAACATGATGTAGTTGTTTCATTAAGATACATAATTTTTGTAAAATTTATTGTGAAATTTAGTTATGCGGCATCTCCAACTTGCTCCAAATAGATTGCGATTTCTCATTGTAGTTTTGTTAATGGTGGGTATATTTTTTCGTTTTTTTAACCTTGACCGCAAAGTTTACTGGCACGATGAGACTTTCACTTCATTACGAATTTCTGGTTATACGTCAAATGAAGTTAAGCAGCAAATATTTAATGGTCGCATAATTAATAAGGAAAGTTTTGCCAAATTCCAAAGTCCCAATATGGAGAAAGGCTTACGTGACACAATTATATCTTTGGAAGTAGACGATCCACAGCATCCACCACTGTATTATATACTCGCTCGGCTTTGGGTAGGAATCTTTGGTAATTCGGTGACAGCAATCAGAAGTTTATCTGCGTTTATCAGCTTGTTGATTTTTCCGAGTATTTATTGGCTATGTCGAGAATTATTTAAAGCATCGGTATGGGTATCTGAGGTTGCGATCGCACTCATGGCAATCTCCCCTATTCACTTAGTATACGCCCAAGAAGCACGAGAATATATTCTCTGGATAGTGACTATATTGCTATGTAACGCTTCATTACTACGAGCATTACGATTGGAATCACAACATGGAGTACTACGTATACTAAATTGGGGAATATATGCAGTCACTTTGGTACTTAGTCTCTATACATTTTTGTTCAGTGGATTTGTTGTAGTCGCTCATGGAATTTATGTAATTGCCACTGCAAAATTTAGGTTTACTAGAACAGTAAAAGCTTATCTATTAGCATCTTTTGCAGGGTTTTTAGCTTTTACACCTTGGATACAGGTTGTGATAGTTAACTTGTTGCAATTAAAAAGTTCAACAGCTTGGACAAAAAGACATTTACCCTTAGATGCTTTGATTAAATCTTGGCTTTTACAGTTAAATAGGATTTTTCTGGATTTAGATTTAGGCTTTGAAAATCCCTTTACCTATGTAATTACGCCATTTTTTTTAGTTCTTGTTGGATATTCTATTTATTTTATTTATCGAAAAACTAACTATAAAATTTGGTTGTTTATTGTCACGCTAATTCTGATTCCTGCATTACCTTTAATGCTACCAGACTTACTTTTTGGGGGTATACGCTCACTTGCAGAACGTTATTTATTGGTTTCTTATTTAGGAATTCAATTAGCTGTTACTTATTTACTAGCTATGCAGCTATATAATAAGAGTATTGTACGCCGAAGAATCTGGCAAACAATCATGGGACTAGTGATTATTTGTGGACTAGTTTCTTATGGAGTGAGTTCTCAGGCCGAAACTTGGTGGAGTAAGGTTATTAGCTATGGTAATCCACAAGTTGCAAAAATTATAAATCAGGCAACTCATCCACTTTTAATTAGCAATGATTCTGGTATTAATTATGGAAATGTCTTTTCTCTCAGCTATCTTTTACAGCCAAAAGTGCAGTTTCAATTAGTAAGAAACCTTTCTATCCCTAATATTCCTGATGAGTTCACTGATATTTTTTTACTAAATCCTTCGGATACCTGGCGTAAGCAAATAGAAACAAATTATAATTATAAAACTTTTGTAGTATACCGTGACAAAAATTACTTGCTTTGGAAAATAGAAAATCCACGTAGGTAGCAATGTATTTTTTGAAAAAATTAGGACTTAACCAAAACTAGACACTGTAGTTATGGGCAATTCATATAAATGAGTTCGCGTCAGATAGAGAAGGAACTTAATTGTTTTTCAATTATTATTTGTATAATTTTATATTAAAAAATATTTTTATATATTCAAAATTATATGGAGATATTTGCTAAAGTCATTATCTTTTATAAGATATTTAAATAGGTTCTTGATTAAAATCAGCTAAAAACAACAAAAATAAATATTAAACAAATTCTCATCTGAAATTAATTTAAGTAATGGTACGATGCTTTAAATTATCCTTTGTGATGAATTCAATGATTCATTGAAAGGTGTTCTATGCAAATAACAGATTTTCTTAGTCTTTTACATCCTGCGATCGCAATTATATTCGTCTTTCCACTTATTGGTACAGTAGTTAATTTTGCTTGGCAAACACGCCAACGCAGATTGCAAATTTTAGCAGGTAGTAAGAGTAAAATTCCTCCAGTGGTGGGTGCAGAACATAAGCAGTTAGGTGAAAGGCTCACAAGTGCAGTTGTTGGATTAACTTTAATCGGATTAAGCTACCCTATTGGTAAAAATATTATCAAAAATCAATTGTGGAATCAAACACCTTTCCAAGTTATTTTTATACTGCTAATATTTGCTGTCACCATCGCCTCATTAGTATTTCTTTATCGGGCAAAACAGCGGGTGTGGCGGGCAGTTTTTGCAACTTTGACTGGTGCAGGTTTAGTAATTATCGGCTGTCAAGATGGAGTCTATCGCCGCACCAATGAGTGGTATTGGTCACATTATTATATTGGCATTACCGCAGCACTGCTAATGATTTTCTCATTAGCAATTGTTCAAGATATTTATCAAGATAAGTCCAATCGCTGGCGTCTTGTCCATACGATTTTAAATTGCATTGCTTTGTTGCTATTTATTGGACAAGGTATGACAGGAACGCGAGACTTGTTAGAAATTCCTCTGAATTGGCAAGAACCTTATATTTATCAGTGTGATTTTGTTAATAAAACTTGTCCAACACCAAATTCCCAAGCACCAAAATAAGCAGGGGAGCAGGGGAGACAAGGGGACAAGGGGACGGAATTATTGAACAAGCCTCTTCCTTATCTACCTTGTCTCTTCTCCATACCCAATGCCCAATGCCCAATGCCCAATTATAATAATTTATTTGTCTAATCATTGTAGTGGTAAAGTGACAATTACTGTTGTACCAACACCCTGCTCACTTTCTAATTGAATATGACCACCATGTAACTCCACACATTTTTTAACTATAGTGAGTCCCAATCCTGTTCCTTGAATTACACCCACATTGCTGGCGCGATAGAAGGTTTGAAATAGATGAGTTTGATCTTTGAGAGGAATTCCCATTCCCCGATCTTTGATTTGAAAAATTGCGAGGCGATCTTTGCAAATCAAATCAAACCAAATAGTATCACTTTCAGGAGAATATTTAATGGCATTGGAAATCAAATTAGTTAAGGTACAATTTAGTAGGTCTTCATCAATTTGGGCTTGGGTCGATTCACCTTGACAAGTAAAGATAATGCTGTGCTTACTACCTGCATTGAGTTGAAGAATATCTGTGAGTTCGCTACAGAAATTTTCTAAATTTAACAGCGTAGGCTTGTATTCAAGTTTAGCTGCTTCCGTTTTACTCAAGAATAATATCTCATCTAAAAGATTAAGCATCTGGTTGATAGCATTTTGTATTCGATCGAAATATTTAGTTCTGCGGATATCAGTTAGTTTATTGTTGTTGTATTGAAGGATATCTACAGCCGTCTGAATCGTAGTCATAGGGGTGCGGAACTCGTGAGAAACCATTGCTACAAAGTTTGACTTTAACTCGTTGAGTTCCTGTTCTTTTGCCAGCGCTTGACGGGTGCGTTCTTCACTCTCGCGTAGTTGGTTGAGAATTTCGCTTCTTTCAATGGCATAGCGAATGGCACGCACTAACCATTGTATAGTGATTTTATCTTTAACTAAATAGTCTTGCGCTCCTTCTGCTAATGCTTGCAGTGCTAAATCTTGATCGTCAACACCTGTTAATACCACAACTGGGATATCAGGTACTGCTGCCATAAATTCTTTCAACGTGTCCAGTCCAATAGAGTCTGGAAGGCCGAGGTCTAACAAAACTAAGTCGAATCTGCGTTGCTTTCGACTCTCTATCTGAGAATTATCAAGGTTAGACGTAGAATTTTCCCTGCTAGCTTCTATCGCCTCAGATAACCGTTCAACATGTAACATCTGCCATTGTTCTTGATCTGAATTTAAAAATATCCGGCGTAGCAGATGAGCATCACTTGCACTATCTTCTACTAATAGAATGTGAATTGTGAGCTTTTCCATAGTACAGGGTTATATCAATTTGTTAGATAATCACCTGATTTCCTATTTTTTAGATAGGGCTAGAATTCATGCGCTTGTTAAAAGGTTAATAAGCGGTTATTAGATACCTATTTAAAGATACCTTAATTTGCGTTGAGGGTAAAATAAAATACTGTTCCTACGTCCGGCCCGGTTTCGACTCAGCCCAGATGCGTGCGATCGCCATACCGCTCAACGATTTTTTTGTAGATAGCTAGACCAATGCCAGTACCAGAAAATTCTCGACGAGTATGAAGACGGCGGAAAACCTCAAAAATTCGCTCAAGATATTGAGATCATTATCCTGAGCGATCGCTATATGTAAATTACTTAGAGCTAGACTGAGGGCAGTATCACAGTCAACGAGAACAAATTCCTGACCGCGAGTACCCACACGATAATAAACATACCTGCGGTAAGCTACGCTAACGCACCAACGTAGAGAGAGACAATGCAATTTTTGACACAAAAACAAGTGGAGATGTAGTGTAACACCACATTTCCACTCTAAATTTAGTGTATTAGGGTTACAACAAAAGACCCCACGAGCTGATTAAAACTTGGGAAAGTTCAAATTAATTAACGTGACTCAGTTCCTTGATTGGGGCTACCTGCTACACCATCGTTTTCTGGAGCTTCTGGAGTAGCAGTGGATTTAGCATCACTCTTTTGTGCATCACCAGTTTTGCGGATACTTTCCTCGGTAGGGGTTTCGCCGTCAGCAGAAGCAGTAGACGCAGGTTGTTCATTATTAGATTTTTGTTGTTCAGCCATGATTACATCCCTTATTATTTATCTTTGAGATTATCTTAAAAAATTAGGAGTATGAATGCATCTATCCAGATATAGTTATGGCTGATTTTTACCTCTATCGGAAGTATTGTTTAGTATTACTCATGTATGCTGAAAAAATCCAGAAATGTAGAGTTATTTAACCTTACAACCCTTCTTATGGCTAAGGTAGAACCTGGAACGGGTTTTATGTCTAAGATGTTTTTGAAATTGCTTTATTGATAGTTGCCAGGAAATAGCAAGCGATCTGAGTCTGGCTAGGCGAATAATATGGTGTGATGATGGTGATACAAACTATTAAAGTCTAATTAATGAACCAGAACAATCTATCGTTACCATCTGGATCTATCCTTCGCAAGGCAACCTCTGGGGATCAGTGGTCGATTCGATTGCTGGTATTTTCAGCCAAACTCGATCCAACCCAATTAAATTGGCAGCAATTTTGGGTAGTTGAATACAATGAGAATCTGATAGCTTGCGGACAGCTGCGTAACTTTTCAGGGGCACAAGAACTTGGTAGCTTGGTCGTTGCATCAGCTTGGAGAGGTCGCGGTTTAGGTAGTTTGCTAACGCAGCATTTGATTAATACAGCAGTGCAACCACTTTATCTGGAATGCTTAGGTCAACGGCTGGTGCAGTTTTACAGTCGCTTTGACTTTGTGCCAATATCTTTTGAAGACTTGCCACAATTTCCCAAGACAATAGGCTTATCTACGCTCAAGGAGAAATTTAGATTCTCGCAGTTAGCTAAAAGGCTGCTCAAAGTTCCTGTGGTATTTATGGAATATCGAGGTCAGACTAATTCGTAATTCGTAATTCGTAATTCGTAATTTAAGAGATGCAGAACAAGGCTTGATACAAGATGTTTCTAGTCCTTTACTCTCCCCATTTCCTATTTCAACTTAGAGGTTTAGCAAAAATCGTTAGTAAGACAGGCCCTAGTAAATAATGGTGATTCAAACACAATAGCCCAGCAGAGGAGCCAAGAAGTTGACGTTGATTAGGGCTGTAGAGTCTAATTCCACGGGGAGAGATTGGCAATAATTGAGGTTCTGTCTCTTTTTTGGAAGTAATGTCAACCAAATAAAAGCGTCCACCGGGAGAAAGTACCCGTGCTATCTCACTAATCACCTGTTTTGGTTCCAAATAGTGCAAGAAGCTGATAGTACTGAAAACGGCATCAAATTGACCATCAGCAAAGGGAAGAGACTCAGCTTTGCCCTCAATATAAATTAAGCGTGGACGATGGCGGTTGTTCTGTCTTGCTACCCGCAACATATTAGCAGATAAATCCAATCCGGTAGCTTGGAGATTGGGAAACTGAGTAGCAAGGCGCTCAAGCAAGCGTCCAGTACCACAGCCGATATCAAGTACATTTGCTAGCTCTGGTAAATCGACGTACTCCAGCAACCGTTGGTGAATGGCTCGATAAAACACTGAAGGAAAGAACCAATCGTAACTTGGTGCCCATAGGTCAAAAAGTAGCTTTTTATTATTGAAAAAGTCGTCAGTCATTAGTTTTTGCAGCTTGCTTAAAGCTTGATGCTTTTTGAGGGTAAGTTTGGTTGCGCCTCCAAGAATTTGGTTAACAACACAAATTAACTATAGCGGTTCTGAATTAGTTGTAATATCGGGCTTTTGTTGGCTTAGTTACACGAAGCTGAAGACTGGCTAATTTCTAGGTTCAATGCCAGATAAAATTAATGTTTCTACCAACTTGCGATCGAGGGGTTGGGAGAAAAAATATCCCTGTGCATATTTGCATTTCATCACTTGAAGTTGTGCCAGTTGCTCTAGTGTTTCTACGCCCTCTGCTATGACATCTATATTTAGACTCTGTGCTAGAGCGACGATCGCTTGAATAATCTCTAAGTTTTCTCCATTAGCACCAATCTTAGCAATAAAGGAACGATCGATCTTCAAGGCATTACTGGGAAAGCGGTGCAGGTAACTCAAG
The DNA here is from genome assembly GCF_034530955.1 of Nostoc sp. DedQUE05. Taxonomy (NCBI): domain Bacteria; kingdom Bacillati; phylum Cyanobacteriota; class Cyanophyceae; order Nostocales; family Nostocaceae; genus Nostoc; species Nostoc sp. DedQUE05. The sequence goes on along the minus strand of NZ_JAVRCB010000010.1, from coordinate 20,494 downwards.
GATGAATAGCCGATGCCAAAATCATCTAAGTGTAATTGGATATTCATCTCTTGCAGCTGCAATAGCATAAAAGTTGCTAATTGAATATTCTCCATAAGTACGCTTTCGGTAATCTCCAGCTTTAAACTGCCAACTTCTAAACCAGTCTCTTGGATAATTTGGTTAATTTGCTCAATTAGGCTAGGTTGTGAAAACTGCTTAGTGGAAAGATTTACACTGATTGTTAAAGGTGGGTCAGTAGGAAATTGTAGTTGCCAAGCACGCATCTGCCGACAAGCCTCGCCTAGTACCCAATAACCAATAGGGATAATCAGCCCAGTTTCTTCTGCCAGGGGAATAAAGCTGTCTGGAGATATTAATCCGTATTGCGGGTGCTGCCAGCGAACGAGAGCCTCGAAGCCAATAATTTTGTAAGTTTCTAATAAAATAATTGGCTGGTAGTAAACCTGAAACTCCTGGCGTTCAACTGCCCGTCGTAGATCCATCTCTAACTCTAATAGCTTTGTAACTTGGGTGTACATGGTTGAGTCAAATATTTCATGGCGTGCCTTACCCAATGCTTTAGCGCGATACATTGCAATGTCAGCATCGCGCAAGAGTTCCTCCGGTCGGTTGTAACTACCCTTGCTCAGGGCGATGCCAATACTGACGGTGGTAAATACCTCGTACCCACTGAGTTGGAACGCAGATGTCAGAACTTCGTGTATCCGCTCCACTACGCTTGTTACGTCATTGGCATTTTGGAGATCGTCAAGCAAAATTGTAAACTCATCTCCCCCTAGACGGGCAACTGTGTCTCCAGCCCGCAGGCAATTTTCTAATCTACGAGCAAGGGCAGTTAGTAGTTGATCTCCAATTGTATGACCGAGACTATCGTTGACAACTTTGAAGCGATCTAAATCTAGAAAGAGAACAGCGAATCTATAATCTGCACGTCGTTTTGTCAGCATGAGCGCCCGTTCTAGCCGTTCCATAAATAAGGCACGGTTTGGCAGTTTGGTTAGTATATCGTGAAAGGCATCATGAATTAATTGCGCCTCTGCCAGTTTTAGAGCAGTAATGTTGCGAGAAATACTTAAAACAAAATATACTGAACCATCGCTAGCCAATTCAGGCACAAGACGGGTATGGTAATGTCTTGTTTGCTGGGCGATCGCTAAACTGCATTCAAACTCCGTTTCTTGCTTGGTTTGGAAAACTTGCCGAAGCTTGCGATCGCATATCCAGCAAAATTCTTCCGGCAGATTTAACTCTGCGTTTGTTTTGCCGATAAATGTTTCGGCTGATATTCCTGTAATGTTTTCAATAACTGGATTAACGTAAACGTAGCGCAATTGAGGGTTAAATCTGGAAATAATATCGGGTGCATTTTCAATTAGTGCTTTGAATTCTTGCTGGCGACGTGCTAATGCTTCCAGAATTTGGTTGCGCTCGGTGATATCCTGAAAGACCAAAACTGCACCCGTGATATTACCGTTATCATCTTTAATCGCTGCAACACTATCATCAATTGGTATTTCTGTACCGTTTTTAGCGATAAGTATCCTCTGTTCTGGTAGATCGATAGTAACGCCAGACTGAAGGACTTGCGTTACAGGACTTTCAATTATTATACGAGTTTTTTTAGGAGCAATATTGAATACTTCTGCTGCTTCTTTACCAAACGCATCTGAATAATTCCAACCCGTCAGTACCTCCGCAATTGGATTCATAAAAGTCACAGTTCCAGATTCGTCGCTAGTAATCACAGCATCTCCAATACTTTTAAGTACAGTAGTCAGCCATTGTTCATTCTGTTTTAATTTTTTTTCCGTCCGATGTTTAGAAAGAGTAATTTCAATCGTGAATTTTAATTCTTTTTCTTTAAAAGGCTTGAGAATGTAGCCAAACGGCTCTGTTACCTTTGCTCGATTCAATGTTGATTCATCTGCATTAGCAGTCAGATATATGACTGGAATATTAAAAATATTATGAATTATCTGAGCAGCCTCCACACCGTCCATATTTCCTTTGAGGTGAATATCCATTAAAACTAAATCTAAAGAATCGTCTGCTGCTTTCTTAATTGCTTCTTCTCCAGAATCGGCAAGCCCTATAACAGTGTATCCAAATTTCCTGAGCCGATTTTGTATATCCATTGCCACGATGAATTCATCTTCAACAACTAATATATTTACTGGGTTCATGTTTTTATTGAAAATTTAAATTTATAAATTTTTAGTCGGAAATATAATTTTATACTTTACTCCGTTATTGCTGCTAAAATCGATATTGCCTTTTAGCTGATGTGTTAGACCTTTTACTAATCGCAGACCTAATGATTCTGTATTGTGAAAGTCAAAATCTTGGGCAAAACCGACACCATTATCACTGATGGCAAGTATATATAAGTTTACTCCATCAAAGCGAAAGTCAATAGAAATTTCTCCCCCCTCTGTTTGGGGAAAGGCATATTTTAGGGAATTTGAAATAAGTTCATTGATAATTAAGCCGCAAGGAATAGCTGCATCAATGGCTAGAAAAACCTCCTCAACATTCATTTTCAAGGTAATAGCGCTGGAATTAACGTTGTATGAATAAAATAAATTAGTTACTAAATCTTGGACATAGTCGGCAAAATTAATCCTTGCTAAGTCTTGAGATTGATATAGTTTCTCGTGGATCAGAGCCATTGATTCAATCCGGTTCTGGCTATCTTTGAATACCTCAAGAGCTTGATTGTCCTTGAGATACTCTGCTTGCAGGTTGAGCAGACTAGAAATAATCTGCAAGTTATTTTTTACTCGATGATGAATTTCTTTCAATAGCACCTCTTTTTCTTGAAGCGATGCTTTAATCTGCTCCTCTGCTTGTTTACGCTCCCGTCTCACTAGTGCTTCGCGCAACTCGCGGGCAACAGCAGGGGTTAGTCGCGCTAAATTGCCTTTGATGATGTAGTCATGGGCACCAGCCTTCATGGCGGCGACTGCGGTATCTTCACCAATAGTTCCTGAGACGATAATGAATGGCAGGTCAAGTCCACTTTCCTTAACCTGCTTCAATGCAGCAGGGGCGCTAAAGGTGGGCATAGAATAATCGCAGATAACGATATCCCATGTTTGCTCTTTGATCGCAGCTTTCATGGCTGTGGGTGTATCAATCCGTTCAAAGGTTACTTCGTAACCACCACGTTGTAGTTCGCGCAGCAGCAACAAAGCGTCGTCTTCTGAATCCTCAACAAGTAATACGCGCAGTGGTACACTCATGTAATTCGTAATTCGTAATTCGTAATTCGTAATTCGTAATTAAGAAAGTCAGCCTTACGTCTATAACCTGATTTTGGAGGATTGGGAGAAGCTATATTCTTGGTGGTGATTCGTTTAAGACAAACCAGTACAATCCTAGTTGTCGCACTGCTTCACTGAATTGGGAAAAGTCTACTGGTTTGCGAACATAGCTGTTGGCTCCCAAGCTGTAACCATTGATTAAGTCTTGCTCCTCTTTGGAGGAGGTGAGAATGACGACGGGAAGGATTTTTGTCCTGTCATCGGTTCGCAGGTGTCGTAAAACTTCCAGACCATCCATTTTAGGCAGTTTCAAATCCAAGAGGATGATATGGGGCATAACGTTCATGTCGCGATCGGCGTATACACCTTTACCAAAGAGATAATCTAGAGCTTCCACCCCATCCCGTGCTACTACTACCTCGTTCATAATATTGTTTTTCTTGAGTGCCCGTAGGGTGAGCGCTTCATCGTCAGGATTGTCTTCTACAAGTAAAATCATGTTGTATTCCTCTAGTTAAAGGGTGAAGTAAAATGTTGCGCCTTGCTCCACTACGCTTTCTGCCCAGACACGGCCACCATGACGGTGAACAATGCGCTGCACAGTAGCTAATCCGATGCCAGTGCCTTCAAACTCAGTCATGGCGTGTAGGCGCTGAAAAGCACCGAAGAGTTTCTCAACATAGGCCATATCGAAGCCTGTGCCATCATCACGGACAAAATACACGTGGCTGTCATCTTGCTGCAAAAGCCCAAATTCTATCCGTGCTTTTTGATGTTTACCTGTAAACTTCCACGCATTACCCAGTAGGTTTTCTAACACGATCCGTAACAGATGAGCATCACCATTAGCAACCAATCCCGGCGTAATGATAAACTCTACTTGGCGTTCTGGTTGGGTTTTGTGCAACTCTGTAGCGATCGCCTCCACCAATGCGCTCAGATCGACCTTTTCGTAACGCATCTCACTACGCGTTAATCGTGACAGATTCAGTAAATCGTCGATCAGTTGTGCCATTCGCTGGGTAGCTGCACGCACTCGCTGGAGGTAGTTTTGACCTAATGCGTCCAGCTTGTCAGCATAATCTTCTAGGAGTGCTTGACTAAAGCCATCGATGCTCCGCAAGGGGGCCCGCAGGTCATGAGACACAGAATAACTAAATGCTTCCATCTCTTTGTTAGTGGCTTCGAGTTGTGCTGTGCGTTCTGCAACTCGCCCCTCAAGCTGGACGTTCAGACGCAGAATCTCTGACTCCGCCTTTTTGCGCTCATTAATTTCAGTTTGCAATTCTTCGTTAGTGTTTCTCAGTTCGGCAGTCTGTTTGTTAACCTCTATTTCTAACTCATCGCGAGCTTTTTGCAGAGAATTTTCCATCCGCTTGCGTTTGACGAGTTCCTGATTGGTAATCGTGGCTGCCAAACCAACGATAAGAGAAGCGATAATGCTGCCAAAAATAGTTAGCAAAGTTGTTTGATGAGCGCTGGCGTTCGCCTCCATTGACCGCTGTTTCAACAACTGATTCTCTTCGTTCTCCATAGCTGTAGTCAGCATTCGGATGTCCTCCATAATTTGCTGACCCCGATCTGTTTGAACTATTTGCAGCGCAGACTCTAAATTTTTGCTCCTAGCGTCGATCGTCTGTTCAATCAAAACCAGTTTTTTGGTTATCAGGGGTTCAAGGCGATCGAGCCGTTGCTGTTGATTCGGGTTATCCACAGTCAATTGGCGCAGAGTCTTAAGTTTCTGAGCAATCTCGCCAGTTGCACTGCGGTAGGGTTCCAAATACCGTTCTTTGCCTGTGAGAAGATAGCCTCGTTGTCCAGTCTCTGCATCTTTAATCTGTGACATGACTTCTTTTGTCTTTTCAAGCACCTCGCGTGTATGTGTTACCCATTGAGCGTTTTCTCTATACTGAAGCAAACTAAGGTATGAGATGATGCCAACACCAGTCATAATTGCGACTGCTATTACAAAACTGCCTGTATTCTTTTTGTAAATAGCCCATTCCATTTTTTACCTTCCTAGTTGAAAAAATAGCTGCTGGCTAAATTGGTAAAAACGGTGAGCCAGTGCTGTAGAACGGTAACAGTTGCTCTCTACTGGCTATCTTCTTTTGTTTACGTTCGCGAACAGCGTGTCGGAGACAGAGACTGTGCCAATGAGACGAACCGCGATCGCTGCGTTAGCGCCGTTAGGATCGTCACGCGTTCCCGTCTTTGAAAGAGAAGGGTGACTAGCTGTCCAACTACTCGTCATAGTTTTAGTAACTAATACCAAGTTTCTTAACTTTGAGAGCGAATTAGCTTTAATAAAGGATATCCATATTAATTAATGATTGTGACCGTATATTTGCTGAGACATGAGAAGGCAAATAATAACTTTTGTTAACTAATTCAGTATATTTCCGTAGCTATTTTCCCAAAATTTTCGCTTGCATAAATTACATTAACGTGCTATAAAACACCAGTAATTGCACGTAAAAATCTTTACTTATATTAGCTTGATATTAAATTGATTAATAAATACGTAGACTAGATAGAAACATCAAGTACTATCAGTAACCTGAAAAATTCTGTATCGTTCAGGGATTGAGCCGAAATGTTTGTCAAATAGTTGCAATTTGCTGAAAAGCCTTGTCCTATCTGCCTTTTTGCCCTGAAAAGGAGCTTCTTTACTAGAGAAAGGTTACGGGGTTCAGTTTTGGATGGGTTTTTCAATATGAAGTGAAAAGTCAGAACAAATTATCGCGAACTGTAGTACTTGAATGTGTAGTTAACACTAATCTTTCTACCTCTGTAGAAAACCAAAGAAAAAATAATAAGGGACATCCAAAAATTCAATTACTCAATTTTTGCATCCAATAGGAGCAGGGGGGACGAGGGGACAAGGCAGACAAGGGGACGAGGGGGACAAGGGGACAAGGTAGACAAGGTAGCAATATCTCTACCTTGTCTCTCCGCAGACAAGAGTCTTCCCAAAGCGATTGATTATTTTTTTATTTGGAAGTCCCTAAGTGCATAAAACTACAAAACCTAACTGTATTTATTTATAGAGGTTCAAATACAAAAAACTCAATTTAGTTTGAAATTATCAAGGTAAAAAATTATGACAAGCTTTATTCAAGTTCACTCACACAACGATCTACTGCACCCAGTCCGCGAGTGGTTGGAAACGATAGAAATTCATAACTCTAAATTGGCTCATTTTCTATGCAAAGCTATTCCTGCTCAATGTCCCTTTGAGCGAGATATCATGCTGCTTGGCCGGAAGCTATTTCATATTCCACCTATGTGTAAATTAAATCCTCTATACGAGGAAGTGGTTGGTTTGCGTTTTAGAGCGCTCTGTTATCTCGCCGATGAATGTGGTGAAGATATCACAGCTTATTGCTGATCGCCAGTTGGATTGTTCTTCGATCGAGCAGCGATCGGTAATTGCAGATTTACGGTTGTTACTTACTCAGGTTTATACTAAGCTAACGTACACCTAATTAGATGTTTGGCTATTAAGTAGCTAACACTATTGTTGCTTCCCGTATCCTGCTGAAATTATTAAGATCATCATGACGCACATCTTACTGATTGAAGATGAGGTCAAACTGGCACGATTTCTTGAATTGGAATTGAATTATGAAGGCTATCAAGTCAGTATTGCCTACGATGGATTAACTGCACTCACCGCAGCCAGAGAGTTGCATCTGGATTTAGTAATTTTAGACTGGATGTTGCCTGGTTTGTCGGGGTGGGAAATTTGCAGCCGCCTGCGGAATATCGCCCAGAAAGTGCCGATAATTTTATTAACCGTCAAAGATGAAGTAAGCGATCGCATTGCAGGTTTAGACGCTGGTGCTGATGATTACCTCGTTAAACCCTTCAGCGTTGATGAATTATTAGCCAGAGTCAGCACTCGCCTACGAAGAAGCAAGTAGAGTACGCAGATGTTTTAGAATTTGAAGACCTAAGTTTAAATCGTCGCACGCGGGAAGTATACCGAGATCGGCAGTTAATTGAGTTAACTGCGAAGGAATTTGATTTACTAGAATATTTATTGGCCCATCCGCGACAGATAATTAGCTGCGATCGCATTTTAGAGGAAGTCTGGGGTTATGACTTCATGGGCGATGCCAACATCATTGAACCTTACATTAACTACTTGCGCCTGAAACTTGAAGCCAATAATGAAAAATGTCTCATTCAAACTGCGATCGGTGTTGGCTACACATTGCATGATTGAATTGGAGAGAGACAAGCGAAAGATTTTTCAATAATTCTTCCTTATTCCCTCAGTGCCTATTGCCTAAAAGCAAAAGGCCTCAACATAGCAAACTTTGGCGTTTTTGGCAATCTCTACAAAAACTCATCCAACTTAGAGTTAATTATATTAGGATGCACAAAGCTATCATCCAAAATCCAAAACTCAAAGTGGCATGACCTATCTAGAAACAGCAGCACAGTTCTATGACGAAGTTGCCCAAACCCCGCAAGTTGGACTTTGTTGTGTACAAAGTACGCCTCTGCAACTACCAGGATTGAAAATTTCTTTGCCAATGCAGGAAATGAATTATGGTTGTGGCACCACTGTTCACCCCACTGAACTAGGAAACCAACCTACTGTGCTGTACGTCGGTGTTGGTGGCGGTTTAGAAGCGTTGCAATTCGCTTATTTTTCCCGTTATGCAAGTGCTGTAATTGCCGTTGAACCGGTTGGGGCTATGCGGGAAGCAGCTGCACGTAATTTGGAAATTGCTGCTCGAGAAAACCCCTGGTTCAACACCAGCTTTGTCGAAATCCGCGAAGGTGATGCTTTTAACTTACCTGTTGCTGATGCTAGCGTCGATATCGTGGCACAAAATTGTCTTTTCAATATCTTTGAACCAGAAGATTTAACTCGTGCTTTAAAAGAAGCATATCGGGTGTTAAAACCAGGTGGACGCTTGCAGATGAGCGATCCAATTGCGACTCGTCCCATTCCAGCACATCTTCAAAAAGATGAGCGGCTGAGAGCCATGTGTTTATCAGGCGCACTCACATATCAAGAGTATACTGAAAAAATTATAAATGCTGGTTTTGGTCAAGTTGAAATTCGTGCCCGTCGTCCTTATCGCCTACTAGATTCCCAGACTTATAATTTAGAAGAAAACCTACTTTTAGAAAGTCTGGATTCAGTCTCATTTAAAGTTGTCATTCCAGAAGATGGTGCTTGCATTTTCACTGGGAAAACAGCAATTTATGTTGGTTCTGAACTTTTCTTTGACGATTTGGCAGGTCATATACTTCAGCTAGGTATTCCGGCTGCGGTGTGTGATAAAACGGCTGCTAACCTTGCTGTTAGTAACCCAACAGAAATAATTGTTACCAACTCAACCTGGCACTATAGCGGTGGTGGCTGCTGTTAATTTATTTAAGAAAGAATTCAGATGTCAGGAGCCAGAATGGGCTAAACCTTAGCTATCCGCTAACAGAATGGTTCTGTGCAACTGGGTGATGAATGCACAATTTCAATATTTTCACTAATTACATTCTGAATTCTAGATTCTGAATTCTGACTTCTTTTTTATAAACTCCAAAATGTTGTTAATAAGTCTGTTTTTAGCTACGCTTTTTTTAGCATATTCAAATGGAGCAAATGATAATTTTAAAGGTGTAGCGACGCTGTTTGGTAGCCGAACTAGCAGCTATCAAACAGCAATTTTATGGGCAACTTTCACAACTTTTGCTGGTGCAATAACTGCGACTTTTTTGGCAGGAGCGTTAATTAAAAACTTCTCTGGAAAAGGACTATTACCTGATGCGATCGCTAATTCTCCAGAGTTTCATCTTGCAGTCGCGATCGCCACTGGATTGACTGTAATCATTGCTAGCCTCATCGGGTTTCCCATTTCCACAACTCACAGTTTAACAGGTGCGCTGGTTGGCGCTGGATTAGTTGCGATCGGACTACAAGTTAATTTTGCAGCTTTAGGAACTTCCTTTATTTTGCCTTTATTACTCAGTCCGATCGTTGCTATTCCCTTGTCCACAGGAATTTACAGCTTATCTGGCTATATTAATTCAAAATGGCATCTACCAGTCAACCAAAAAATGATTGATGCTTGTCATTTTTTCAGCGCTGGAATTGTCAGTTTTGCTAGAGGATTCAATGCTACTCCTAAGATTGTTTCACTCCTTCTAATTATTGAGTATTTCTCGATTCAGGGAGGAGCGATCTTGATAGCGATCGCAATGGCACTTGGCGGTTTACTCAACTCCCAAAAAGTTGCAATAACCATGAGTGAAAAGATTACTTCAATGAATCATACTCAAGGCTTATCAGCAAATATAGTAACTGGTATTCTGGTCATTGCAGCTACTCGGTTTGGGCTTCCAGTGTCTACCACTCACGTTTCAGTTGGTTCTATTTTTGGTGTTGGATTAATTAACAAAAAATCTAAATCTAATACTCGTGTTTTTTATCAAATTTTCCTATCGTGGATTTTAACTTTACCAACTGCTGCAATTATTAGTGCAATAACCTACAGATTATTGCAAGGTTAGAAAAATTTAAAATTGTTGTGCAATTTTTTAGGAGTAGTAACTAATGCAAACTCAAGCAAAAATTATACGAGATACAGCAGTCACAGCCTTTAAAAATAAACTCAGTTCACCTTTGACAAAAAAAGGAATCACTGTTTTACAAATTAATCTAGGTAAGCGTTGTAATCTTGCTTGTACACACTGTCATGTAGAAGCCGGGCCAAAACGTACAGAAGAACTTTCTCCTGAAATTTGCGAACAATTGATTTCACTAATCCATAAATTTCCCGAAATTAAAATTGTGGATTTGACTGGTGGCGCACCTGAAATGAATTATGGATTTAAGCCACTAGTAGAAGCAGCCAAAACAACTGGGAAACAAGTTATTGTCCGGTCTAATTTGGCGATTTATTTTGAAGATGGATTTGGTGATTTACCACAATACTTTGCCCAACACCAAGTAAGAATTGTGGCTTCTCTACCCTGTTACCTAGCAGATAATGTTGATAAAATGCGCGGTACTGGTGTTTTTGATAGTTCAGTCAAAGCTTTGCAGTGGCTTAACCAAATGGGCTATGGTAAAGACCAAAATTTAATTTTGGACTTGGTTTTTAATCCCCAGTTACCCACCGATGAAAAATTTTCTTTAGCTCCCGAACAGAGCAATCTAGAACGAGATTACAAAATGTTCTTACAAGAACATTTTAATATTGTGTTTAACAACCTCTTTACCTTTACTAATCTACCAGTTGGTAGAACCAAAATGCATTTAGAACGAAAAAAACTGTACGCTAGCTATTTGCAGTTTTTAGAGTTGCATTTTAATCCCAGCACAGTTGAACATTTAATGTGTCGCGATGAACTTTCAATTGACTATCTGGGCAATGTATATGATTGTGACTTTAACCAAATGATGAATTTGCCTGCAAAAACTCGTAATGGTGAAACTTTGACAGTTGGCAAATTATTAGAAGCTGGCAATTTAGACTTAATTAATGAGGTACAAACTGCTGCTTATTGCTATGGTTGTACTGCTGGGTGTGGTTCTAGTTGTGGTGGTGCTTTGCTCTAATGTCTTTTATCGATGAAATTAATCCTGTCAATGCTTTGATTGTGGGAGCCAGCCAAGGTATTGGTTTAGGTTTTGTGAAAAAATTGCTACACGATCGCACAATAGCTAAAATTTATGCAACTTCTCGTCAACCGAAATCGGCCTCAGAGTTAATAGCTCTTGCAAACGAATATCCTGAGCGATTAATTTGTTTGGAGATGGATATTACTGATGAGTTACAGATTATTGAAGCTGTTCAAAAAATACATAATCAAGTTGATAAACTGCATTTGGTAGTCAACTGTGTAGGACTGTTACATGAAGATACTTTGCAACCTGAAAAAAGCTTAAAACAGATCAATTCAAAAAATTTGCTGCGCTACTTTCAGATAAATAGTATTGGTGCTGTCTTACTGGCTAAACATTTATTGCCTCTGTTTCGTCATGGAGAACGCAGCGTGTTCGCCACTATTTCTGCTAAATTGGGCAGTATTGGCGATAATCAACTTGGTGGATGGTATGGCTATCGGGCTTCTAAAGCAGCACTCAATATGTTGATGCGAACTGCGGCAATTGAGTATAAAAGAAGTTGTCCGAAAGCATTAATAGTAACATTACATCCTGGTACAACTGATACCCGCCTTTCTCGTCCTTTCCAAAGAAATGTACCTGCGGAAAAATTATTTTCAGTAGAACGTACTGTTACCCAATTATTGGCTGTGATCGAACAGCTTCAAGACGGCGATAGTGGACACTTTTTCTCATGGGATGGGAGCAGATTGCCTTGGTAACTGCGTTACGCTGATGCTAATGAAACCTACGTTATTTGTAACCTCAGCCTATGAAGTTTTTTGTGCCAGCAGCCAAAGATGATATCAAAGCAGAGCAGGTGTATAGTGCTCTTGCTCAGTCTCTTAAAGCACCAATAACCGAAAAGCGTATTTGGAAGTTACAGTGGCGCGATCGCGAAATTGATATGGAATGCGAGGTAGGGAAAGCTTTACCATCCTCTTACCAAACTGGGAAAGAGCTAGTTTTGGCAATCTTTGAGTGTGAAAACCTTTATAAGATTTGTACTCTTACCCGTGGAGGAGTAAAGGGAGAACCTATTTTGGTTGAAAAAAACTCTCAGTCCTCAGCAATATATTTTTCGGATAATGTAAATTGACAAGAAAAATGATTTTTAAACGCAATATTTAATTATATTATCGGCTATTTCTCTAAAGTGATCTTTAAGAAGAGAAATCTGCTCTAGCTGATTCCAAGCCCAGTTTCCGCTACCTTGTAATGTCTTTATCGGGCGGAAATTTTTAAGTTGAGAAACAGGTACATTTTGCCAAATACTGTTTTGAACTAAGACATTCATGTCCTCAATTTCTCCAATTTGGTAATTATTTGGAAGTCCCTGGCACAGATTACCATTTAGTCTTGGAATAAGATCCGTTCTAATAGAATCAGAAATTTTATCGTGGTGAATTTGATCTGCCTTCACTAGTTGGTTATTTCGAGTGTCAAAACCGTTAAAAATCCACCCAGCAAATTTCGGAGAGCCTAATTGGTCATACTGAGTCAGATAAGGGTTAGAAGACTTAAATCGCTTAAAACCACTGCCCCAATCCTGAAAAAAACCAGGGAGCATTTCACCTATCAACCCAACACAGTATGCGCTGAAAGTGTCAGATGTGCATGGAACAATGAAATAATCAGACGAGTAGAGCGCAGCTCTAACCAAAGCACCAAAAGATGGAGGTAAGTCAATCAATGCGTAATCATAGGGGTCTACGTCGTTTCTTTTATTCGCAAAGTCAATCAGGTCACGCAGTACAACATATTTAGCAACACCAGTACCTGTAAGTAAATCAGAACCAACACTTAGCGATTCTGAGTAAACGTTCAGCCAAAAGTCGCCAGCTACAATCTCTGCCTTAGAGTGCGTATGATGTCCTTTGTGGCTAAAAAATTCAAATCCCCCTGTATTTTGCAAAAATCTTTGTAGGTAGGCACGGATGGTAGTTCCATAGGGTACATTCTGAGTTGGTAATGTTTTAGTAAAGTTGTTAGTACCCAAGACAGCTAAAGACAGATTGCACTGTGGGTCAAAATCAATCATCAGTACACGCTTTTCTTTTCGTGCTATTGCGTCTGCAAGATTCCACAGAATCGTTGTTTTTCCTACTCCACCTTTATTATTAAAAATTGAAATTATCTTGGTCATAAGCTAACTACTATTCTTAATGAAGTTCTAAAAACCACATAGTTATAATTAACTGTATGTTATTGGTTGTAGTATAAAATACATAACTTTAGTTTAACTAACTAAAATAGCAATCTGCCTTTTGTAAAGATTTCTTGACACACAAGTATTTCTACAGCTATTTCAGAGTTGAGTTTATTCAATGGTTCAACAAAATCAATTCCATTTACTGATGCTGGCATAGCACTCTATAAAATGGATAGGAGAATATATATTGCTTATCAAACTAAAACTTATTATGAGTTTAAGTCTACTTACACTTTGTAAAGCTATGAATTGAGGCTAATACTCTGTCTTCAAATCGCTTTTTGCCTAACATAGCTGATAATTCTGCCTGACCTACTTTTAAAATTTAGGTTCTAAGAACTAGGAAACTCTAACTCAGCGTTTCCCCGTCCTAACTGCACCACCTCAGATGGTAGGTGTCGCTCTAACCAATCTTCCAAATCAGCCATTACCTCTCGATAATTGAGGTCACGCTGAATTTCATGATAAGCTTCTGGATACTCGATTCTCAGCTTATCTGTATAATTTACCCGTTGATAAAAGATGTCGCTTCCCACAGGTAAAGCAACTCGGTCTGCACCACCGTGGAGAATCAACAATGGTAATTGCCAATCACCTGCGTGAGCATTAATCCAATCAACTGTTGCAAAAAATTCTGTAGCTAGACGGGCAGTACCAAGGGTATGTCGCATTGTATCCTGAGCGATCGCGGCTACAACCTGCGGATCTCGTGAAGCAGTACTGATGTCAATACCTGTATTCAGTGTGAAACGCGGCCACACCCGTGAGAGCATTTTTCCTAAAAGTACCCGAATCGGTGAAACCCCAACTTTCCCCAAGGTTGGCGCAAGAGCGATCGCACCCTGCAATAATGATGCTTGTTGGGGATAGCGCAGAATGTAATCTAAGACAATCACCGCGCCTAAACTGTGACCCAAGAGAAAAACTGGACATCCAGAATTCTGAGTCTGAATTAACTGTAAAAAGGCTCCCAAGTCTTCACGAAACTCACTCCAAGCGTTGATATAGCCTTGCTGACCCGGTGAGCGTCCATGACCGCGCAAGTCTAAGGCATAGACAGCGTATTGCTTGGGTATCAACTGCTCAATTATATTACTGTAGCGATCGCTGTGCCCTCCAAGTCCATGCACAATAGCTAATATTGCCCGGACTTTACCCTCTGGATGCCAGCTTTGGTAATACAGTTCAAGTCCTCCAACACCTGTAAATCTGCCTTCTTTACGAGAAGCTAGGCGATCGCTATGGTCAATCATACGGTTAATTTTTTACGTATTCTCCCAACAAGCTACTAAAAAGTCAACATTTATAGTAATTACAGTTAATTGAGTTACCCTCATCTATTTAAAGTATCTTGAAAATAATTCCCCAACTTCTAACCGTGGGTTGGTTAATGATCTCTAAACCAGAGTCAGGAGTAAGTGTGATGTTTCAAGCCTTACCAAAAACGATCGCTTTTGAAGAATTCCTCAATTGGAAGCCAGACGGCGGATGTTATGAACTACACGATGGGGTAATTGTTGAAATGCAGCCAGTAGGAGATCATGAAGAGATTAATGGTTTTTTAGCGGGTGAAATCACTTTAGAGTTCAAACGATTAAAACTTCCATACCTCATACCCAAGCAAGCGCTGGTTAAGGTTCCTGACAAAGAATCAGGTTATTCGCCTGATGTGATAGCGATCGATCAAAAGAATCTTTCAGCAGAACCGATGTGGAAAAAGTCTTCAACGGTTACTCAAGCTGCGTCGGTTCCACTAGTTATTGAAGTCGTCAGTAGTAATTGGAGGGATGATTATGCATCCAAGCTGGTTGACTACGAAACTTTTGGCGTTCCTGAATACTGGATTATTGATTATTTAGCTTTGGGCGGTAGAAGGTACATAGGTAATCCCAAACAACCTACTATTTCCATCTATTATTTAATGGACGGTGAGTATCAAGTTAACCTATTTCGGGGTAATGACCGGATTGTATCGCCCACTTTCCCAGAATTGAATTTGACCGCCGAACAGATTTTTCAAGCTGGACGTTCAGAAAATCAATTATGACCGCAGTGCTGATACTCCCATAGGGCCACGAGTCACACCCAGCTGATTTTGCAACTTCAACTCGCGCCAGAGTTGGGAACCTGTAATCTCACCTTGCAATAATTGACTATAAAAATGTATTGTTTTACTCACTTGTTCTGGTGTTTCATTCACAAATTCGATGCGAAACTGACGTAATCCCAGTTCTATGAGGCGCTGTACGTACTCGGCTCCCGTTTGAGCAGTGCCGTTAAATACAGTATTTCGACAACCTACATCTGCTTTAATAACGTGTTCGCTACCTACACGGTCTTTTAATTTCACTTCCTGTTTTTCACAAGGTCGTCCACAGTTAGTATAGTCTGTACCCGTTGAGAGAAAGGCGCAAAAAACACAATGCTCCATGTGAAACATCGGTATATGCTGATGGATTGTTACCTCAAACCACTGGGGTGGACAACTAGTGAGCAGGTCTTGTAGTTGGGTAATATTCAGGTCATAAGATGCCGTCAGCCGTTCTAAACCAAAGTGTTGCTGAAAGTAGTCTGCTGTTAAGGGATTAGCAACGTTGAGCGAAAAATCTCCGATACAACGGTCTGCTGCAAAGAATTGCAATTGGTCATAATTCCGTATCAGATAGCCATCCGCTTCCGAGGCGCGTACTTGCTGCAAAATCCAATTTTCTCCCGGTTTGGTAATTCGGGGTGGTGCAACCCAAATTGTGGGGAGTTGGGAATTAGGAGTTAGGAGTGCTGAGTTATCAGTTAAAAGTGAAGAATTTTCTGCTTTGTTTTTTTGCTGTTGCTGGCGCACCATTTGCACCGCTTCTTGGTAGGCACGGGGGTCTTCAAATTCACAATACAGTGTTTCAATACCAGCTTTGAGGGCGGCTTGGAGTTGCTTGAGATTTCGTACTAGGACGATGAGTAAAGGAAATGTAGCTTTAGCTTCCCGCAGGGTGGGAGATGAGGGGAGTAAGTTTTGGAAAGAGACATCAGAAGCTAATTGCCAGCGTTTGGGTTGACTTCGCAATTCTTCCAACTGTGCTACGATTTCCCGCCGCATCCGGTTCAACTCACTTACGGGTAGCATAATAGCGCCGCTGAGGTGGTTGGTTAGTGTTCCTAAACAGAAAGGGGTGTTACCGAGACGACCGAATTGTTCTTTTAAACGGTCTGTATCTAGTGGTTTGGTGTGCGCTTCAACTAGAGAAGTTGCAGATTCTACCTGTACAATATTACCGAGTTTATCGCGGGCGATCGCAATCAACGCCTGACCAACTTCTCCATAAACCTCTACATCAATCGGACGTTGAAATTGAGGATTCTCGCCAGCAAAACTCTGCCGCAATTGCTTATCGAGTTCTGGATCGCTGGTTTTCCAAATGCGATCGCCTATATGCACTCGGCGCAGGTTCAAGTCATTTCGACCAAATGTCAGCATGGTTTCTTTACCTTTGGATACCACAGCATAAACCCGGCCGCCTTCTTCCTTCGCCTCTGGATGACCGCAGTCAAACACAATTCCATCTCCCGGTTTTACAGGCGCTTCCAGTTTGACTGTTACCTGTTCGTTGTGAATGCGGCTGACTTCACCTAAATAAACCCCACGTTTTTTGCCAAAGCGGGCGTGAACTAATTCCTGATTATTAATCCCGCCAAACCAGCCCGTGTAGAGTCCGCGAGAAAATGCCATTTCTAGGTTGTAATGTTCTTGGTCTGATTGACCTCTCTCCCAGTCTCTCTCTGTTGGCGTAAGCCTGCCGTTAGGCATAGCAAAGATGGGAGCTTTTATTCCCCCTTCCCTAGTAGGGAAGGGGGTTAGGGGGTTAGGTCTTTCCAATTCCGTCATTACACTATCCAAAGCTTGCCGATAAACACGGGTAACATTAGCAACATACTCTGGAGCTTTCAGACGACCTTCAATCTTGAGACAAGTTACTCCTGATTTCACCAAATCGGGCAGAACGTCTAACCCTGCTAAGTCTTGAGGACTGAGTAAATATTTGCGATCTTTTAAATTCACAACTTCGCCATCAGCGATTAAATCGTAGGGCATCCGACAAGCTTGGGCACATTCACCTCGGTTAGCAGAACGTCCACCTAAAGCCTCGCTAGTCAAACACTGACCGGAATACGCTACGCACAAAGCACCGTGAACAAAAACTTCTAAGGGCAGCGAAGTTTCTTGTTGGGCAATCTGCTGCTGAATTTTATTGATTTCTTTGAGAGAACATTCACGTGCCAGCACCACCAATTGACAGCCAAGAGATTTGGCAAATTCGACTCCAGCCGCACTGGTAATTGTCATTTGCGTGGAAGCATGGATGGGAAAATCGGGGGAAAGTTGACGGATGAGACGGCATATACCAATATCTTGAACGATCGCTGCATCCACACCTGCTGCAATAATTGTGCGGAGATATTGCTGTGCTTCTGCTAGTTCTTTGGGAAATATGAGTGTGTTGACAGTGACATAACCCTTTACGCCCCGACGGTGCAGGAATGTCATCAATTGGGGTAAGTCCGCCTCAGTAAAATTTTCTGCCCGCATTCTGGCGTTAAACCGATCCAAACCGAAGTAAATCGCATCTGCCCCATTTTCCACAGCAGCTTTAGCACACTCCCAATTACCTGCTGGCGCAAGTAGTTCAGGACGTTGAAGGGAAAGTTGCAAAGGGGAGATATCGCTTTTCATTAGATTTAGGGAGGTTTAACTAGCACCATAGTGATTTTATCGAAGTTATTGAGGGATGGGGCGATCGCTCTTTCATCTGCGGTTCATTCAATCTTCTGGAGGATGCCAACCCGCAAGTACCCAATAACTATGAACTTCTAGTGCATCTGCATCATCACTCAAATGTAGAACTGCAACAGTTGCTCTACCAGTCGGCGTTTTGCCAACAATACGTACACCATCTTCACTCCAGCCAAAATGCTCAAACCAGACTTGAGTACGAGGGTTAAATAGCTTTACCGTTTCGCTCGTCTCTGGATCAAACCCTGTAGTTTTATCACTTTTGTAGCGATTACATAGGGGACAAGCTAACCACAAGTTTGATTCATCATTGCTACCATTTTTAGATATGGGAATAATATGTTCGATTTTCAAACGTGCCATTACTAAACGCTGAGGACTCAAACAATAACCACATCGGTTTCTAGCAGCACTGCGGACACGACGTTCTATTTCTACAGAAATGTAAAAACGGGCCATTGTTATTAATTGAGGGCTGGTTTCAAGCCGCGTTCAACAGCTACTTTTAAAGCTCTTGCTTTACTTACTAAGCCATGTCGATAGACCTGCATGAGTTCATCTAGTTGACGAACTTCTGCATCATTCAACTGTCCCTCTCGATGACGCGCTTGCAAGTCACTGAAAACCTCTTGCTGCTCAGTTTCCATCTGCATATCGCACATAGCCAAAATCCGATCATCCGGTAGAGACTCCAGAGGTAGTTCGGTAATGGCGCGGTCAATCCATTCTAGTAATACATCTTCAAGTCGCCGATGTGTAAAAGCAGCGATTTCCTTTGCTTTTTGTGCCAGTGTTTCAGGGAGTTGAAGGGTGACAATTTCAGCCATTTTCTACCTGCTTGCTTTTACTTATGATTGTATCTGCGATCGCTCTGCATCTTCTGGTTAAAAAATAGCGATCGTTTTTCTTTATTAGCGTGGACGGTTCGTTAAAAAGAGCGATCGCTATTGCATAAACTACAACTCAAATTGGGAATACTGAGTAAAGGGCAGGTATTTACTGTGCGGAATCGAAGCAACTACCTACCATACATCACGCTGCTGAAATTTTAGCAACTAGGAGAAAATTGTGAGTTTACCAGTTACAGTAACCTTTATGCTTGCTGATTGGATTGTCAAAGGACTAACAGATGGAACTCTTGAACGGGTTGGAGGTGTAATTAGGGAAGTAGGCAGTAAGCGAGTAATTACTTGGTTAAGAGAGGTTAATTCACCTACTCAAGGAATTTTGCAGGTAACTAGTGCAGTCAGTATATTGAACCTGGGTGTCTCAGTTATAGGCTTTGTTGTAATAGCACAACGGCTTAAGGAATTAGAACAACGCTTACAACAAGCACAAAAAATTTTAAATAACATTAATCGTAAAATCGACCTTAGTTTCTATGCAAATCTTCGTGCTGCAATCGAATTAGCAAATAATGCTTTTACAATGACCAAAACTGAAAATCGTAGAAATAGCGCCCTACAAGCTATTAACCGTTTTTTAGAAGCAGAGCATATTTATGCTGAATACACCGATATCGAAATTGAGCAAAAAAGCCAAATTATTGATGAATATCTACTAACTTTATCTTTAGCTTACCTAGCTGAAGCACGTTGCTATTTAGAATTAGAAGAACATGATACAGCACTTCGCCGGTTTCAAGAAGGAGCAAAAGTTCTCCGTTCACGTATTAAAAAATATATTGACATTGTACTTACTTCTAACCCAGCAGCATACTTACAACCTTGTTACAAAGGTCAGATAGATTTGCGTAGGCTAACACAAATTTACCAGTGGATTAACCCCAATTTAGATGAAAATGCAGTTTTTGATTTGCAACGTGAGAACTTATTTAAAATGGGAGAAGAGTTATATTCTATATATAAATGGGTAGATTCACTCCCACCAGCAATTTTAACTCGTGATGAAGTTCAAGGAGGTTGGTTCGGCCCAGATCATAAGGATTTAAAACAAGAAGCAGATAAACGTCTTCCTAAAGTTATGGAAGCTGTAGAATCTATGATAGAAACCCATCGCCGTTTTAAATCTTACCAAACAGAAGTGCAAGCAATATCCCAATTAGGAATCAGCTTTCATAACTGGCTTAAATTAACTCCGTCTACAGAAATTAAACCAGACGGCGCAGAATTAATGTACATAATTCCATCTAAACCTTTAGAGTTACAGCCTTTCATCTGAACTAATTACAAGATTAAAGATGAATTAATCAAGGTCAAGAAAGTCTCTGGGAGTAATAATCTGGTTTTGATATTCGGCTAGGGACTTGAGTGATAAAAGGTCTTGATCTCCTGTGATTAAAAATTCTGCATTGGCATCTTTAGCAAGTTCTCAAAATTTGTTGTTATCTGGATCTCTACAGATGTTTATTTGAGATTTTATTTCTATAAAGATTCAAATTCAACAAGAAGCAAATTTATTCCATCCATTATTATTGGAAATTTTTCTTCAGGTATATTTAATTCATGAAAACATTTATCTCTATATTTTTCTTTTTTGGTAAAGTTAGTGATGGCTTTAACTAATGGCTTTTTTACTTCGTAGCTTTCGTAAGGATTCAGGTCTAATATTCAGGAAGTAGGGAAGGGCGAGACAGATAATTA
>NZ_JAVRCB010000009.1:182161-193986 GCF_034530955.1 Nostoc sp. DedQUE05 | reverse complement strand
AGTATAGAGAAATACCCGTGTTTCCATGATTCATCCCGCATTTATGCAACGCCATAAAAGTTAATAGAGATTTGCAGGAATTTTCTCAGGCTGATCGATACGGAAGTTTTTTAAAGTAAAGAAGCTTAAATCAGTGAATTCGAGAACTGATAACCAAATAAATAACTGCATTAAAAGGTAGATTTTATGGCTAGACTAAAAAGAACTTCCCAAGTGCTAGAAAAAGCAGCACGTCGTGCAGCTAGTATCAGTTCAATCGATCCAAACTTAGACGTGAGTAATGGACTCACTTTATTTGCGTACTCAAGCCTGATTGAGACAATGCGAAATAAAGAAAATATTTACAACACTGCGCTTTCTAACCTAGATAAGATATACCGTGAAATGTTAGAAACAGAGCAGCAGTTGGCAGACATGACAGAACACATACTCATGGGCATCGGGGCTAAATATGGCAAAAGCAGTGTAGAGTATGGTATGGCGGGAGGAGTTCCTAAAAACCAACGCCGGAAGCGATTGCGAGGTGAATCGTCAATTGTTAGTAATGAGCCACCGTCAATAATTGTTGGTGTGAATAGCAATGGCAAAGTAAAAGCGTAGTAAAAGCATAGCGTGTGTTAGGGCTTTAGCCTAACGCACCATCTTATGAGCCGATGCATTAGGCGCTTAGATTATGTTTTTATTGATAGCGATATGAGAGTATGAATATAAAGCTTTTATCCTGCTATTAGTGTTGCTGTCTTACTCGTTGCGGTAAACCTCTTTACGATGCCCTACTTTCACAACACTAACTATTAATACATCATCAAAAATATCGTATATAACTCGGTAACTGCCGACTCGGATTCGATAACCATTGTCCGAATCTTCTAGCTTAACAACCCCATTAGGGCGGGGATTATCAGCTAGCTCGTCTATTTTTGTTTGTATCCTTGTCCGTACTTTTATAGGTAATTTTTTAAATTGTTTAAATGCAGTATTAGAAAATTCAATTTTATATTGATTCACTGGCTAATTCTCGTTTAACTTGCTCCCAAGAAATAGTACCATTTTTCTTAATATCTTCCCGTCCTTCATGTAAAGCTTTAATATCCTCTTGGTCTTCTGCTTTCCGAATGTCTAAAAGTTCTATGACATCCTCTAAAGTATCTTCATAAGCTTGTTCTAATCGCTCATAAATAGCTTTGATTAAAGCTTGTTTTCTTGTTGTAGTTTCCATTTTTACCTCAATTCCAACATATAGTGAGTTTAGCTTCAATAAAGTTACTATAGCCTATCACTATAATTTTACTGTATCAGCCGATCCCATAGCCGTTTAACTGAATAAATGCCCAATTTGTGTAGAAACTTTGCTGGGAATTTAACTTTTCAATCCAATCCCACAGAAAACAATTTACCAACTTGCGCCAAGTCTACATTTCCACCACTAATGATGACACCAACTCTCGCTTCTGGTGCTGTCACCACACCTTCGAGTAAAGCAGCAGCAGCTAATACTCCAGTAGGTTCAACGACAATTTTCAGACGTTCCCACAAGAAAAACATGGTGCGAAGAATCGCCTCTTCAGATACCGTCACCATATCATCGACGTAATGCAGCACTAAGGGGAAAGTAATTTTACCAAGGCTAGGAGTCCGCGCGCCATCAGCGATGGTATTAGGGTTTTTGACTGTTTGCAGAGTTTTGGTGTGAAAGGAGCGGGTAGCATCATCGCCAAGGGCTGGCTCTACCCCAATTACTTTACAATTAGGTAAAAGGGACTTGGCTGCGATCGCACATCCTGAAAGTAATCCACCACCGCCACAACAAACTAATAGTAAGTCCAATTCACCAACTTCCTGGATTAGTTCTAAAGCGGTTGTCCCTTGTCCAGCAACGACATGGGGATGATCGTAAGGGGGAATGAGTGTCAAAGAGCGCTCATCTGCTAAATTTTGAGCTAATTCTTCCCGGTTTGTTTCTTGGCGATTGTACAAAATTATCTCTGCACCATAGCCACGAGTAGCAGTTTGTTTGACAACAGGTGCATCATCAGGCATGACAATAGTGGTGGGAATATTTAGTAATTGTCCAGCTAAAGCGATCGCTTGGGCATGATTTCCCGATGAATAGGTGATAACGCCTGTTTGTTTTTGTGCTACCGATAGTTGCGTTAAGGCATTGTATGCACCTCTAAATTTAAATGCTCCCGTGCGTTGAAAGTTTTCGCACTTAAAGAATACTTGGCTATTGGTGCGATCGTTAACGATTTTAGATGTTAGTACAGGCGTGCGGTGGGCAATTCCCAAAATTCGCTTTTGTGCTGCTTGCACGTCAGTTATAGTAACGGAATTAGGTTGTGGCATTGATGATATGTAAAAATTCAGGAGTCAGAATAGTTAAAGAATCAGGATAATATTTGATAATAAATATACCAAATATACTAGATTCTTTTTAAATACTGACTTGTGGATACTGAATTCTAATGGCGAGATTAAATATTCTTGCTCTTGTTTATATAGATACAGTTTTTTATATTTGCGTTTAATATCCTTGATTGAAGCATACTTGTTTCAGGTGGATAGCATCATTTATTGACTGCATAGAAATAGCTACAGCAAATATTATATATTGCTGTAGCTAAATTTATAAAACTTAAATTAATTAATTCACATTCGCCATTTTTCTAGCATGAATAAAACATCTGAAAGTCGGCAAAAAAGAACTGCTTTAATTACAGGAGCGGCTAGTGGTATAGGCTATCAATTAACCCAAATTTTTGCTCGTCATAGTTATAATCTTGTTTTAGTAGATAAGAATGAAGAAAAACTTACTGAAATTATAGATGAATTTCCCCAAAAATGTGGTATTGCCGTCAAAATTTTTGTTAAGGATTTATCTATCCCCACATCCCCAGAAGAAATTTTTACAGAATTACAGCAAGCATCCATCAAGATTGATGTGCTAGTTAATAATGCTGGTTTTGGTACTTATGGAGCATTTAGCGAAACAGACCTCAGCACTGAATTGAAAATGCTTCAGGTAAATATGGTCAGCCTGACTCATTTAACGAAGTTGTTCCTCAAAGATATGGTCGAGCAAAACTATGGAAAAATATTAAATGTGGCCTCAGCCGCGGCTTTTCAACCGGGGCCTTTAATGGCAGTTTATTTTGCTACTAAAGCTTATGTATTATCATTTTCAGAAGCGATCGCTAATGAATTAGAGGGTACAGGTGTCAGCGTGACTGTTCTTTGTCCAGGGCCAACAGCATCAGAATTCCAACAAAATGCTGCAATGGAAGATTCAAAGATTGCTAGTGTTAACAGAATGATGGATACGGAAACTGTCGCTAGGATTGGTTATCGGGGCTTAATGAAAAACAAAACTGTTGTTGTTCCTGGGATGAGAAATAAAATATTAACTGAAAGCGTCAGATTTACACCCAGAAATTTAGTCACAAAGGTTGTTAGAAGTATGCACGAACTTCAAAAAAAGAGGTAGTTCTAGATTTTAGATTCTTTTCAATAAGACCCGAACAATGGATTTTTTAGAGTAAATAATTTTGCTCTGGCTGGTTAAGAGCCTAAAGGCTTTTAACCCATTCTGAGTGGGCTTCTGCCTCCAGTAGCTTGACAAGAGGCAGAAGCCCACTTTAAATACATTCCCAGCCTGGAGGCTGGGAACAAGGCAATAAGGCTACACAAACCTTTGGGCTTTTCTTAGTACCATTTATATTAGCCTCTATTACTATTCCAAGGCCCCCAGATAGCTAAAGTAATACCAGGGCTTTGAATGTTAACAAACAAAGTACGACCATCAGGTGAAAAGCAGGCTCCAGCAAACTCACCTGTTTGGAGGGCATTACGTGCAAATTTGTAGATTTCACCACTGGGAGTAATACCAATCAAGAAATTGTCACCGTCTCCGTCCTCACAAAGGATAAGATCGCCACAAGGTGCTACGACTATGTTATCGGGCATATCGAGTTCATCTTTAGATTGAGACTCGACAAACAATTCAATTGTCTCTTCACCCGGAATATAGCGCCAGACCTGGCCACCGCCTACAGGGCCACCATCTGTAGCAGTGAAGTAAAATTCTCTTTTGCCATTTTTGCCTTTCTTATCCTTGTTGTTTTCATAATAGATGCCTTCCCCACGGCTAAACTGGGCTGCACCTAAGTTGCGACCTTGCACTCTGACATTATCTGTAGTTGTTGGGTTGGGGTCAGGAATATTCACCCAATCTACAGCTAACTTCTGCCCTACTACGAAACCGGTCTTGGTGTTGACTCCTGGTCTACCTATAATCCTCAGAGCTTGAAGAATACCTCCTTGTTTTAACCGACCAGGAACTTTTGGGATAAAACGGTAGAAGAGGCTATCTCCTCTATCTTCAGTTTGATAGACATATCCAGTTTTGGGATCTACAGCTACAGCCTCATGATTAAACCGTCCCATCGCAACTAGAGGCACTGGAGCTACAGGAGAGGTGGCGCTAGCTGGAACCTCAAAGTTGTAACCGTGTAACTTTGTGACTCCATTAGTTGCACTTGGTATAGTTGTATCTTCTTCACAGCTAATCCATGAACCCCAAGGAGTTAAACCACCAGCACAGTTACGAATGGTTCCGCCGAGAGAGCTAAACTGTTCGATCAGCTGGCGATCGCGTCCAACAACCAGAGTCGTAGTGCCACCTCTGCAAATGGGATCGTAGGGATTTGGTACTTGTACTCGCGTATCGGAATTGATGCTAAGTTCGTGATTGCGAACCAGAATGGTTGTGTTTTTGGGCCCAGGGAAGGCTGCCATACCATCATGATTGCTAGGCTCTAGATTGCCATCGCTCATCAAGGTTCCAGTGCGAGAGATGACTTGATACTCAAATCCGCTTGGTAAATCTAACAAACTATTGGGATCTGGTAAAAGTGGGCCATATCCTTTACTAAGTTTTTTACCAAAAGCTTTTCTGGCAAGAAGACCTTCCAAAGGAGACACCATCAAAGTGCCGACGGCAGTAGTACCTGCTACTGCAAAAAATTTACGTCTTGAAAGCGTCATGGGGATGATTTGGTTACTTCAGATAATGCTGAAGAAAAAATATTTGATTGTGATTAAGTTTGGGTAATGCTTTATTTAATTTAGGTTAGTTAATCAAAGATGAATTTATATAAATATAGCAAGGGACTGGGGACTGGGGACTGGGGACTGGGGACTGGGTGAAAAGCCTTTTTGTGTCTAAGTTTTATTGTCTGTTGATGTTCTAACCACCAAAGCTTGTGCTATAAGTTTTATCTAAACAGAAATCAGGAGTCAGAATTCATTCTGACTCCTGATTCTGACCAAAGGCGAAACATCTCCGGCTTCGCTCCTGAATTTTGTTTGAATTTAACGCCCACCAATGCGATCGAATGCAGGTGTAGGCCAGCGATCGACTAGTTTGCCCAAGACTGACATTTCTTGAACCAAGCGGTCAAATTTCTCAGGGGTGAGAGATTGAGGCCCGTCAGATAAAGCTTTTGCGGGATTGGGGTGAACTTCTATCATTAAGGCATCTGTACCAGCGGCGATCGCAGCCATTGCCATCGATGGCACATATTCAGACCTACCAGTACCATGACTGGGATCGATCATAATTGGTAAATGGGTAAGCGATCGCAACACCGGAAGCACTGATAAATCTAAAGTATTGCGGGCATATTTACCATCAAAGGTTCTAATTCCCCGCTCACAAAGAATTACATTGGGATTTCCAGATGCCAAAATATATTCTGCCGCCATCAGCCACTCGTCAATTGTGGCAGACATTCCCCGCTTCAGCAGCACTGGTTTATCTTGAGCGCCTACCTTTTTCAGCAGCGAGAAGTTGTGCATATTTCGCGCCCCAATTTGGATGATGTCAGCTGTTTTCGCCACTGCTGATAAATCGGCAGCATCCATCAGTTCTGTGACGATACCCAAACCAGTAGCTTCCCGCGCTGCTGCTAACAAATCTAAAGCGCTTTCACCATAACCTTGAAAAGCATAGGGTGAAGTACGGGGTTTGTAAGCTCCGCCACGTAGAAAGTGCGCTCCAGCTGCCTTCACCCGCTTTGCCGTTTCGACAATCATCGCTTCATTTTCAACAGAACAAGGCCCGGCTACCACTACAATCGGATGATGTTCGCCGAAATAGACACGACCGTTAGGTGTAGGAACAACAACCTCGCTAGCTTCTCCATGACGGAATTCTCGACTTACCCGCTTGAAAGGTTGTTGCACTCGTAATACTTGCTCAATCCAAGGGCTAAATTCCTGAACCTGTAATTTATCAATGCTTGTAGTATCACCAATTAGCCCCAGCACAACTTTATGAGTGCCAACACTTTTTTCTACCGTCACTCCCCAAGTGTCTCTCAGTTCTTGGCTAATGCGAGTAATTTCCTCAACAGGTGTACCGCTCTTAAGTATGATAATCATCTGTTTTTCCTTCTGTATAGTTTTTGGGTGTAATACAATGCGTTCGTAGGGGCACAGCAATGCTCATTGGTGTCAACTTCACGCGAAACCTCACGTCCGCCAGCGATTGTAAATCCCTGTCTCATAGTTAAACTCCTCTGAAGAGGACTAAAGAGCGCGAAAATTTTCAGTCTACTTCAGTAGACTTGAGCAATTAGTCAGGGAATTATATTCCCTGGCGGGTGAACTGGCGGGTGAACAACGCCTAATCAGTACGCTATTTTTGGCTTAAGTTGACACGCATGAGCAATGCTCTGCCCCTACCTTGGTGATTCATGCAAAAATTCTGCAAGTTGTTCTAGTTTTGTCCAAGCTGCGCCGCTTTGCAGAATTTCTTTGGCAAGGGCAATACCTTTAACACAACCTGCTAAAACATCAGTTTCCCCATCAATAGCTTCACCAACTTGCAGGGCTAAGGCTGTATTTAAAGCGACTACATCTTGTTGCGCTTGCGTACCTTTACCTTGCAAAACTGCCTTCAAGATTTGGGCATTTTCTTGGACATCTCCACCGCACAACGCCGCAGTCGGTGCAAAACCCAAACCCAGTTCTTGAGGATTGAGCGTTAGAGAGCGGACTTTTTTATCTTGGAGTACAGCCAAGTCAGTGACATCTGCCAAACCCGCTTCATCTAAACGTTCCCGTCCGTGGAGGGCGATCGCTTGCTGACATCCCAGTTGGGATAAGGCTTGCACAATCTCTTCTAGTAAAAGCGGGTCGTTGACACCAATAATTTGCCCTGTCGGCCGCATCGGATTTACTAGCGGGCCGAGTAAATTAAAAACAGTCCGCACTTTCAAAGTTTTTCGCAAAGTTGCGATCGCTTTGAGTGCAGGATGCCAACCGGGAGCAAACAAAAAGGTGATTCCAACTTCGCCAACTGCCGCTTGTACTTTTTCCGGAGTGGCGTTAAGATTTATACCCAAAGCTTCCAGCACATCAGCCGAACCAGTCTTGCTGGATGCCGAACGATTGCCATGTTTGGCAACCTTTACCCCAGCAGCAGCGGCCACAAAGGCAACAGCAGTGGAAATATTAAAGGTTGAAGCACCATCTCCACCAGTTCCACAAGTGTCAATTAAGGGGACTGGGGACTGGGGACTGGGGACTGGGGATTGGGATTGTAAGACGGTGGCCATGCCAACTAATTCTTCGGCAGAGACGCCTTTAGCTTGAATTGCGGTTAAAATCGCTCCTGATAGAACATCGGGAATGGCGTCTGTGAGCCAACCTTGCATCAAATCCGCAGCTTGGGAAACCGTCAAGGATTGGCGATTTAGCAACTGTTGCAATAAAGCTGGCCAGTTGTAGAACTCAGGAGGGATGGAGATGTTTTCAGGTTGAGTTTGAGTTATAGCGATCATATTGGTCATTGGTCATTTGTCATTTGTCATTTGTCATTTGTCATTGGGCATGGGGCATTGGGCATTGGGCATTGGGCATTGGGCATTGGTCATTGGTCATTTGTACTGAGAGAACGCGAACAGCGCCTGGTAGAGAAGCTGTTGGCGCAGCCTCTCTAAGAGTTGTATTGGTCATTGTTCATTTACGAAGGACAAAGGACAAATGACAAATGACAAATAACAAATGACAAATGACGACAAGAAAAAATTAAGGAATCAGGACTTTAGCGACAGTTTGCACATCTTTGTCACCTCTGCCGGAACAATTGATGACGATGCGGAGATTGCCTGTTAACTGTGGACAAAGGGTTTCTAGATAAGCGATCGCATGAGCTGTTTCCAAAGCTGGGATAATCCCTTCTAGTTGGGAAAGTCTTTGGAATGCATCTAACGCCTGTTTATCGGTAACGCTGTAATATTCGGCGCGGCCAAGATCCTTTAAATAACTATGCTCTGGCCCAACACCTGGATAATCTAATCCGGCACTAATTGAATGAGCTTCGATGACTTGACCATCATCATCTTGCAGTAAATAGCTCATGGCACCGTGCAATACACCTATTTTACCTTTTGTCAAGGTTGCAGCGTGTTTTTCTGTATTTACACCTTCACCCGCAGCTTCGACTCCAATTAGGCGCACCGAAGGTTCATGCATAAACTCATTGAATAAGCCGATCGCGTTGGAACCTCCACCCACGCAAGCCAGTAAAATATCTGGTAATCCTCCCCATTTTTCTTGGCATTGAGCGCGAGTTTCTACACCAATTACCGCGTGGAAGTCACGCACAATCATCGGGTAGGGATGAGGCCCAGCAACGGAACCGAGGATGTAATGGGTTGTTTCCACATTCGTCACCCAATCTCGAATTGCTTCCGAAGTTGCATCTTTGAGAGTTCCTGTACCTGCTTCCACTGGTCGAACTTCTGCACCCATTAATTTCATGCGAAACACATTCAGGGCTTGGCGTTCCATATCCTGGACGCCCATGTAAATCACACATTTCAAACCAAATCGCGCACACACAGTTGCAGTTGCTACGCCATGTTGTCCTGCACCTGTCTCTGCAATCACCCGTTGCTTACCCATGCGTTTAGCGAGTAACACCTGAGCCAAAGCATTATTAATTTTGTGAGCGCCTGTATGATTTAAATCTTCGCGCTTTAAATAAATTTGCACTCCCGTGCCATCTGGTCTAGCGTAATGAGCTGTCAGGCGTTCAGCAAAATATAATGGGCTGGGTCGTCCTACATAATCACGCATTAAGTTTTGCAATTCTGCTTGAAAACTCGGCTCATTGCAATATTGGTGATACGCCGCTTCCAATTCACTTAATGCAGGCATTAAGGTTTCCGGGACATATTTACCGCCGAATTTTCCAAACCTGCCCAAAGAATCTGGTTGTACAGTTGCAGTATTGATGTTTAGTATGTTTACCATTGGTTAAAATCCTTTCATGTTCAAGTATTTTTTACTCTGGTTCTAACTTTGAATCATCTTTGGGTTTTCCATTCCCAGGTTTGGTAGGTATAGCCCAGTTTTTGGTGATTCAAAACGTCTATAGGGCGCACCAAATCGTCAGAGTTAAAATTTGGTAATAGCGATAGTAAATCTCCTAACGCCGTAGCTTTGGGGGTAGACATACCGCCGTCCCAAGGCCACATTAGGTCTTTAAGGTTGTGCCCGTAAGGTTGACCATTGGCAGGATAAAAATCGCTACCTTGATGACCGTTGTCTTGCCATTCAGCCCAGAGGCGGTCTACGTTGGCATGATGCAACCAAAATACTGGGTCATAAGGCGAACTTGGGATATTGCCCATAGTACCTAGACCCTTAAACTTTATGGGTGTTGTGCTTGCGTCTATTTGTACCCCACCGACTAAGCCATGAATGTAATTGTGTATAAATCCTCCGGGGGTGACTTTACCCTGCTCATCTACAGAGATAAATCCTTCCAAAGCAGGGCGAAATAGAGAATAGTTATTCAGGCGGAGGGCACGCTCAACATCTTTTTTGGGCACAGGATAATCACTGGCAGGAGGTAGTCTGAGAAAGCGGACAAGTGATGTACCTAATGATGTTTGGGTTTCTGGGTCAATATTTAATGCTGGATTCATCACCCAGCCATTTGCTGCCGAAAAAGCCCCAGGTACAGCGCCGCCTGTAAAGTTTCCTTGATTTGGAATTTTGATGGTTACTCCTTGACCGTTAGAACCAAGAAAGTCATCATTAAAAATTACATCAAGTGCTTTGGCGTCTGTCCAATCCCAGTATGGGAGAGTAACAGTTGGGTCTACTGCTTGCAGTGCTTGTTCAAATCTGCGGATATATTCTCGATGCCAAGGGAAAAATGCGGCATTTTCATGAGCAAGTTCTTGGACGGAACCATCGGAATGTCCTTTATGATTGTGAATCAAGCGTGTTGCCCCTATATGTATGGCAACGAATTGGTCGTAAATACTGACCTTACTACCTGGGGGTATGACAGTTTTTAAGGTTTTGAGAGCCTTAACGAAGGCTGTTTTCTCTGCTGATGTTAGGTCAGTTACGTTCTTTCTTACAGCTAGGTGAGCGTATTGCCCTGGAAGATTATGATTCCAATGGTATTTGTATTGTCCCTTGTCAAGGCGATCGTGGGCGAAGACTGTAAGGGCACAGCTGCTAACTATAAGTAAGCTATAAATTAATATTTTGACCGATTTCAGCAGTAGTTTCATTGTCTTAATGGAATAAGAGGAGCAGAGGGGTGCTACGTTGTATACACAAGTCTGAAATACTTTACTCACCTGGTTTTACCCCACCCTAACCCTCCCCTTGTAAAGGGGAGGGAACTAGATTCCTGTTTCCCCCCTTTACAAGGGGGGATTAAGGGGGGTAATTTAATTTGTGTATGCTCCCCAGGTCTGCGGATGAATTTATCCCACCTCTTGAAGAGATGGATTTTTGCGCTGACTTTTTGTGATGGCTGCTTTAAGTTCTCGACAAAATTCTTCCACGGCTTGCAATCCTTCTGTTGGGCTACCTTCAGCTAAACGTTTGACAAAGGCGCTGCCAACAATCACTGCATCTGCACCCCATTCCATGACTTGATGTGCTTGTTCTGGTGCGGAGATGCCAAAACCAACGCCGATGGGTTTATTGGTGACGCTTTGCAACTCGGTAATTAAATGCTCTACGCGGTTTTGGATTTGAGCGCGGATACCTGTAACGCCTGTAACACTAACTAGATAGATAAAACCCTGAGATTGACGAGCGATCGCAACAATTCTATCTTGAGAACTGGTAGGAGCGACGAGTAAAATTACCTCAATTCCAAAAGAGGCAGCAGTTTGAATTAATTCTTCTG
Organism: Nostoc sp. DedQUE05; assembly: GCF_034530955.1. Taxonomy (NCBI): domain Bacteria; kingdom Bacillati; phylum Cyanobacteriota; class Cyanophyceae; order Nostocales; family Nostocaceae; genus Nostoc; species Nostoc sp. DedQUE05. The sequence goes on along the minus strand of NZ_JAVRCB010000009.1, from coordinate 182,759 downwards.
CTTCTTCTAAGGGTAAGTCTGGTACTACCAATCCCTGCACCCCAGCAACAGCAATTTGCGCCAAAAACAACTTAATACCCCGATGCAAAATGGGATTGTAGTACATAAATAGAATTATCGGCGCTTTTAGGCTAGGAATGACTATGTGCAACATCTCTAGCACTTGCTCTAATTTCGTGGCTTTTTGTAAAGCGCGGGTTGCTGCTGCTTGAATCACAGGCCCATCTGCGAGAGGATCGGAGTAGGGAACGCCCAACTCGATAAAGTCAGCACCGTTGCGATCTAAGATGCGTAAGGCTTCGGCAGTAGTTTCTAAGTTAGGATCGCCTGCTGTGATAAAAGGAATTAAAGCACACTGTTGGCGATCGCGTAAAGCTTGAAAGGAATCGGAGATAGAGGTCATGCTGAAAAATAGTTAATGATTGTTTAATAGTTTTAGAATAATTTACACTTAGCAATTAGCGATGCCCATGCTAAATTTTTTGTTAACGAGTCTTTGATACTCGTGAATGAGGCTTTTATCTCCGTTAACGAGTCTTTTATCTCCGTTAACGAGGCTTTGATACTCGTGAATGAGGCTTTTATCTCCGTTAACGAG
>NZ_JAVRCB010000009.1:0-182061 GCF_034530955.1 Nostoc sp. DedQUE05 | reverse complement strand
ACGAGGCTTTGATACTCGTGAATGAGGCTTTTATCTCCGTTAACGAGTCTTTTATACTCGTGAATGAGGCTTTTTGCTCCGTTAACGAGGCTTTGATACTCGTGAATGAGGCTTTTATCTCCGTTAACGAGTCTTTTATCTCCGTTAACGAGTCTTTGATACTCGTGAATGAGGCTTTTATCTCCGTTAACGAGTCTTTTATACTCGTGAATGAATATCAGAGCTTCATTTTTTTAGATTTACCAATTACGAATTACGAACTTGTACTGAGCGTAGCCGAAGTATTACGAATTACGAATTAGTAAAATCTCACGCACAGCTTGTTCTACATTGCTTTGTTTAACTAAAGACTCGCCAATCAAAACTGCACGCGCGCCAGCCTCAGCGACAAGAGATAAATCAGCAGGTGTATACAGTCCAGACTCGCTGACGACGGTGATATCTAAGCTTTGTAATTGTTGTTGACGCTCTGCTAAAAGTTGCTGTGTGGTTCCTAAATCAAGGGTAAAGTCTTCTAAATTGCGATTGTTGATTCCTACTAAACTTAGGTTATCAAGCTTTAGCACTCGATCCAGTTCAGCTAAGGTATGGACTTCTACTAGCGCAGTCATGCCCAAATCGTGAATTACTCGCAAAAAGTCTTGGAGTTCTCGATCTGATAAAATAGCTGCAATTAACAATACTGCATCTGCGCCTGCTGTCCGTGCTAAATAAATTTGATAGGAGTTAATGATGAACTCCTTGCACAGTAAAGGTAATGCAACTTGTTGACGCACTTTTCGCAGATTATCAAAACCACCCTGAAAGAACTTTTCGTCAGTCAGGACTGATAAACAAGCTGCACCACCTCGTTCATAAGCTTGAGCAACAGCAACAGGGTCAAAATCTGCGCGGATAACCCCACGGCTAGGTGATGCCTTTTTTACTTCAGCAATTAAACTAGGTTGATTGGGATTATCTTGCAAAGCAGTCAAGAAATTTCGCACAGTCGGGGCTGTATTTAACTGTTGTCGCAAGGAGGCTAAAGGCAGTTCTTGCTGCATTTGTGCAACTTCTTGCCTTTTATGCGACACAATTTCTTCAAGAATATGACGGGGAGGGGCAACTTGGTTAGTCATAAAATGCTAGAGGGATTAGGGAGCAGGGGAGCAGGGAGCAGGGGAAGCAGGGGGAGCAGAAAAGCAGGGGAGCAGAGGAGAAGTTGCAGTAAGTCTTTCCCCAATGCCCAATGCCCAATGCCCAATGCCCAATGACTAATGACCAATGACTAATGACTCTTTAATTTGCGTATATGCACGCACCACATTTTTAATTATTTTCAGACCGACTTCTCCACCTAAAGTCATGATTGATTCTGGATGAAACTGAACGGCGGCGATGGGAAGTGTTTGATGTTCAATGCCCATAATTACGTCGTCATCAGAAATTGCTGTTACTTTGAGTTCTTTTGGCAAACGTTGCGGTAGGGCAAATAATGAGTGATATCTACCCACTGCAAAGGATTCTGGTAAGTTGTTGAAGGTGACAGAATTGGAATCGGTGACGAAAATTCGTGAGGATTTCCCATGTTGAGGATAGTTAAGAACTCCCAATTCGCCATCAAAAGCTTCAACGATGCCTTGCAGTCCTAGACAAACTCCGAAAATCGGAATTTGGCGATGCAGAAGCGCACCGACAGTCTCGGAAACCCCAAAATCACTTGGTCTACCAGGGCCAGGAGATAATACAACTAAATCAGGGCGTTCTGTATCGAATAACGATTCCGAGAAACCATGACGCAGTGTAGTAACGCTTGCACCAGTTTGGCGAATGTAATTGGCTAGGGTATGAACAAATGAGTCTTCGTAGTCTATTAGTAAGATGCGTTTGCTAGATTTTACGCCTGGAATCTGTTTACTTAATTTTAGAGAACCAGACTTATCAATTTTCTGACTCGTTTGCTTTACACGGCGAATCGTTTCAAATAAAGCAGCAGCTTTGGTAATTGTTTCTTGTTCTTCTGCTTGAGGTATGGAGTCATAAAGGACAGTAGCACCGACTCGCACTTCAGCGATGCAATCTTTTAATCGAATTGTCCGTAGAATTAAGCCAGTATTTAAATTCCCGTTGAAATTTAAATAGCCGACTGCTCCACCATACCAACGTCGGGCGCTCTTTTCGTGCCGTTCAATAAAATCTATTGCTGCCCTTTTGGGTGCGCCGGTGACTGTAACTGCCCATGTATGCGAAAGAAAGGCATCTAAAGCATCGAATTGCGATCGCAAAGTACCCTCAACATGATCTACTGTATGTATCAGGTGGCTGTATAATTCAATCTGGCGACGACCGATGACTCGTACTGAACCAGGTTCGCAGATTCGAGATTTGTCATTGCGATCGACATCAGTACACATGGTCAACTCAGCTTCATCTTTATGAGAGTTGAGTAACTGACGAATTTGCACCGCATCGTCAAGAGCATCTTGTCCCCGACTAATAGTGCCACTAATTGGACAAGTTTCTACCCGCCTACCTTCAACCCGCACAAACATTTCTGGAGATGCACCAATCAAATATTCGCCACCTAAATTAAAAATAAATCCATAAGGACTGGGATTTATTTCCTTTAAGGTATTAAATAGCTTGCTGGGTTCGTCTTCATAGCCTTCAAAAAAGTTTTGACTAGGAACAACTTCAAATAAATCGCCTCTGCGGAAATAATCGAGTGCAACCTCAACTTTTTTCGCATATTCGCCTACTTGATGGTCAGCAGTTTGATTTGGTAAAAGATGTTTGCCACGATAATCTACAGACTCACCAGTTCTCGGAAGATTCTTGGTATTGCCATGCGCTGTTTTAAAATCATATTGGAAACGAAATGCACGTTGCTGATAATAGTCAACAACAATCAATTCGTCTGGCAAATAAAGCACCAAATCGCGCTGATCTGTAGGACGTTCTAGATGTTGAGTAATTGGTTCAAACTGAAAAACTAAGTCATAACCAAACGCACCATACAAGCCTAAATGCTCGTCTTCTTGACTAGAGAAAGTATATAGAATTTCGCGGACAACGGTAAATGATGAAGGCTGTTTACTACGTTCCTCTTCAGTAAATAATTTTTTTGTAGCTTTAATAAAGCCGACAATATTGTTATTTTCTTGGGTGATGTTCTCAAGTTGTTCTGACTGGGATAGTTTCTCTACAAGAAATGGTAAAAGTACTTGACCGCGTTCATTCAACGCTATCAAAGTGAAAGAGTTTCCTTGGGTAGTCAACTCTAACGGTGGATTGACAAATCCGATCGCCCATCTTTTGTATCTGCCTGGATATTCGTAGCTACTCCTTAGCAATCCTCCACGCTGAGAATTTAAATGGAACAGAATATCATCAAGGGCAGTGTCCATCTTAACTTCAGTGATGGAGCGAGAAACACTTACACCGCCGAGAGTATTGTAGGAACGTGAATCAAAAACCATGAGTAATTTCTCTAGAATATTTGTTAGTCATTCATTAAGCAGCAACCATTAATCATTATTAGTAGTTATTTTCAAACCTAGAACAGACTTAGATAATCTTTTATCCATCCAAGCCAACATATTCTTTTTAAAAGATGTAATCAAAAACTTTTTGCTTCTTATTTAACAATACTAGATATCAAGCAGATAAGACATTGAATAATTTTTCGATTGGGTGTCAATTTATTCGCTTTTTATACTGCTTTTCTAGTACATTTACCAACAACCCTATAAAAAAAATCCGCCTCCCCCAAAAGTAGTAAATCGCCTCATAAAACCTCTGCGTTCCTTTGCGCTTCCCTCAGCGTCCCTCTGCGTTTAAAACTCCCCCCTCACTTCCTGCAACAGAGATATTGCTTGCCGATACAACAACAAATTCACCTCATGAACCTCAATTCTTTTTCCAATCCCTTTCAACAGCGTCAAAGTCAACTCTCCCCCCAAATGTTCGCGGAATTCAGTCAAACCCCGAAACAAACAATCAGGATCTTCCAATTGTGATAACTTCTCAGCTAGTTCTGGCACATACAACGTGAAACCCAACGCCGATAAACTATTTAATATCCGTTCCCACTCCGAACAATCCAGCAATCCTGCTAAATAGGAATAAGTGCTATCCAGAGCAATACCGATCGCCACAGCTTCGCCATGACGTAAGCGATAATTTGTCAAATGCTCCAGTTTATGAGCCGCCCAATGTCCAAAATCCAGGGGACGAGACGAACCCATTTCAAAAGGATCGCCGCCATTGGCAATATGTTCTAAATGCAATTGAGCGCAACGATAGATAACCTGTTGCATAGTATCCATATCTCGCCGCCTCAAAGCTGCGGTATGAGAGTGGATAAAATCAAAAAAGCTAACATCCTTAATCAGTGCCACTTTGACTGCTTCTGCAATCCCAGAACGCCAATCGCGATCGTCTAGAGTTGTCAAAAAGGCAGAGTCATTTATAACTGCATAAGGTGGCGCAAATGTGCCAAGAAAATTCTTTTTCCCAAAAGCATTGATGCCGTTTTTGACGCCAACCCCAGAATCATTTTGCGCTAACACCGTTGTCGGCACCCGAATTAGCCGAATTCCCCGGTGAGCAGTTGCGGCTGCATATCCTACCAAATCCAACACCGCCCCGCCCCCGATCGCTAACACATAAGAGTGGCGACATAATCCAGCAGCTTCAATCTGTTGCTGGATTTGCTCTAATAATGTGGGATCGTTTTTGGCAGCTTCTCCCCCCGAAATTATCATCGGTTCGGCTGCGATCGCTAGTACCTCTGCATAAAACTTGGTATACGCGACTAATTGCTTCACCAATTCAGGTTGATACTTTAATATTCCTGCGTCTATTACTGCAACTAATTTCTTTGGCTTTGTCTCCTCATCCGCACCAATCACTTGGGCTAAGGTAGGATTTTTTAACTCAAATAAATTGTGGGTAAAGTAAACTTCGTAATTAAAAGTAACCGAAACACTTTGATGAATTAATCTACTTTTTTGCTTGATGTCAACTATCATATTTTTGCAGGTATATCTAAAAGTGCAGCACGATTCAAAGTTTCCAGGAATACCTCTACCGAGTGAGAACCATTTACCTTAACTTTGTCATTGATGACGAAGAACGGCACGCTGTTGATGCCATTTAACCGAGCAAATGTTGATTCAGCAATAACTGCATCACTCACCGCGCGATTGTTTAATTGCAACTTTAATTCGCTAGCATTCATCTGATACGCTGTACCGATGGCAACAATAACGTCAATATCTCCAATGTTCAAACCGTCTTCAAAGTAAGCTTGATAAATAGCTTCGACAACATCGTTTTTTACGTTTGCGGGTGCAAGTGCAATCAGTTGATGAGAAAGCTTAGTATTGACAGCCAAACGGATTTTATCAAAATTTAGCTTAACTCCAGCCGCCTCACCTGCGCGTTGCGTACTATCAAATATCTGTTGTATTTCTGCCGCTTTCATACCTTTTCTATTTTGCATAAAGCTGCGGAATTCGTATCCTTCGGCAGGAACAGTATTATCTAAAAGAAAAGGATGCCAGCGAATATGTACTTTTTGTTCTTGCTGTTGTGCTAGTGCATCAAACAGATGTTTTTTCCCAATTCTGCACCAAGGACAAACAGTATCGTGAAATATGTCTATCAGCATATTTTTGTGGATTTAAATGCTAATATTTGTGTGAATTTTTGGTTGAAAATCTCTTTGGATAGCCATTGTATTTAAAGGCTGGATAAAAGTGTTGATTTTATCTTCAAAAAAACTTTGAGCCTTTTCAAATTCTTGAATTAATGCATCTTTGTCTTTCTTTGCTACTAGTTTCGCCAAACGGCTGTAAGTATCAGCTAAAAAGCTAATTGTATCACACCTTTCTTCTGTAGCGAGCATAATATCCACACATAAGTGAGGGTTTTGGGAAAACAAACGTTTAACAATGTCAATTTCTTGACGGTAGTTAGGAGTTGACATTGTTAAACTCTGCTCTATGTCCACTTTTACTTGTGCTAAGAAAATGCCAAGACTAAATCTACAGAAATGTTGCGTTGCTTGGACAATCGTCATCATGCGATCGTGTTCTTCAGGCGTACAAACAATTAACTCTCCACCTTGGCTTTTAATAAAGTCTAAAAACCATTGAAATGAATCATCATTTCTACCAGGACACACTACTACTTTTTGTCCAAAAAACGATTTGATATTTGGCCCAAACATTGGGTGTAAACCCATGACTGGCCCGGAATGGTGTTCGAGCATTGCTTGAGTTGGCTGTGTTTTAATACTCGTAATGTCACACAAAGCGGTAGTTGGGGCGAGGTATTTAGCTGCACGCTTGATAACATCAACTGTATGTTCAATAGGAACGCTGACTAAAACTAATTCTGTCTGACTTAATAGTTGCTCTGCGTATTCCCAATCCTCGGATTCGAGGACGCTAACATTATTACCTACTAGCGAAAGTTGCTCTTTAAATAATTTTCCCATCCTACCGCGTCCACCGATGATGGTAATTTGTTGGGGACTGACATGATTTGTTTTATATTTAGGAATTAGAGTAGCATGACAACTATTTAGCAAACTTGCCCAAACAGATTCAGGAATACCAGCTTGGGCGAGCAGGGGAGCGACATCAGCCAGTTGTTCATCTAGAGAAGGTTGTTCTGATGCTGCTAATAATGATATGCGATCGCTCAATAAGGCGATCAACTTTTGGTCTGTTTTTTTCAGCCGATCTGAATTTGTCATTTGTCACTTGTACTGAGCGAAGCCGAAGTATTTGTCATTAGTCATTTGTCATTTGTCTTTGAGATATCACGCGCACTAGGGGTAAGGTATGTACCAAAAGCTCTTGCTCAACAAGTGATTCTTTAGAACTTAATTTGGGCAAGATATCCAAAGTTGTTGCTCTTTTGGCGATCGCATCATAAAATAACTCTTCATACCGATCTAGCGCTTGCTCAAAGGAGTAGTTTTCTACCGCAAACTTTCTTCCTTCACGCCCTAATTTTGCTGCTAGTTCTGGCTGATTATATAAATCTAATACCGCAGCGGCCAAAGCATCTGCTGACTCAGGCTCAACGATAACGCCGCCGCCGCTTTCTTTGATAGCTTTGGCAGCAGTACCAGTGGCGGGAACTGAACCGACAATTGGGCGACCACTGGCTAACAGCAGTGGTATTTTAGAAGGCATATTGAAGGAAATCACATTGCTCTTTTGCACAATCAAGCCAACATCAGCAGCTGCTAACATTTGCGGTAGTTTTTCTCGCGGTTGCAATGGTAGCAGCAAAACGTTATCTGCCCCACAAGCAAGACAATGTTTTTGTAACCTTTCGAGAGCTTGAGATTCACCTGCGATCGCAAAGACAATATCATTAATATGACGCAACCGAGATGCTGCTTCTATTACTGTCTCTAAACCTTGCGTCAGAGCAATATTACCTGAATAAAGTACTACAAATTTATCATCAAGTTGATGGGAAGCTCTCCAGGAGTTATTCTCCTTTGGTAAAGGACGGATAAAATTTAGATTTACCCAATTTGGAATGCAGGCAATTTTATTAGCAGGTACACCTTTATGGATTAAATTATCTACGAAACCATCGGCAATCACGCTAATGGTATGTGCAGTTCGGTAGGCAAATTTTTCTAAAGCTTCCAGAGCTTGAATCATCAACTTATTCTTAATTAGCCCAACACGCACAGCAGCTTCCGGGAGGATATCTTGCACATTCAGCACTACTGGACAGTTGTATAGCCAACTTATTAAAGTTGCAGGTAAGCAAACGAGTAACGGTGGCACTGTTAAGAGAATTAAATCAGGTCGCTCACCTTTGAGAGCTTGTGGCAAACTTGTAAAGACAAAGCTCAACTCTAGCAGTAGCCGATCTATAAGGTTAGGTTTAGATTTAATCCGCAAGTAACTACGCTGAATTTTGACACCATTTTTTTCTTCAGTAACGTATAACTTACCCCGATAGCGATCGTAAATCTGACGCTGAGGATAGTTAGGCATACCTGTGATTACCCGCACTTGATGCCCTCGCTTCACCAGCCCTTCTGCTAGTTCAGTCATCAAAGGTGCAATACCAATTGGCTCTGGATGATAGTTGTATGAATAAATCAGAATGTGCATTAACCGTTAATGTGCTAAAAGCACCTTGATAATCTTGGCTTTATTTAGTATTTCCAGTTTTTATCTCCCTGATTCCAGATTTAATGACCTGAAATTTTCGTAAGGTGTGTTACCAAGGGCATAACGCACCCCACGAAACAGAAGTTTTAGATTTTGTTTAATCCACTTCAGCCTTTGAACTCAGAACTTCAGCCTCTGAACTCGGAACTTCAGCCTCTGAACCCGGAACTTCAGCTTCTGAACTCGGAACTTCAGCCTTTGAACTCGGAACTTCGACCTCTGAACTCAGAACTTCAGCCTCTGAACTCAGAACTTCAGCCTCTGAACTTGGAACTTCGACCTTTGAACTCGGAACTTCAGCTTCTGAACTTGGAACTTCGACCTCTGAACTCGAATTCGGTCACTTTACTGCTACTCAATCATGAGAACTCAGCACTGTTTTTGCAACGTCTTCTCTAAACTGAAGACTGGCTTTTGTTGCCCGCGTTTTCGCAATGTGACGGTAGCAGCGCCAAGTCCAAGCAATGCTAAACCCAATGCTGAACTAGGTTCTGGTACTTGCCTTCTGCCCTCTACGTTTAGCACTTGGACGCGACCTTGGAAGAAATCGCCCACATACAGCTTGCCATCTTTGAGGGTTGTGCCACCAGTCCAGTTAAATCTGCCTGGTGTGAGGTCGAGGGGATTACCAAAAGGAGGGCCAGTTAATGCTGGAGGCGGTACAGGATTACCTGATGCATCGCGGGCATTTTCACCGTAGGAAGTCAAGAACTTACCGTTTTTATCAAATACCTGAACGCGGCTGTTGATAGAATCAGCTACATAAACATTCTCTTGATCGTCCACTTCGATGCCAATTGGCTGAAGAAGTTGTCCAGGGCCGCTACCTGCTGAACCAAATGCGTACAGAGGTTTGCCATTTGGATCGAGTACCTGAACGCGGTTGTTATACTGGTCAGCTAGAAAGATATTTCCACTGACTGGGGAAATTCTTATACCTGCTACACCTTGAGTTTCTCCTAGTGCAGTGCCTAAAGTGCCACCAATGACACCAATTTGCTTTCCGTCAGGTGTGAATTTGAGGATTCTTTCGCCGTTAAAATCACCTACGTAAACGTTGCCAGTCTTGTCAAAAGTCACACCAGATGGCCCAAAGAAAATCCGATCGTTTACACGAGGGGTAAAATCTCCGTTTGCAAAGGATCTAATAAAGTTACCCTGAGGATCGAATTGATTAATGCGGTTGTTGTAAACATCACCTGCATACAAATCCCCTGTTACGGGATTAAAGTCTACAGTTGTTGGCTCGTCAAACTGTCCGGGCCCTGTGCCGCCGGAACCAATTGCTCCAATATACTGACCGGTGGGACTAAATTTTTCAATTTTGTTACCGAGGTTGTAGTTAGGAGTACCATCTGGGTTAACACCGCGTCCGTTAGCTATGAGGGTATTCCCCGAATCATCTACCGTTATCCCTTGGGGAACAAAAAGCTGCCCTGGCCCGAAGCCAGGACTGCCGATACTTCTGTCGTAAGTTAATGTTACAGCTTTGGCTTGGGCTGCTGTTGCCAACACCATCAATCCAGTACCGAGAATGCCAATTGACAAATTTTTGACTAATCCCATGAGTTTTAAGTCCTGGTTGTATAAGGTATACTCTTTCCTAGACTAATTTTGTTCCCCGTCCTAGTTTGGGAACTCTGAAATTTGGGCTGCTGCCTCTTGTTGGAAATGCAACTTTCTCTTTTGGGCAGCAGCCTATTCTGTAAGCTTTACCTGGTGTCAGGTAAAGAGGGATTTAGACAGTCTCTGCTTCGGTTAGCAACTCTTCACCCAATTTGTGTTGGCGTTTGCGCTTGGCGTAAGCAGCAGTTGCGCCTACACTAGCAAGTGCTAGTAAGCCGACTACTGAACCAGGTTCGGGGACTTTTTCAACAACGACACCATCCACCCGAACAACTTCCCCGCGTTCTGGGCCGACACCGCGATTGGTAATATAAATCTTGCCATCAGGGCCAATATCAATTCCATCAGCCGAATCTAGCCCTTGACCTGCTGCAACAAGCGTTGTACGAGTGCCGTCAGGAGCAACTTGGATGAGAGATCCAGGTAGATTTGTGATGTCACCCCCCAACTGGGACTTGTCGCTGAACTGTAAAACCAGCAAATCACCTTTCTCATCAAAGGTTAGGTCGGTGATGTGCGTAAAGCCATCGAGAAAAACTTCTGGTTTTTGATCTTCGCCAATGCGGAAGATCCGCGATTTACCATCTGGATAAGGAAAACCCGTATATTCACCAACATATAAAGCTCCATCGGGGCCAATTGCGCCACCTGTGGGTACTGATTGAATTGCTATTTTTCCTCCTGGAAGTTCCTCTAATAGCCCAGGAGGTAATTGTAATCCTGGTGGCAAATCTGACTTACTAATAATATTTTTAGGAATTGCGATCGCTTGTGACTTACTTCCGTCAAGCTTGATTTTGTAAGCAGTGTTCCCGCCCCCATCAACGACATAAGCATTATCGCCACTAATAGCCAGATCGTAGGGATTGGTAACTACATCCCCCTTGTCTGGATTTTGGGTGATTTCATTTTTAGCAAAGTCAAAAATACTATTGAGAGATCCGGTGTTCAAGTCAACTTGGTACAGTTGTGCTAGAAGCGGCGTATTCAAAACTTTATCGGGTGTTGATGGCGGGAAAGTAGCAAGTTGCTGTGGTGGGAGTGGGGATTTAGAACCAAGGTTAAGTGTTGCTAGATCGCGGTTTCCTGGATAACCGGCAAACCCTGTCAGCAGATAAGCATTCCCTTTAGAATCGAATTGTATGTCTTCAATACCAGCGCCTTGGTTGCCGGTGGGTTGCTCTGCTAAAGACTGAAAGTTATTAAGTAGACGCTGTTTTGTGCCGTTTGGTGAAACTTTGACCAGTGAACTAGTATTACCAGCACAGATAGGCTGAAACAACGTACTCGGAGATGGTTGGCAATTTCCGTTTCCGCCGATACCTGGCTCTGCTACGTAAAGACTGCCGTCAGGGCCAAAGCTAACACCCCGTGCATTACTAACTCCATCGACAACTGTCGTTAGCGTTGCAGCTTGTGCAGATAGTGTTCCACAAATAGCAGTAAAACAAAATGTAACAGATGTAAGAGCAAATGACTTGAGTTTCATACCTTTGGAGATTGAGAGTTAAATAATTTGTTTGGGGAAACTTTTATGGTTTTAAAGACAACGAATTGCAGTCTTTGAGGAACGCAAGATTGGTTTGAAACTCTTTATTCGAGCGCCACGACTCTATTTATGGGAGGTTTGGTAGCTCTTTCTTCTTGTGCAACCAACCAACGCCCAAGGCAGCGATCGCTAACACACCTAAAGCAGAATCAGGTTCAGGAATAGACTTGGTATTTTCAATTTTGAGAACTTGTCCAAGTCCTGGGCGATCGCCTCGGTTGGTAACGTATACTGCACCATCAGCACCAATAGTCAGGGCACTAGGCGACTCTAATCCATTGCCACTCAGAAGAGTTGTACGTGTGCCATCGGGAGCTATTTTGATCACAGAACCATCAAAATCACCCTTCCAAGCTGACTGATTGGCGTACTGCAAAGCATACAAATTGCCCGCAGGATCGAATTGCAAGTCTGTAAGTTGGGTAAAACCATCGGCGAAGACTGATGATTTCCCATCAGCACCGACTCGATAGATTTTTGCGCCGCCTTCTGGGAAAGGGAAACCAGTAAATTGGCTGATGTAATAAGCACCATCAGGCCCTTTTGCTACACCCGAAGGTACTGGTTGAGTGGCAAACTGCGATGGGCCTCGCACCGCTTCCCCTTGAGATGGAACCTGTGCCGGTTCATTGGATGGGGTATCAGAAGGTGGAAAGACGGGATTAGTTAATATGTCTTGGGGAAAGGTAGTAAGAGCTTGCAAGTTACTACCACTAGTATTAACACTGAGTAAGTCGTTTGCACCTGCATCAGCTACAACTAACTTATTGCCATCTATTACAAAACCCAAGGGATTGCTACCGACATCACCACCATCGGGATTATTGGCGAGTTCATAGTTAGCTAAATCAGCAACACTCGTCCAGGAATTGGTCTTAAAGTCGGGAGCAATGATTTTACCGAGGTCAGTGTCACCTAAATTGCGATCGCGAAAGGTTGGATTCGCCCCATACCCAATCAGAACATAAGGTTTACCTGTAGCATCAAATTGGATGTTACGAGGGCCACCGGCTCCAGTACCATCTGGTAATGCTATAGAAGGAAGTCCTGTAAGTATGCGCTCGGTTTTACCATTCTCAATTTTGGTAACTGCCCCACTTGTGCCATAGCATAGAGAATCGCCTTGACCGCTTGCTGGTGGCACACAACCGCCACTTCCCCCGATGCCCGCCTCTGTAACATAGAGATCGCCATCAGGGCCAAAGCTTAGTCCTCCGGCATTATATAGACCGTCGGCGATTACTGAAAAGGATGCAGCTGAGGCAGCTTTCATTCCCGAAAAAGCGGTAACACAAAAAGTTAGGAAGGTAATAGTAAGTTGTTTCTGTTTCATATTTCGTCATTTGTCATTTGTCATTTGTCCTTTGTTCTTTGTCCTTTGTCCTTTTTTCTGTTAGTTGACCAATGACCAATGACCAATGACTAATGACTATTAACTAGTGGCTCTGGAGCTTTTGGTAGATAGCTCATTCCTCGATCAAATGATTTGAGGTTGCCAGCTTTGGCTTCGAGTAAACGTTTGATGTTCATGCTCTCAGCGCCATAGTCTTCAATTTGAAGTTTGCCGTGGGTTACAGTTCCATCTGTTTTCCAAAATGTGATTCGATGCAGGATAAAACCAGAGGCTTCTGGGTCAGCGAAAGCGTAAGCGGTTGGAATGAGTAACGCTACAGAACGCTGATAATATTCGTAATCTGGATAATAATATTCTTGCTCAAGCAAGTAGTATTTACTCAGACTATGAACGCGCACAGAAACTTTTACCTTCTGGTCATATTCATCTTTGAATTCACCTGAATCAGAAGTAATATCGCCATTCGGTCGCAGTAGATGTGCCCACTCATCTATGTTTTGTAAATCCTTTAAGTATTCAATACCAATTTCAACTGGGGCATCAACATAAATGGTGTCTGTATCAATAAAGTGGCTTCCTTTAGCTGCTGAGGTCAGACCAGCTTTACGTTCCAAATTCCCTTTGAGAGAGCGACATTCAGAAGTATGTACTGTGTGAATTCCTTGCATGATCATCTGAGTCTGCCGTTTGGGATCGACAAAGCTCAACCAGTGAAAGTACACACCTTTTTCATCTGTTCCCGGCTCGATATAATCAGTGGGAAATAGCAAAACAGGGTAAACCTGAAAATATTTCTGATACTCTAATCCACAGTGCCACTCAATGCCGTAGAAAAGTGGATTTTCTAATTTTTTAACATGATAATAGAGATTTTTGTGATAACCAGACGCAGTTCCCAGCCAGGTATCTTCGTCAATTTGCTCTTTCATCCGGCTATAAAGCGTCCATTCATCTAAGTTTTTTAAACTACAAAGATACTCAAAAGCGCTTTCTGGGGAAGTAGCAATATATGCTGATGTAGCAAAGGTATTTTTTTCCATTTTTCACTCCTGAAGATAATAATAATTAAGCTGCGATCGCTGTAGTTTTACTTCGCTTAATCTTGTCGATCCGGTCTTCTGCTAATCGTCTGGCAGCATCGTTGGTAGTAACTCCTTGCTCTTTAGCAATCTCAAAAATTGCTAATAGCGTGTCATAAATGTTATGCACTTGCTTGAAAGCTTTTTCTTCGTCATAACCAATCATTTCGTTATAAACATTAATTAATCCTCCAGCATTAATTACATAATCGGGACTGTAAAGTATCCCTTTTTTGGCAAGCATTTGACTATGTAATTGCTCATTATCCAATTGATTATTAGCTGCACCAGCAATAATCGAAGCTTGCAGAAAAGGAATTGTATGACTATTAAGAATTCCTCCTAAAGCACAAGGAGAAAAGATATCTACATCAAGTGAGTAAATTTCAGATGGTTCTACAATAGTTGCGCCAAAAAGCCGTTTCACTTCTTCTGCTTTGACTGGATCTACATCGCTAACAAAAAGCTGGACATCATGCTCATGTAAGTGACGACAGAGATTTTTACCAACATTTCCTAAGCCTTGAACTGCAACTTTCATCCCATCAAGTCTTTTGCTCTGCCAACGAGATTCTACAGCAGCTTTAATTCCCAGAAAAACTCCTAGTGAAGTTATGGGAGCAGGCCCGCCAGATTTTTCTGATACCCCAACAACATATTTCGTTTCTTGACTAATTGTCCGCACATCATCAGGAGTAATATTGACATCTTGTCCGGTAATAAAACGTCCATTCAGGCTATCAACAAAACGTCCATAAGCTCTTAACAAATCATCTGTTTTATTTTCAGGATTAGCTATAATAACTGCTTTTCCCCCACCCGCCGGAATGTTGGCACAGGCAGCTTTATATGTCATTCCACGACTCAGACGAAGTGCGTCTTTTAAAGCAGCTTCTTCGTTGACATAAGGCAAGATTCTTGTAGCTCCCATCGCTGGGCCCAAGGTTGTGTCATGGATGGCAATAATTGCCTTAATTTCTGGATTTTTACCATGACAAAACAGAACTTGTTCGTGACCCATTTCTCTAACAGTTTCAAATAGCAGCATCTTGTCCTCTCGATATTGGTTGGAATTGTTTAGAGAAAGTAATGAACATTACAAAATATAAAGATATAGACATAAAAACACTCTTGAATATTAAGATTAGATGAAGTTAAGAAAAGACTTAGGGTTTAAAAAAGAAGTTTTAGATTCCAGCTTTTTGAGTGGAGTTTCTGACTAAAAGAAAACTTTTGTCGCTTCTAAACTCATCCTTTCTCTTTTACTGAATTAACTAATCAAAACTGCGTTGTAAATTCAGCTTGATTGCAGTGTTTTAGTGTCTATAACAATTGAATGAGATTGCAAACTTTTAAAATCAAACCATTGGAAATGAAACCTGCTTGGCTGGATTTTTAGCGGCATTTGATTTAATTCCTTGTGCTGCCAAACTCTTATTACGTCCGCCAGAAGGTGCTGGGCGGTCGGCATCAATCACTACATCAATGAGAAAAGGGACATTTGATGCGATCGCTTGTTGTAATGCAGCTTCAATATCCGACTCTCTGACGACAACGATCGCTTCTGCTCCCATCCCACGAGCAATCATCGCAAAGTTTGTTGGTGGCATTGTTGCATCTGCGCCCTTTAATCCCAAGATTTTCATTCCTTGATGGCACATGTTGTAACGCGCATCGTTGAGTACAATCCAGATTGCCGGAATTTTGTATTTCACGGCTGTGCTGATTTCGTTATTCATCAGCATTGCTCCATCGCCGACAATCCCTACAGCCTTGCTTTTGCTCGCCAGTGCTGCACCCAATACTCCGGTGACGGCGTGACCCATTGCTCCGACTCCGGTACTGACTCGGTAACGATTGGCTTCGGAAAATTGGAGTAGATGCGTTGACCAAGTAAACGAGTTACCACACTCCGCCATGACTACGGCATCGCTATCTTCAACAATTATCTTTTGAATTGCTGCCATCAATACTTCTGGCCGCACTGGATAATCTACCTCTGTAGCAGGTTCAATTTCTTTGTGTTCTGGACGAGGCAGCGACATTGTAGAATCAGGAGCATCCGGCAATTGCTGCAACAACTCTTTCACAAAAGCTTTGATATCAGAGCGAACTGGGAAAGTTTCAACGTGGGGATAGGCTACACCTGGCACTTCTGGGTCAATATCAACATGGACAAAACCTCCTTTTGGAACTAGCGCCGAACTCCAGAAAGAAGTCGGTTCGCCAAGACGGGTTCCTAATACGAGTGTGCGTAGTGGAGGTTGCTGTTCCATATAAGTTAAGACGGAAGCATGACCGCCTAAACCTGTAACACCCACAAATTGGGGATGATCTTCAGGGAAAATACCTTTAGCACGGGGCGAACACATAACGGCGGCTCCGGTTTTTTCAGCCAGTTCCAGAATTTCCTCTGCTGCGTCACGCGCACCGAAACCAACCCAGATAGCAAAGGGGCCAGATGATAATAACTCTACAGATTTAGCGATCGCTTCTTTGGAAGCAGTCATCGGAAACGGAGAAATATCTAGCTGGGGTAAAGCTATATTCTCAACTAAACTTGTTTGCACACTGGTGGGAATGCTCAAATGGGCAACAAATCCGCCTGGTTGCGCCATCGCTAATGCAAGTTTACGGAAAATCTGCGGTAGTTGAGCCGCAGATTCAATCGTGACTGCATAGTTGAATAACGCTCCTGGGGTAAAAATTCCTCCACTGGGCAATGTGTAAGTGCTGGTTTCTTGAATAGCCCAACGTCCACGCTGCGGTGCTGAGGTACAAGCCGACAACAAAATCACCTTTGCACCTTCACCACGAGCCGCAAATAACCCGGTGAGGGCGTTAGTGATCCCCGGCCCTGCTGTGGTAAAAACTACAGTCGGGCGATTATTCGCAAAGTAAGCCTCGGTGGCTGCAAATGCTGCTCCTGCTTCATGGCGGAAGTTCAATACCTCTATGCTGCTATTGGATAGCGCACCCCAAAGGCTGGCCATCGCACCACCTGCGACACCAAAAGCGTAGCTTACTCCCAAATTTTCCAACATTTGAGCGATCGCATCGGCAACTGAGAGCGTTGGGGCTGTTTCATCGTTTAAAAAAGCCTGAATTCCCCCATTATTCTCCGATTCATCAAGCTGACGGGAGTCAGACACAGATTCTACATATCTGTTTGCGGGAAGTTCCTTGTATGGCTCAGTGGTGATGAGAGGATTTGAACCAGTATAGTTTTGACTCATTGGTTTCACGTAATTTCAGAAAGTTATACAAAGGCTTTTTAGTTTACAATCACAGCGCTAGAAATATTTATTACAAACAACTCTGTTGTTTCTTGCAGCGATGACCTAGCTTGGTCAAGAGTAGAAATGGCGAATCGCTGCTGATTGATGCTTGTGAGCGCAGTACCAAAAAATTTTTACCAAAAGCATACAACAGTTGAGGCTGTGCTTCTTGCCACCAGAATAAAGGAGATGAAGACTGTTGTACAATCAAAAATCTTTTGATAAGGATGTCAAATTTTTCGCTTCTATGTGATGACTACAGTATTTAAGTAGATCGGCGGTAGTTCGGTGGGAAAAAACTAAGATTGTGTAAAGGTGTAGAAACTGGTAATTAACCGAAGTTAAGCGTGTCTCAGAATGTTTACAAAACTTAATATAGTTAGCTTTAATAGCACCGATCTAATTAAGAAACGCTTGGTAAGTTTCTTGACCGCTACAATAAAAACCTAATTTACAATGAAAAATCTTTTGATGTATGTGTCAATTTTTTTGCTTTTTTCGTGATTGTCACATTTGCAACTTAGCCACCTGAAAGATTGATATTCTGCAATCGCAGAACCGACACATTACCAAATTTGCAATAGGAAATCTTTTGATCTGGGTGTCAATTCTTTTGCTTTAGAACTTACACAATTTTTTATCCGAATTTAAGCATGAGGCGATTTAGCGGTCTTTATATTGCCACCAAAAACTCTTTGAGTCAATTATTTGTAACGATAAATACATCATTTTTTAACTTTCTATAGTTCCTTTGAGAGATGACAAAACATTCAGGGCATGAATATCTTTAAAAAAGTGTTTTTGATAATGCATAAATCAACAGTATATACCTAATATACGAATACGGACTTCGTTTCTGAAAGAAAACATACAATAAAACACATAATTTTTACGTATATCAGTAATACAAATGTACTTCTTACGACAGATGACTAAGCATATTCTTCTATAGTTAAATTCCTGAGAAGGTAGGTTAAGATAAATTAAGAAAATAAGTTGATAAGTTGAAGTTTATTCATTTAAGCCAGACCCACTACCGCAAATTCATTTATGTTGAAAATCAAAGGACTCTACACAACTAGTTTGCCAAAATTCTTGCTAAGGAAAAGGCTAAAGGAGAAAAATTTTTATTCTTTAACCTTTCCCCAGTGGAAATCCCAGGAATTTTAGATTGGTGAACTCTTATAAAGAGGTAGCACTGCTACATCTTTACAAGGGTTATTGCTAATGCGTAGTTAATTTCTAAAGATGTCTATTAGTTAGTTGTCATACAGGGCTAGGTTAAATTTAAAATATTTTTTTTACTTATAGATTAAGAGCGTTGAACTTTTATCTAACAGGGCTGATTGACCGCTCTAAATTTTGTATATAAAAACTTGTTTAAGTCAATAATTAAAAAAATATTTACTTTAGTTTTTTAGAAAAATTTGGTTTAATAATTCACCTTTTCCTGGTATGATAAGTTTTATTAAGAATAATTAGTAATATTTTTTAATATACTAATTATTTTGACTATTTTTATTTTTTAACAGCCAAACAGTACACCAAAGATTTTGGGAATTTATGACTATTAACTCTTTAATGGGAATGGTGCTGATTGATTACCAGGAGGAAGTATGAACATGAATTCTGGCGAATATACACTAGCTAGATCGAACAATCAATGGGCACTGCAACCAGAAATAGAGATGAAGTTTGCTCACTTCCTAATAAATCACGCTGTAGATGCTGCCTTTTGTTTAGGAGCAAACGGGCAGTTTCTTTACGTCAACGATGCCACTTGCCTGATGACTGAGTATTCCCGTGAGGAATTACTTTCTATGAGGCTGCATGATATAGATGTAGATTTTTCGCAGCATAATTGGTCAGATATTAGCTCACAGGGTTCCCTTACCTTTAAATCTCGCTATCGGGCAAAAGGAGGTCGGATATTTCTGGTAGAAATATCGATGAACTATGTAAAACACCAAGATATGGAATTTGGCTGTGCCTTTGCTCGTGAGAAAACGGATGAAATAGTAGAATTGAGCGTCCAAAAGTGGACCGATGAATTAAAAGATGCCAAAGACAATTTGCAACAAGAATTTTCTCAACTCAAGGACAAAGAAGTAGAACTAGAAACATCTCTTTCTTTACTTCGCTCTACTCTTGAGTCTACTGCTATTGGTATTGTTGCAGTTAACTTTGAGGGAGATATTCTGAGCTTGAATCAGAAATTTGTGGATATGTGGCAGATCCCAGAGTCCCTAATACTATCTAAGAAATGTCCTCGATGCAAATCCTTTTTTGAGAGCCAACTAAAAGATCCACAAGCCTTTAGTCGGCTGATTTGGGAAGTATCTAGCCAATCTGATTTCGAGAGTTACGACATTCTAGAGTTGAAAGATGGGAGAGTTTTCGCGCACTATTCTAAACCTCAATTGCTTGAGGGTAAAATTATTGGGAGAGTGTGGAGTATTTGGGACATTACTGAATCGAAACAGACTGAAGAAGCATTACGACTGAACGCAACTAGATTTCGGACTTTAGCAGAAACGACAGATGCCGGTACTTTTCTGATTCAAGGTACGCGGCTTTGCTACATAAATCCGGCAGTAGAGCAACTCACTGGCTACACAAAAGAGGAACTACTAACAGGTTTCGATCTTCGCCGACTGATTAAGAGCAAAAAACGCAGGCAAGTACGTAAGCAGGATGAAGCCGCTGATTTTGAATACCAGGAGATGAATATTTTAACAAAAAACGGTACGGAGCGCTGGCTAGCTTGTGCAGTTGCCAAGCTTGACGGAGTGCTGGATTTTGGGGGAAACCCAGTCGAATTAATTGCAGGTATCGATATTACCGATTACAAATATGCAGAATTAGGTCTTAACCAAGCTTTAGAACAAGCCAAACAACTTAGCGAACTTAGAGCGCGTTTTCTTGCTATGGTTTGCCATCAATTCCGAACTCCACTGAATATTGTTTCATTTTCTAATAGTTTACTTAAAGAAGAAGTAGACAAACGTACACAGAAGAAAATCCAACCATTACTCGATCACATTCAAAAAGCCACCGAACAATTGAGCCTGATGTTGGATGATATTTTGTTCTTCTCGAAAGCAGAATCAGCAAAATTAAACTTTGAACCCAAACCGCTTGAGTTAGTTCAGTTTTGTGAGGATTTAGTTGCACAAATGCAGATGATTGTTAGCCAAAAAACAATCAATTTTGTCAGTCAAGATAAAACTCTAACAGCATATATAGATAAAAAATTGCTAGAGCCGATTTTGAAGAATTTGCTTGATAACGCAATTAAGTATTCTATCTCGAATCTGGCAATTAATTTAGAACTATCTTGCCAAAATGAAAAAATAATTTTCCAAGTGAAAGATAGGGGGATCGGTATTTCAGTAGTAGACCAACAACGAATATTTGAGCCATTTTACCGTGGTAGTAATATCGATCATATACCTGGCACTGGACTAGGACTATCGATTCTTAAAACCCTTGTGGATTTACATCACGGTCAAGTTTCTGTAGAAAGTGAAGTTGATGTCGGCTCTACGTTTACTGTAATGCTGCCATTAATCAAATCAGAGTTGACCTGTTTCGAGTTATGAGTGTTGAAATGAAGATAGTTATTAACTAAAAATTTAACAATCATAACTCTCGGAACGAGTCTATTTAGATATTCAGCAAATAGTCTAGTAATTAGCTTCTGCAAAAAGAAAATTATGTCCGAATCGTCAAAGAAAATTCTCGTTATTGAAGATGATAACGTTACTCGCAATCTTTATTTAAAGGGTCTTGAGGGTAAAGGTTTTGATACAATAGGTGCTGACAACGGTCTTGCTGGCATCCACCAAGCACAAAAGCGTATACCCGACTTAGTGATTTGCGATATCACGATGCCCGATATGGATGGTTATAACGTTTTAACTACACTACGCCAAGATCCTCAGACAGCAATTATTCCTTTCATTTTTCTGACTGGCAGTAGTACTAGAGCAGATGTTCGCAAAGCTATGGAATTGGGAGCAGATGACTATCTTAGCAAACCCTCGACACTAGACGAATTGCTCAGAGCGATCGCTACTCGCTTGGAAAAACAAGCTAATCTTCAATACTGGTGTTCTAGGAAATTAGAGAAAGCTCCAAAATCATCAGCATTTACAGATGATACTACAGCGATCGCTGTCGGTGTTGCCATCGCCTCTGAGAAAGAAGCAAACATTCCTCCTAAGTCAATCTTTCCCAACATTCCGCAATTAAAAGAAGTTTTCGACTTTATCGAGGCCCATTATCATGAAGGAATTACTTTGTGTGATGTGGCTGTTGCTGTTGGTTACTCATCGGCTTACTTAACTAACCGAGTAAAGGAGACAAGTGGAGAGACTGTAAACTGCTGGATTGTCAAACGCCGGATGGCGGAAGCTTGTTTTTTACTCCAAAATAATAATCACACAGTCGAGAAGATAGCGAAAGCATTAGGCTATCAGGATGTGTCTCATTTCTCCCGTCAGTTTCGCCAACATCACGGTTTACCTCCCCAAGCTTGGCGCAAAGAGCATCAGCTTGTATCGCAAAAACAGGTAAAATTGTGGTGAAAGTAGATTTTATACAAATAGTTGTGTAAATTCATATATTAAATCCACCCTACCTTTACGTAACATGGCTGGATCTAATCTTTCAGTAGTATTACAAGTCATCAAGACAACTAACCGTTGCTGCATCTGAATACCAGAATCATCAATTACACTCTGATACAAAGTGCCATCTAGCAAACTTAGAATGTGTTCGGTTTTGTTATTGTATTGCGCTACCTCCGAAGCACGATTTTGCGCTAGATTATCAGCTTCGTTAATAACAATACAAATACGTTCTATGTAAGTTGGTGGGACAAAATTAGCGATCGCATCATGATCTAAAATAAAAATTACATACCCTAAAGGTACAAGAATTTCTTTTGCTACTGCCTGTGTCCAGACTGTTTTACCAGTACCTGGTTGTCCATGTACAACAACCGCTAACTGGTTTTGATTTAAAATCGCTTGCTGTACAGAATCAGTAAAGTTTTGGATATCTGCGGGAAATGTCCGAATGTTAAATTGACTATGAACTTTGCCTACACGACTTTGATATCCACTCAGCATCACTGCTAAGTCGTAAGTTGCTTTGTTAATTAGTGGCGCGAGATTTTTCGCCATTAAAGTATATTGTCGTCG
The DNA here is from genome assembly GCF_034530955.1 of Nostoc sp. DedQUE05. Classification (NCBI taxonomy): domain Bacteria; kingdom Bacillati; phylum Cyanobacteriota; class Cyanophyceae; order Nostocales; family Nostocaceae; genus Nostoc; species Nostoc sp. DedQUE05. Next base: position 159,773 of record NZ_JAVRCB010000009.1, on the reverse strand, counting down.
GCCGCGATCGTAAGGATCGATTTGCAACCAAATGTCATACTTAGACCAGTAAGCGTAAACAGTATTAATAACGTCTAAGCGTTCCCAGCTAACAAATTTATCTATCGGAAAGTAAAAATCTCTTTCTGAGTGATACTGAGTAATAATATCAGGATTACCCAATACACCTAAAACTCGCAGTACAGTAATTTCTTGCAGTCGATTCAGAACATAATCAATAGGAATACTACTACGACTGACAAATTGGACAATAGGTGTTTCCGTACTCAAAACATCTTTGTAGCGATGATCTGGTGATTGCGGATCTGGCGTGATGTAATTCCAAAACTTTTCAACTTCGTAGCGGGTATTATCAGATACAACACTTAATAAATTAGCCCACCAAGCATAATTATTTCGTCCTAAAACATCAGCAATATTACTCGCCAAATTCAAACTTTTTTGACTTAATTCGCGGGAGTCACTGTACAATAGTTGCCATAAAAATCCCCAGTCTAATTCTCGATTAAACGGTCGCCAACCGCAAGCAAGTAAGCTTTGCCGAGTATTATTTGTAGGACTGCCTTCATTGCTTCTAAAATAGTCAAAATCCATATTTATCGGTTATGCAGCGTTAATTAAGTTATTTTGTGTTAAGTAGAAAGTTTTGAAAATTTTTTCTCGTAATATCAACTAATTGCGTGCAAATGGTAATTTTATTTCCACTGTACTGGCGAAGAAGTCTTTTTAATTTAACTCATTACTATTGTAGTACACTGCATTACAAAAAACTACTTATGTCAACTTTTTTGACAAACCAATTGGTAAGTGACTGCTTACTTTTAGCGATTGATGTACCTGCACTACTTATCCGTCTGTAGATGAGGACTTACAGCATATTTCAAGTTGATGAAGTACACAAGCTAGCCTGAAGGTACAAAGCTTGTTTTACTTCTGTTAGCGCAGTGGGGCATAGCCCATTCTGATTCCTGAATTCTGACTCTTGAATTCTGCTGTATATCATGTCCGTGGATATTTTTCAGAAGGTTTTATTTGCTATTTACCTAGCCAGTCTCGAAAGCTGGAATGATACAGACTGTAATGGGTTTCTGAGGCGATTTGTTTTTGCTGTAAGAACTCTAGCCAATTTTCTAGGACTTCTTCAACTTCATACTCATCAGTATCAATGATTTGTGCGATGCCTGCGGCGGGTTGCGCCAACGCTTCCACCGATATTGCTTTTTGCTGCTGGATTAAAACATCTAACACATCTGTGCTATGTTTCGTCTTTTGTTCGGATGGAAACATTTTGTGTAAATGCTGCTGATAATATGCCTCTAAACCAGGCGTGAGTTGATTGTACTGGAAAGGTATTAGGTAGAAATTTTCTGCAATCGCACTTATTACCTGACTGAGATACATAAAATTATTTTCGCTCAAAGCGGTGAGGCGATCGCAGAATTCTTGCTGATTAATCTGGTGATTACTCAGCCAAAATTTAAGATCCCCCCTAATTCCCGTTAACAAGGGGGGAATATTGCCTTCCTTTTCAAGGGGGGTTGGGGGGATCTCTTCATCGGGGGTTAGGTAATTTTGAATATATGCTTGAATATCTCGCCGATTTTGTTCTGGATAATCTGCTAAATCAAGACTTTGGGACGGCGTTTCAATTAATAAACCCGACTTCTCCCGCAAGAAAGGTCTACGAGTGAGGAGGAAATAGACCCCATCCGGGAGATAGCGGGGGAGATAAAACAGATTTGTACCAGGTGGTTGGCTGTTACGGTCAATGCAATTTAATCCATCAATGGCAATTATCAGTTTTTGATCGGGTTCTAACTCATCACTGATTTGCTGGAGAAGACTAGAGAAAAACCAACTTCCCTCTGTGGCGTTATCAGGCAGGGAGGTGTAATTAAGCGAGTATTGATTAATGAGTTGCGTGCAGATATTTATGAGAAATTCGTCAGCACGATTTTTACCCTCAAGTTCGGCATTGTAATAAATAACTTGAGGATTGTTTGTCACATATTTGGCGAGGATGGCACTTTTACCGCTACCGGGTGCGCCAATGATAGTGAAGTAACCCTGGTGATGGCGGTGGAGAAAGTTGTTAATAGCAATGAAAACAAATTCACGACCGACAAAGTTTTGGCTTTTTTCTTGAATGATTTGCTCAAACTCCGTGGGATGTCCTCTGGAATTGATTGCAGTGGGTGGTTTGGGTGGTGAATTCATGATTTTGGAGAATAATTAAAAGATGAGGCAACAGTGGAGGTGGCGATGTCTATACAATTGCTAAGACGGAAATTCACAGTTGAGCAATATCATAAGATGGTTGAGTCGGGGATTCTCACAGAGGATGACCGAGTGGAATTGATTCGGGGAGAGATTATTGAGATGTCGCCGATTGGGACAAAACACGCTGCTTGTGTAAATCGACTAGTTAATCTGTTGGTGCAGCTGTTGGGTAAACGGGTTATACTTGCTGCTCAAAATCCGATCGCGTTGAACGATAACTCAGAACCTCAGCCAGATGTGGCATTACTTAAACCCCGTAATGATTTCTACGCCACAGCACACCCCCAACCCCAGGATATTTTTTTATTAATTGAAGTATCTGATTCGACTGTGATGTATGACCGGGAAGAGAAAATTCCTTTATATGCGGAAGCAAACATAATTGAAGTTTGGTTAGTAGATATTAACGAGCAAATTGTGGAAGTTTATCAACAACCAACAGCCGCAGGATATCAGCTGATGCAAAAGTTCACTAGCGGTCAAACTTTATCAATTCAAGCCTTCCCTGACGTTAATATTACCGTCAAAGAAATCTTTGGCAGATAAAATTATTTCTTTCCTCATTCCTCTATCTTGTCTCAAGACGCAAAAAATGCACCCTACCTGATGCTTCACCTGCCACAATTGTCATGCCATCTGATGCAACAGCACAGCAGGTTAATGCACTTTCCCCTGTAAAACTGGCTATTACATTCTGACTTTCCAAATCCAAGACTTGGATAGAGTTGTCGTATGAAATATGATAAATCAAATGCTTACTATCTGGCGTAACTGTAACAGTATTTACTTGATTGCCGTTGCCTGTAATACTAAAAATTTCTTGCCCTGTTTTCAAATTCCAAACTTTGAGAGTATTGTCTATTGAGCTAGAAATCACCTGTTTACCATTAGGTGTCAAAGCTACGGCTTGTACAGAGTCAGTATGACCTATTAATGTGTAAAGCTCTGTTCCTGTTTCCAAATCCCAAATTTTGATCGTTTTGTCATTTGAACCAGAAATCAGGAGTTTATCGTCAGGCGTCACTACTATTGTATTTATCTTGTCAGTATGTCCTGTAAAAGAGGAAATTTCCTTGCCTATTTCTAGATCCCATACTTTTAGCGTTTTATCGTTTGAACCAGAAATTATGTATTTACCGTTGGAAGTAACGGTAATAGCATCTACTGAACTGCTATGACCAGTGAGCGTGCGTAGCAAAGTTCGACCAGGGGGATCTAAACTAGGTATCAGTGGGCGAAACCAAGGTTGAGGTTGAGATTGTGATTGCTTGACCATCATCAAAAAAGCTTTAATCTCTGGTAATTCAAAAGATAGTAAACGCCCCCATAATTGAGGTAATAACTCTATCTGGTTTTTGTTCAAAATATGTGCTGATAGCCGTAATGTTCCTTCAATTAATTTCAGAACATGAATTTTATTTTGGTTATACTCTGGGTTTTTTAATACCTCTGAATCCTTAATCAAATCATAATCTTCAATTAGCGGCTGCACTCCAAACTCAGGATGGTTAATCTTTGCCACCATAAAATCAAAATTAGTTAGGGTTTGGTAATACTTCTCTAATTTGCCTGACTTCACCAAGTTTGGCGCTAAACTACCCAAGTAAGCACGTTGAAAAGCGGGACTTTGTGCCGCTAATTTGTCAGCGAATTCTCCCATCTCACGCCATCTTTTGTACAAGATATTCCGCAATGCGTTGATTAACCTCTTGAAATAGCTTCCGTTTAGAATCCAGAACCCGTTTATATTTCAAAAAGTCTAAAAAACTAGCGTGATAGATGCTGTAGCAGTATTCTCCCTCTATATTCAACAGCTTCAAATACTCAACCCACTCATCTAAAACTAATTGCACATTATATTCATCCTGTTCAGCAATAGCTGCTATTATCTCACAAGGAATTGGTGTACCAATCTCCACTAAAATAAATAAGATAAATACCTTTACTTCCTGGGGTTTTTCATCCATCCCCATCCGCCGCCAATGATCTTGATAATATTCTTGCAAACCATCGGGTAATTGCTTTAAAATCAGGTCTTTATAGTCACCTTTAGTAATTCCTGGCAAAACATAGCGCAGGTACATGAAATTATTTTCACTTTTAGTTGCTACCTGCTCAACAAAATCGTTATCATAAATATTGCGGTCTTGCATCCATTGTCTAAGTGCATTTTTATAGTCTTGATCAACATTTAAAAAGAACCGAATATACTCCTTGATATCTTCACGACTTAAATTAATATACTGACTTCCCCTTAAATCTAGTTCCTCTACGGGGACATCTGGTGCAGACAAGCGTTTTTTATCTATAGTATAAGGTCGTCTAGTCAGCAGAAAATAAACACGCTCAGGAAGCGACGGTGGTAAATCTAAAAGATTACCCCCTGCTTCTTGTTCCACTTCATCCAGAGCATCAATTACAATTACAACATGTTCGCCAGCAGTCAGTTTTTTGCTAACCTGTTCTAGTAAATCTGCTAAATTAGCTTTTTCGGCATTCTGCAACTGGTAACGCTTAATTAATTGTTTGCGAATACTGTCAAGAAATAGCTCCGCTCGATTACGACCGTCTGAGCGAATATTAAAATAGCATGGTGATTTATTGTCCCAAATATATTTAGCAGCGATGGTACTCTTCCCCATCCCCGCATCACCCATTACAGTGAAGTAACCACTGCGATTTTTGGTGATAAATTGGTTAAATGTCTCAAAAACGAACTTACGGCCGCAAAACGAGCGAATTTTCTCTCTAATTAACGACTTAAATTCTGCTGGATACTCGTCTAAATTCCAATCAGGGAAAGGCTCAAACTCTTTGGATTTGCTTTTTTTGGCAATCTGAATAAATATTTCCCCAAATTCCTCTAACTGCGATCGCAGTTTAATTCTCAATAATCGGATATCATATTCTAAATCCTTACCCTGCAAAAACTTTTCTACTTCCTTGCAGAAACCCAAGGGATTATTTGCAGTATAAGCACTCCAAAAAGCATTTTTAATCTTGTTTTCTCTAAAAAGATTCAGAATTGCTTCTGGCTTACCCACACCATACTCAATTAAAGAGTAAACATAAACACCATCAACATCTTTAGGTGGTTGTACTGGGTCAAAATTGAATTGTTTTCTTAAGGTTCTAACAACACTTTCATTGTGTTGAGCTTGATTGATAACTAGAGAAGCCGCAGGTTTAGCAATATTCTTAAGTGCATTAACTACAAGGTCAATACTCATCTTCGCTAACGGTAGAGATAATTTTTACACCTGCAACCTATCCTAACCACACATGGTAAAATTTACCCCAGCCACCGCCATATAATAGCGATACTTTCAGTAAGATTTGTTAACGCTCTCTCTTCCTTCTTCCTCTGTGTCCTCTGCACCTCGCAGTTCGATTCTCACACTCATTTGGCAAAGTGCGTAGGCGTAGCTCGTCGTAGACATCACTCACACATACCTAAAATAAACTGAAACATAGTGCGTAGGCGTGGCCCATCGTAGACATCGCATAGCCATTTTCAGTACCAAACCCCAAACTTGAGCTTTTAAACCGCAAGTTTCACCCTCAAAGGCTCAACGTTCACCCTCAAAGGCTTAACGTTCATCTTCAGAGGCTCAACATTCACCCTCAGAAGCTCAACGTTCACCTTCAGAGGCTCAACGTTCACCTTCAGAGGCTCAACGTTCGACCTCAAAGGCTCAACGTTCACCTTCAGAGGCTCAACTGTGGCAATATTAACTTTGCAACCATATCAACAAGTAGAAACTCCATAAATGCTTGGACACTAAAGGTAGCCATCTATGGTATAGAAATGTATAGAATCTTGTAAAGATATAAAATATAGTCGTTAAATGCACACATTTCTCGCTTCTTCCTCAATGCAGCTGTCTCTACCACCAAATCACTTTCAGCCTATGAAGATTGTCGCACTGGGGGACAGCTTAATTTATGGATTCGGCGACCCGGAAAAAGGAGGCTGGATTGAGCAACTAAGGCGATGGTGGATGTTGCCGGATAGTGCCGGTCATATTCTTTATAATTTAGGGGTAAGAGGCGATCGCACCCAACAAGTAGCTCAAAGATTGGAAGTTGAATTTCGCCACCGGGGTGAACTGCGAAATCGTGTTCCTGATTTGATTATTTTATCAGTAGGCGTGAATGACTCAGCCCGGTTGGCGCGTCCCGATGGTCGAAGTTACACAGATTTTACATTGTTTGAAAAGGAAATTGCATCTCTGCTAGATTTAGCACAGCAACTTTGCCCTGTATTATTTGTGGGCATGGTGCCAGTAGATGAAGCCAAAATGCCATTTTTAGATTGTTTTTACTACAATCATGCCGACCAATACCGCTACAAAGAAGCAACTCGAATTGCTTGCAGCAAACGGCAGATTCCCTATTTGGATATTTTTGAGCAATGGATGGAACGCGGTGAAAGTTGGCGACTCAAACGCTTGAGTGAAGATGGACTTCATCCTAATACACTAGGTTATCAAGCTTTGTTAGAAGATGTAATCAATTGGGATGCCATACCTTCAATGAGCTTTGCCAATGCAGCTTACCATTCTAAATTTGATTATCACCTTAAACCATCCTAATAATTATAGATGTGTTGGTGCTTTGGGGCTAGCTGATATTCTCGTATTTGCCATCCTCGCAAAAAGCACCAAAATCTATTTATAAAAACTCTAATTTTTCTATATTATTCATTACTCCTAACTTTTAACTCCTAACTCAGCACTCAGCATTCAGCACTCCTATGACACCAACTTTATTTGGTCGCTGGCAAACTCGATTATTATTACTGATAACTGTCGGCGTACTCGTATCTTTGCCATTTGCAATGGGTTGGATTGGCCCTGGTGCTAACTCGGTTTATTTTTGGATACTTGCTTATGTCGCTATTTTTGGCTTAGGTTGGGATGTACTTTATGACTATCTCCAAAAATTCCGTTGGGATAGAGATTGGCCAGCAGTTTATCAACTCTTAGCTGGGATATGGGAATTGATATTTATATTTTGTGGAGTCAAATTATTTGGCTTTTTACCAATACCTTTACCGAAAGAAGAACTTTCACCAGGAGCTTTTTTATTGCACTATAGTATGGTATGGCTAGCAGTTTTTATTAGTTCCCAAAGCCTGATGCGAATTATCTTCCTTCGTTGGCGTTTTCGGGGTGGGGAGTGGTTGTAAAATTTCAAATTATCGAAACTAATTTAATCAAAAATTCTAGCAATTTTCAGGTAATTCAACCGTAGGGTAGGGACGCACAAATGTACGTCCCTACAGTTGATTGTGCCTCAAATAGATAAAAAAGGCTATAAATCAATACGCTTGGGTTAGCGCCAAAAACCTTAAGTTGTGTAGGCTGGGGAACCACTGCACCCTTGCAGTTTCCCGACTTGTACCCCTTCGGGGAAGCAAGCTACGCGCAGCGTCTCTCTTTGGGAGAAGCAAGTGGCATTTGAGGAACGTAGACCCGAAGCGGCTTCTCGTTCGCGTAGCGTCTCCGACAGGAGAAGAGTAACCCAACATTTTCATAGCTTTGTTGGGTTGCGCTTTGCTTTACCCAACCTACAATTTTTTACAAAGCCAAGCGTATTGGGCTATAAATCGCAAATTAACAAATCATAAAAAATCATATATGGCGATTTTAGTTTGGATGCAATATGTTGTATTGACGTACAGTTATGTGCGTTATTAAGAACAAGATGACTTTAGAAACCAAAGGAACACATTTATTGTTGTATCTCATCAAATTACAAACAGCTATCTTATGTTTACAAAATTGGCATTTGTGCTGATGTGGTAGTTATATATGAGTAAAACAAGAAAACTTTAAACTCTAGGGAAATTCTTGAATGCAGAGACATCAATCAAGGAAGTACAATGTCAAATTTTGATCTGGTTATTCGGCTATTTCTACAACTTACAGTTATTTTAACCACTTGTCGCATTGTCACGATTTTAGGACGCCGCTATCTTGGTCAAACTGATGTTGTTTGCGAAATGATCGCAGGTGTAATGCTAGGGCCATCACTTTTAGGATTGATTGCACCAGATTTTCAGCAATGGCTATTTCCTAAGCTTCCCATCATCACTGCTGTCGGACTCAAGATACCCAATCCATCGATGTCAATTTTATATGCTATCAGCCAGATTGGATTGGTAATTTATATGTTTTTGATTGGTTTAGACTTTAATACCAAACTTTTAAAACATCATATTAAAAGTGCAAGTTTGCTATCTGCGGCTGGGATTATCACTCCTTTTATTTTAGGAGCGATCGCATCTTTTTGGTTTTATCACAATGGCGATTTCTTTCAACCAAAAGTTATGCCTTGGTCAGCTGCTTTGTATTTGGGTGCATCGATGACAATTACGGCTTTTCCAATGTTAGCTCGTATTCTTTACGAACGCGGTCTTACACAAACCCGCTTCGGTACATTGGCTTTAGGTGCAGCATCGGTAGATGATGCAGTTGCTTGGTGTTTGCTGGCGATTGTGCTTGCTAGCGTGAAAAATTCTCTGAGCATAGCCATATTAGCAATTGGTGGTGGAATTTGCTATGTGCTATTTGCGATTTTTCTCGGACAACCTCTACTGAAAGCGTTCACACGCATGACAAAACGCGAAGGTGTGAACAGACAAACCCTGACTTTAATGTTGATAGTTTTGATGTTTTGTGCATGGTTTACCGATGTTACAGGTATCTATGCAATATTCGGTGCTTTTGTGTTGGGAGCAGTGACACCACGCGGAGAATTCGCCCAACAAATTCGCCAGTATACGGAGTTTTTAACTACTTCTTTTTTGTTACCGATTTTTTTTGTTTTCTCTGGATTAAATACTCAAATTGGATTGGTAAACACACTTACTTTGTGGGGAGTGACGTTGTTAATTATTGCGATCGCAATTCTCGGTAAAGGTGTTGCTTGTATGTTGGCTGCAAAATTGGCGGGGGAAAATTGGCGCGAATCTGCAACAATCGGCGCTCTGATGAATGCTCGTGGTTTGATGGAGTTAATCATCCTCAATATTGGTCTAGAACAAGGTATAATTACCCCAACTTTATTCACTATAATGGTTATTATGGCAGTTATTACAACTCTTATGGCATCACCACTGATTGCCTTTTTATTGCACGGTACAAGCTATGAGAAATCTTTGAATTAAGCAAAATTAAATATTAGATTAATTAAGTATTTAGTACAATATCTAAGCTAGTTTTGAGGGTTTTTAGTAAGCGCTTTAGTGCTGAGAAAATTAAGGACTAAAGTCCTTACTACAAACTTGATTACCCATAACGGCTACAACGGCATCGTAACAATAATTAATATAACAACGAAGCACAAATTACTCTTGGGTGTATCTAACAAGCTTGACATTTTCTAGTATTTTAAAGAATTATCTTAGGGAAACCAGATAGTTAATTTTGAGGAAACCATGCACATCGTTATTCTCGTTCTGGTTGAGGTGCTGATTGTTATTGGGCTTTCACGGCTAGTAGGGCTAGCATTTCGTTCTATTAAGCAACCGCTAGTAATTGGTGAAATTGTCGCCGGAATTATGCTCGGCCCATCTTTATTTGGGTTAGTTGCTCCCCATCTAGCAGTTAGCTTGTTTCCACCAGAAACTTTTCCTTTTCTGAATGTTTTGTCTCAGGTGGGACTAATATTTTTCATGTTTCTGATTGGGCTAGAACTAAATCCCAAATACCTCGGAGGGCAATTAGAAGTAGCAGTTTTAACTTCTCATGTCAGCATTTTGGTGCCGTTTTCTCTAGGAACATTGCTAGCGGTAGTACTTTATCCCCTAGTTTCCAATGCAAGTGTATCGTTCACCGCCTTTGCTTTATTTTTGGGGGCGGCGATGTCGATTACTGCCTTTCCAGTGTTGGCGCGAATCATTACTGAAAACAATTTACAAGGAACGCGTTTAGGAACGTTGGCGTTAACTTGTGCAGCAGTGGATGATGTGACAGCTTGGTGTCTCTTGGCAGTTGCGATCGCAGTTGCGCGAACTGGTGACTTTGCTGGTGCTGTACCCACAATTATCGCCAGCATAGTTTACATCGGCTTGATGTTGACAGCAGGTCGTTGGTTCCTACAACGCCTTGCCAAACACTACCTCCGTGCGGGAAGACTCAGCCAATTACTGCTAGCTGGGATTTATATGGCAGTGGTTGCATCGGCGCTAATCACTGAACTAATTGGGATTCACTTAATTTTTGGAGCATTTTTGCTGGGAGCAGCCATGCCCAAAAATGAAGATTTAGTCCGAGAATTGGCAATAAAAACAGAAGATTTTGTCCTAATTTTCTTGCTGCCAATATTTTTTGCCTACAGTGGTTTAAAAACGCAGATTGGCTTGCTCAACCGTCCCGAATTGTGGCTTTTGTGTGCGTTGGTTTTAGCTGTGGCGATCGCAGGCAAATATGTTGGTACTTATGTAGCAGCGCGTGTCAGTGGCATTAGTAAACGGGAAGCCTCGGCACTCGGTTGGTTAATGAATACTCGCGGCTTGACTGAGTTGATCGTGCTAAACATTGGTTTAGAGTTAAAGGTAATTTCTCCCTTAATATTTACCATGCTGGTAATTATGGCATTGGTAACTACATTCATGACCTCGCCACTGCTGGAATGGACATATCCGAAAAAGCTGATCAGGCTAGATGTGGTGGAACCGGAGTTGGAAGCAAAAACAAGTATAGACACCTCTGCTGAGAGCGAAACTTCCCCTCATCCTTTCCGAATTTTGGTGCCAGTGGCTAATCCAAATACCCAAAAAGGTTTAGTACAGTTGGCAGTAGCGTTGGCGCAGCCCGCCGTAGGTATCGCTCTCAATTACCCCTATCCTGCAATTGTTAACCCTCTTAGCCTAATTGAATTTCAAGAAGATTATGCCTTTGAAAGCACCCCAGTTGAAGCAGACCGATTAATCGCCCAGCGTCGCCAGCAGTTAGAAGAATTGATTAATACTCTCGAACCGCCAGAAACACGTTCCTGTGTGCATCCGATCGTTCGCATATCTAGCAACGTTGCCCGCGAAACAGCACAGATCGCCACATTAGAACAAGCTGATTTAATTCTCGTTGGCTGGCATCGACCAGCTTTTAGTAGTAATCGTTTAGGTGGACGAGTCGGACAAATGCTTACTACTGCCCCAGTGGATGTAGCAGTGTTTGTAGATAAAGGCAAAGAGCAATTAGAAAGTTTATTAGTACCTTATTCAGCCAATATCCATGATGATTTAGCACTAATACTAGCTTTGAGACTGCTAATCAATCGTGAGACTTGTGTGTTGCAGATATTACAGATAGTAGCAAATCACGCCAAGGAAGAATTGAATTACGAACTAAATACGATGATGGAACAATTGCCCGCCAGTGTACGCGATCGCATTGAAATCAAAATTGTCCAAGCTTCAGATCCAATCCAAGCTGTAGTCGAAGCCTCAAAAAATGTAGACCTAACAATTGCAGGCACCAGCCGCGCTTGGGGTATCGAGCGTCAAACCTTGGGAAGATATACAGATCAACTAGCCATTCAATGTTGCTCCTCCCTGCTGATTACCCGCCGTTACAGTCAAGTCACCGCTCATCTGGCTTCCATGCTTCCTGATGTTAGCAGTCAAGAGCCAACATTGAGGAACTGAGAACATGAATCATTTCAACTTCAAATCTTTAAGTTTTTACGGAGTAGCAATAATTTCAGTGCTACTGTTGTTTAAAACTGTCACTGTTTACGGAGAAAACAAACTCAAGGCTCCTCCGTCAGTTAACGGTCGCTATCGTCTAACCCTAGCGGAGAATTTGCCTAACTGTGAAAAATCGGATACTCTGACGTTAAACATTGAGCAGTCAGGTATTTACTTAAATGCCTCTGTATTACCGGCAAGCGCTAACGCCGACACTGACGAAAAGCACTCTCTGGCAGGTATCTTCAAAAATCAACAATTAAATTTATCTGGAAAAGTTAGTAAATCAATCCTTTGTAATATTCCTCGCCCCCAAAACGATCCTCTAAACTCAGTCACAATTCAAATGCAACTTGTGGATAAAGGTAATATGACAGGTCAATTAACCGTAAATGGTATTCCACAAACTCTGAAATTTACTTCTGTGCCTCAAAAAGCTAATTGAATTGGGGGTGGGTAGAGACGCGATTCATCGCGTCTACGGGATTGCAAGCGCGAAGTAAACAGCAATGTAAGTGCATTGTATGGGTTTTATGGAGCAAATAAACAGAATGAATCGGGAACTAAAAACTAGGCAATCTTACCAATGGGGCAAGCAAATATTTAGCATCAGTATATTAAGTTTTTATGCAGCGATCGCCCTCGAAACTTTTACTAATGCTGGTACACCAGGGGCAAAGCTAAATAATTGGCGTTTTTCTCCCAAGACACAGCAACTCGAAATTACTCTCTCAGCAGGCACAACCCCTCGTTATTTCTACTTAGCCCAACCCTCTCGTCTGGTTGTAGATTTACCGAATACTAAGTTGGGCAAAGTTACCACACAACAAAATTATTCTGGAGCAATTAAAAGCATTCGCATTTCTCAGCTAAACGCAAACGATACACGTATTGTCCTAGATTTAGCAGCAGGGACTGTTTTTAATCCCAAAAAGGTACAACTGCAACCAGTTTCCCGAAAAAACTCCACTCGCTGGGTATTACGTCCGGTTATTTCTGGTAAAACTGCTGCCGTAAAATCAGGAAATTCCCCTCCTTCAGCCAAGAAACAACCTCAAACACTCCAAAAGCCGCCTAGTAAACAACCTGTAACCGCTACTAATCAACAATCCCCCTTACTCACAGTTCCGCCTCCATCCAATCAACTGCCCTCAACAACTACTACTAACTCAGGGCAGCCTTTTGTCACCGTACCTGCTTTAAATCAAAATACATCCTCTCAACAACCTGCTTCGAGTCTTCCCCCTCCTTCTTTCCCAAATCAACCCAGTAATTTAAATAACATTCCTCCTTTAGGGGTGTCGGAATTTCCAATTCCAACAATCCCCAACGATCCCGAACCCCAGGTAATCGAGTTTGGTCAACCTTTACCTAAAACTAAATAAAAATTGGGAATTGGGTATGGGGCATTGGGCATTGGGTATGCAGAAGAGACAAAGGTAGACAAGGAAGAGGGGGAAGACTTGGGAGAGATTTGTTCAATAATTCCTCCTTGTCCCCCTGCTCCAACTCATTACTCGTTACTCATTACCCATTACTTTCCTGCTTCCCTGCTATGCCCTATGCCCTAATAAATGAATTATTTTTTTCCAATTAACTCCTTCACCTTGTTGATGATGCCGACTGGATCGATACCTTGATATGGGTACTGTTCCCACAAACCGCCGCAACCTTCTTTATAAGTTCCAAGATGGGCATATTTGGGAGTCAACCCCCGCTCTAGCAGCCAGGAACCGAAACGACTACCTAAGCCAGTGCGACGGTTGAAAGGTTCTACTACAAGCACAAAAGGAGCTTTACCAACTTTGGTAATTATTTCTTCATCAATGGTGTTTAAAGTTGCTTTGTTAATCAAACCAACGTCTAGCCCTTCTTGCTTCAGGCGTTCTACAGCATCAACGGCACGGTAGAGAGCATCGCCAAAACTGATAATGTAGCCTTGTGTCCCTTCTCGTATAACCTCATCTTTACCGGGAACAAATTTGTAGCCACTTCCAAAGAAGTCATTGCCATTGCTGTCCTGAATATTGGGCACTTTGGAACGGGTGGAGAAAATAAACCGCAGTCCAGGCTCATGGAATACAGCTTCTACACAAGCTGTCATTTGATTATTATCTGCTGGGAAGTACAATTGTGTTGGGTAGCCATCATCCAAGCCATTGTCGGCAAACATATTATTTATACCAAAGTGGCAGCTGTTATCTGCCATGTCATCTATACCCGCATGGGAAAAATGACACAGAACATTGGAATAGTTTAGCCGTGCCATCGTGATTTCTGAGATACACATTTCTAAGAAGGCGCTGAAGGTCGCAAAAATACCTTGCTTGCCCTCGTCCATCCCGAATCCAGCCGCAGCAGAGAAGTTGCTCCGTTCCATGATGCCGGAGGAAATAAATATTTCTGGGTATGTTTCATGAATTTTCTTCAAACCGCAGGAGCCTTCTAGATCGCTATCAATGACCTTAACTTTTTCTTTACGCTCCACTTCACTCATGCGACTGAGGACACCCACCACGGCTTCACCAAATACACTACGGTTAGCGCCCCATTTATCGCCAGAACCTAGAAATGTATATGTTTGTTTGGGTTTATCAATACTTTTAAGGTATTCGACAGCCGCAGTTTGTCCGCGAGATTCTAGATATTTAACTGCTAAATCTACAGAAATGACATCATGACCATGAATGGAACCTTCTAAACCTTCAATACCAGGACACATCGGGCGTTTATTGATAATAGCGATCGCTCCAGGAGTATTCACAGCTTCGCAAATACGATGGTATAAATCGTCTAAGTCTTCCCCGTCTCCCTGAAGTACTTTCAAACCGTGACCTTCTAAGGTTTTGGCGACATTAAAACCAGGTAAATATTTAGAAGGATGTCCAGCGATCGTTACATCATTGTCATCAATGAGCAGCTTGACGTTGAGATGTTGAGCAACAGCCAACCGAGCAGCTTCGGCATCGTTGCCTTCTTGCTGCGATCCATCAGAACCGAGACAGAAAACAGCCTTGCCTGGATTCGCCATTGCCACACCATTGATGTAAGGCCAAATATGGCCCAAGCGCCCAGAACTAAATTTCACACCAGGAGTTAGTTTTAGTTCGGGGTGTCCCGGTAAATTGGAATGTGCTTGCCGATAATGTAAAAGTTGCTCGGCAGGTAAATCACCATGCAACGTTGCCATCAGATATTGAGTGGCAACTCGATGTCCTGCCTCATCAAAGAAAATCGGTACAAATTGCTCTGATGCTCCCCGGAAAAAGGCATCGAGAATCATTACCTCCGGCACTGTATCGTATGGGCCGCCAGTATGACCGCCGACTCCACTAGCCGCGCCAGTCGCCGTAAAAAAGACGATCGCATCTCGGCAAAGTTGAATATTCGCTTTGAGAGTCTCTCGCTGTTCATCTGTCAGGCTCGAATTTGCCGGATTGAGCGCTAAAGGTTTGTATGCACCGAGATCGATTGGAAATTGGGTATTAATAGTAGTCATGGTTTATTGATTGAATAAAAAACAATTTGAACAGATTGGAATGCAATATGGTTCGGATAAGATCCCCCCGCCTATGGCGACCCCCTTAAAAAGGGGGTAAAAGAGGGTCAGAAGCCCCCCTTTTTAAGGGGGGTTGGGGGGATCTTCGAGGAATAAGCACATTAACCGAACCGTATTGAGATGGGATGCGCGATCGCATTACAAAAAAATTGTTAAAACCCTCATTGGGCAACAATTATCCAAACTCAAGTCAACCACTCAGAACCTTTGTGGAACCGTGTGATTTCATCAAATGCCAAAATCAATACATGCAATTGTGCATGAATGTGCTTGAATTCAATTGAAGTTACGGATTACCGTACAAGAACTTGCATATCAATAAGTATAAACTCACAAACGTGCAATTTCAAGTTCAAAAACGCATTTTCAGGAAAATTAATTATGCTAACTGCTGAACGACGACAATTCATCTTAGAAATTCTGCGTCGTGATAAAAAGGTACTTTCGACAGAACTTAGTGCTGTTCTCAAGGTTTCTGAGGATACGATTCGCCGGGATTTGCGCGAACTGGCACAAACCGGACTATTGCAACGCGTTCATGGGGGAGCACTCCTCAAATCTCCAGCCACAGCTAGTTATGCCGATCGCCAAAAGCAAGCGCCAAAAGAAAAGGAAGCGATCGCTCGGACAGCAGCAAAATTAGTTTGTACGGGACAAGTGGTGATTTTAGATGGAGGTACAACAACTCTCCAAGTAACTCGTCATTTGCCTTTAGATTTGCACGCAACAGTGATCACAAATAGTCCGCCAATAGCAGTTGCTTTAGCAGAACATCCCCATATAGAAGTTGTGATGTTAGGTGGACAACTCTACAAAAAAGCCTTGGTGAACGTGGGTACTGTCACGATTGAGACATTACGGATGATTCGTGCAGATTTGTGCATGTTGGGAGTTTGCAGTTTGCATCCAGAAGTTGGGATTAGTGTACCTAACTTAGACGAAGCCCATGTCAAACGAGCAATGATTGCTGGATCGGCTGAGGTAGTCGGATTAGTCACAGCAGAAAAACTAGACACGGCTGCTCCTTATCTCGTGGAGTCCATTCATGCCCTGACTTACCTAGTAACAGCACCGACAGTATCTAATAATATGCTGAGTGCCTACAAAGCTTTAGGTTTAACAATTATACGTGACGAGTACGAGTGAGCTGATGAAGGCAGATGCGATCGCAGGGGACTGGGGATTGGGGAGACAAGGAAGACAAGGAAAATAATTCCTCACTTCTAACTCCTAACTCAGCACTCAGAACTGTTTTACCCAATGCCCAATGCCCCATGCCCAATGCCCAATGCCCAAATCTAAAATCTATCCGTTTCCTGAGGTGTTCCAACTGCTCCCGGTTGAGCGTTGAAGAAGTTTTGAGCCGCTTCATTCTGATATATACATCTAATATCAGGTTTGTCACTGTCCAAGTTACCTGTAAAGCCAAAGGTGTTCAGGCGATTTTTGCAATCTCTTACCTGATCGGATGTCACTAACTTACGTTGCTCTAAAAGCGCCCAGTTATTTTGTCGGAGAACGCATCCAGGACGCATAGTGGGCTGGGAAACATAGACATTAAAGGGGCTGAGAGTAACGAACAATCTAGCGTCCATTACCATTGCACTGGCTCCATACTGCACACAAATTTCAGGGTTTGGTGCTTTGGTGTCAATGAAGTCACGGGAAGCCACATTTGCTGGGGACAATGTGGCTGTAGAACTAAAAGCAATGCCAATCCCAATTCCCAAAATCAACACCCCTCCCATAATTGCGATGGTGGTGAAGTTAAATAGAGGGGATTGGAAAATAGAGGGTTTAGAAGTAGTAGCCGATCTACCAGTAGATTTACGTTTCATTGTTGCTTAATCACCTTCACGCCGATTTGGGAGGGAGTAGTCTAAAGTTTTTTCTCCCTCTTTCAGTATGCCTATTCTTGACTGTAATTGCCTGTGATTTTCTCTGCGATATTCTTGTTAAATGAGAAAAATACTAGTTTATCTAGATATTGGAACAAAATTTTAATACTTTTAATTGTTATCAGATATAGCTATTTACTTTCACAATTGATCTAGTCATAATGCCTAAACTATCTAACTGTTGTTGTTAATTATTCAATTTTTCGGATGAGATATTTTTGTTTACCCTAATAGTACGCCAAGGGAACTTGGCGGGGTAAAGGTTAAAGGGGAAGTGCGAAAGGGTTTAAATCCCTTACCCGTTTTCCCTTTCCCCTTTCCCCAGTCCTCACAAGCGCATTTTTGGGTTCGCAGACTACTAGTAATTGATGTGTAAAACAATGTAAATTAAGATTTAATGAAATTTTAATAACTAATTGAAAGCAAGTGACATCTCAAAGAGCACTACCTTCGGGCAAGAGGTTCAATTCGCAACTTCAAATCTTCCTGGCTGATAGTCTGACTATTTTTTGGGGAGATTGGCTAGATTTACGCGTGAGAATTTTACCAGTTGCTGCATCAGGTTTAATATCGCCACTGATATATATTTTAGCTTTTGGCTTGGGTTTAGGTAGTTCCATCAAACCCGGTTCGGGAATTAGTGGTAACTATGACAACTATTTGGAATTTATATTACCGGGAATGGTGGCGCTGTCGTCGATGACAGTTAGCTTTGCTGGAACAACATTTTCAATTTGTGGAGACAGATTATTTACCAAAACCTTTGAAGAATTGTTGTTAACTCCCATAAATCCCTTAGCGCTGTACATCGGTAAAATGCTGGCGGGAGTCGTGCGGGGTTTGATGACTTCCGGTTCCGTGATTTTGGTAGCGTTGCTCATAAGTGGAAACTGGAATTTTGTCAACCCACTGTTTTTACTGTTAGTGGTGCTCAATTGTGCGGTATTTGCTGGATTAGGAGTGATTGTAGGGTTGAGTGTGCGATCGCTCGAATCAGTTGGACTCTACAATAACTTTATCATTATCCCCATGTCATTCTTAGGGGCAACCTTCTTTGACCCTGGTACATTACCGGCAGCCCTTAAAGTCGTAGTTTACCTGTTACCGTTAACCTACGCCAGCATCGGACTGCGTGCAGCTGCCCATTTACCCTTGTCTCAGTTTCCTTGGTACAGCATACCGATTTTGTTGGTGGTTGCGATCGCTCTTTCTTTCTGGGGTGGTTATAAGTTTGCTCATCAGCAAGATTAAAGTAATTCGTAATTCGTAATTCGTAAAAGCATTGATTACAACCTGTGCTTTAACTGTTGAATTTTCTGTAAAACTTTTTCCCGATGCTGCGTTAGCTTGATCCATCGGGGTAGGCGACTGGCAAGACTGCCATTGTGCCAGCCTAATGACTCATCTGGCAAGCGTTCTCGCAACCTTGATTGAACATAGCTTTCCAGGAAGTTCAAATGAGCTTCATTATATGCCCATAGCAACTGACCGCAACAAGAGATTTGTAGCCACAAGGGCAAGCCAAAAAAATGGTCTAATATTCCATAGCGAGAATTTCTTTTATGCCTGTAATTGTTCTGCAACAATAGCAGTGCAGATTTTCGTTTAGCAGCATTTGACTGTTGTTTTGTATAGCTACAGTGCTGACAGGTAATTCTTTTCATGGAACTGAGACTTGATTGCTCAGAGTTTACAGTCAATACCTTGGCAATGCGATTGCATTGGGGACAACATACTAAAATTTCTTGCTCAAAATCAGAAAGCCGTTTGCCATAGTCTCTAAATCTTATAACCATTTCATCTCAAACCTGCTATGTTGTAGCGTCCCGTTAAGACAGCAATGAACCACAGTTCATCAAAAGTCAGGATAATTACTTATGCTTCACATCTTGTCTAATCTGTCAATGCATAAGTTCTAATTTGGATTTTTTATAAAGATTGCGTGAAATTACTAGTTATCATGATAAAGCATTACAAGAATTGCTTTATAAATCAACCTATGAGTAAATATCAACTCAGGAAGCAAGCATACATTAACCACTATTTATCTAGCTGATAGGTAGCGGTTGAAAAATGAGTTTTTGCTGTTTGATTTAAACCATGCCGTGTAGCATTCTGCGAATCAATATCAAAAGGACACAAATATGACTAGAATTGCCACAAAAATAGCCTTGTCTGTTCTAGGAACAGCAGGAATTAGTTTTTTGTCTTCGACACCAGCAAGAGCCGTCATTTTTGTAGAACCCATTGTGACGACTAAAAATCAAGCCATACTCGATATCAAAAAACCAAGAACCCTTACAGGGTTTCTACCAGGGGAAGTAATAGAATATGGTGTTCCAGATGTAGCTAATAACTTTGTAAATGCCACTGGTTACGATATAAATAGCTTGGTCTTTGATTTAAAAACGCTGTCCTATAGTAATCCGAATTCTACTCCACCATTTGATAATGAACCAGTCGAGTGGGGAGATGTTAATGGAGATGGGAAGATTGGTTCCTCTGTTAACCCCGATCTTAAGGATGTTTTTAAAGACATTACTATCAAGGGTAGTACTGTCACTTTTAGTGGTGGCGTAATCCCTAATGGAAGCCTATTTTACAATCCATTCGCTAGCCTACCTAATCTAGCGCCAGGTGCTGGAATCATTCCACCAATTCCAGCAGATCAAGAAGATAAAGACGGGCCCATCAGAGTGGCTTCTTATTACACCGCTGTTCCTGAATCAACTAACGTTTTGGGCGTACTAGTTTTTGGCGCTTTAGGCCTAGCTTTCAAATTAAAGCGATCGCTCTGTTAAGAGGACTGGGGGGAGCAGGGAGCAGGGGAGCACAGGGGCAGGGGAGCAGAGGAAGCAGGGGAAGCAGGGGCAGAAGAATTATTGATTATTACCCAATGCCCAATGCCCAATGCCCAATGCCCCTGCCCTCATTCTGTAATTAACTCACGATACACTGTCATTGTTTCCTGATGGACGCGGGCAACACTCAGCCTATCTAAGTTTTTCTTTGCCCGCTGTTTCCACTCTTGCAGCATCTCGGCATTACTCAGTAATTGCACTAAAACCCCAGCTAAAGCATGACTATCTTTTGCTGGCACTAAAAGACCTGCTCGCCCGTTGTCTAAAGCTTCAGGAATCCCGTCTACCTGAGTGCCGACGATCGCAGTTCCAGTTTCTCTAGCTTCCGAAAGCACCAAAGGGCAAGGGTCGCGGTGGGAAGCTAGCACAAATATGTCACAAGATATTAGATAACGTTGAGGTTCCGGTTGGAAACCTTCAAAATGAATGCGTTCTTTTACAGAAGTTGCTTGTGCCTGTGCCTCAAATAGCTGTTTATCAGGGCCGTTTCCTACCAAATAAAGATGGGCTTGGGGAAAATCTGAGGCAATTTGTTCAAAGGCAGCAATTAACTCAGCAATTCCCTTACGTTGATACATCCCGGCAACAGTGGCGATCGCTGGATGCTGTAATGGTAAAGGTTGATAATCTTGTATTTGTCGGGTGCGAGGACTGCCTAAAGTGCCATTACATACCACTCGCAACTTGTTTTCTGGAATACCACGCCTAATCATAGAATCACATACAGCCTGACTGACAGCAATTACTCTGTCAGCTAAACCCATCAGCAAGCTAGCACGCTGAAATTCATTGTGGACTGTAGAAACTAAAGCATATTTGCGTCCCTTAAAAATGCGTGCTAATATTACCCCTGTCATCATGTGAGCATGAACAATATCCGGCTGAAATTCAGCTGCGATCGCTCGGTAACGCATAGCTGCTTTAATCGTATTTAGCAATTTCCTGCTTTGGTCTAAGTGGTAATGTTTGACACCACAAATATCTAGTAAAGCCTCGTATTCTCCACCAGCAGAAACAACCGCGACTTCATAACCAGATTTTGCCTGTAGACAAGCCAGATCCACAGCCACATTCACAATACCGTTACCTATTTCTTGAACGTGGTTCAAAATATGTATGATTCGCATAATCTTTGAGACGTGTATAAAAAATAAAGATAAGTAACTGAATAGAAATCAACATAATTATTGAGGTCTTCAGCGACAACTAAAAAGTAGTCAGTAGTGCGTAAAATTGACCACTTTCTACTGATTAAGAGCGCTTCTAACCAGTTACTTAGCTTAAAGACTTATTCAGTAACGGCTCAATAAATCGGGGTAAAACTCCAAAATTCTGAAGGCTGAATCTGCTATTTAAAGTTGCTATAACCTTATTTTCTATTTCTTAATACTCTGGTATCGAACTCTAGTACACCACAGCAGATTATATAAATTCCATTTCACACAGCAGTCAAAACAGAGAATAAAAAACTGGCAGCAATCCCGTAAGTGATGGCTACCTACTATTTGCCCAATCGGGTACTTCTACACAAGTTAATTATAATTACGGTAAGAGTGATTACACTACCACATTGGCAACTTTGAAGAATTTCACAGCTACCGATCTGTTAATTGGTAGTAACGTCCTCATCTAGTACTGAGAGTTCGACTGGGCGCTCATGGGCAAGTCCACCAGTGGCACAGAATCTAATTCTAAATTTTGAAGACTGGCGCTTTTATTCTGGGCATTTTGCCAGACATCATAGTACAACTCAATCAATACAAGTTTACGAACCTGAGAATTGTTTCCCTGAGAGCGGCGTGATGAAATAGCAGTTAGCAAAAACTTCCAAGACCGAGGAGAAAGTATAGATGGATCTATCATGGAAAGAAAACTCTTGAGATTTTTTTGCTTCAGTGCAACTAAAATCCAATGGAGTCTTAGGTAATTTTTTATATCCTGAAAGACAGGAATCTTTGAGCGATGTTGCTCATTTACCAAGGCGTAAATTTTTTCCTTCATTAAAATATTTGTCGCCAACCGCCGAGACAAAGAAAACTTCTGATTATACGCACCCGGCCAAATAGTGCGGTAAGCAAGACACTGATTGAAGAAAATAGCATCGCCAAACTGAGCAATCCGAATCCAGGAATCGATGTCATCACAGTTAGCATCGAGTGTGGAGTCCCAACCGCCACTTTGTAGGAAAGCATCACGTCGACAAGCTACTTGTACAGGTGTGCCAAAAGGTACAAGCTCTAAAAGCATCCCATAGTGAATATCGGCTTGGGGGATATAAAAAGCTAAACCGGGGCCAACTTGGGGGGTGCGAGAGAGTTCAACTTGATTGCCATCCACCTGAGCCGCCACACAAGAGCAGATTACAGCATCAAGACGAAGTGCGATCGCCTTTGCCATCTCTTCTATGCAGTTGGGCGCTAAATAGTCATCATCATCTAAAAACTTAATCCAGTCGCCGCTAGCTTTGGCAACTCCAGCATTTACCGTTGCTGCATGACCAAGGTTCACTTCGTTACGATGGTAAACAACCTTATCCCCTAAGCTTTTGAGATAGGTTTGGGTGTCATCATCAGAACAATCGTCAGCAACAACTACCTCGCACTCAATTGTTTGGTTACGAGCCGAATCAATTGCTCTTTTCAGCAAATTCAAGCGATTATAGGTACTGATGACGATACTAAATTTCATAAATTTTTCCTTTGTAGTACGGCATTCTGCAATATAGCTTCGATCTTTAAGCTGTTGTATCAGTACAATTATCAATCCTAACAAGTAGACTGAAATAGGATTATCGATTTATCATTGATGATCGTGAGTTTTTTTAAGCAGACAGAAAGACTATGAACGCTCAAGAGATTATCCGCTCCATTGAAGCGGAACAGATAAAATCGAATGTGCCCGACATTTATGTGGGCGACACTGTAAAAGTGGGAGTGAAAATCAAGGAAGGCGAAAAATACCGCGTGCAACCCTATGAGGGAGTTGTGATTGCCAAGCGCAACGGCGGCATCAACGAAACTATTACAGTTCGTAAGGTTTTTCAAGGCGTGGGCGTTGAGCGGGTATTTCTGTTGCATTCTCCCCGGATTGACAGCATTAAGGTGTTACGTCGCGGTAAAGTCCGCCGTGCTAAACTGTATTATCTCCGCGATCGCGTAGGTAAGGCAACCCGAATCAAGCAACGGTTTGACCGCCCTTTGTGATTCGGACTGCAAAAGAAAAAGAATGGGAGAAATCTCAAGCTGCAAGCGGCATCTGCCGCTGACTTGTTTTAAGGGCAAAATTAAGGTATGATATAAATCGCATATTGCGTTAAACTGAAATTTAGTTCAGCGCAATCACTGAATAAAAAACAGCTTGTGCGCTCTTAGTTCAGTTGGTAGAACGCAGGTCTCCAAAACCTGATGTCGGGGGTTCAAGTCCTCCAGGGCGCGCTCAAGAGCAAAAAAACAAAGCCCGAAATAATTACGCAACTGCTAATATAGCAGTTAGCGCTAATAATTTCGGGTAAACTTATTGTATTTGCAGTTGTTTTACTGACAGTAAGTGAAATAGAGTCGAAACTGCAAAACCTAGATGACAATTAAACAGGATCTAGTATAAGAAACGGGGGATAAACGGTCGTGGCCAAAAAAAGTGAAGCAGAATTGCCAGAAACCGCAAATGGGTTTAGCTTTGGCAACTTCATACAGGGAACCAAAGAAGAGCTTGAAAAAGTAGTTTGGCCCAGTCGGAAACAGATAGTGAGCGAATCCGCCGCTGTGTTGTTAATGGTGGCACTCTCCGCATCTTTGATATACTTGGTCGATGGATTGTTTGCTTGGGCAGCAAAACAGGTGTTCTAATGAGTTTTGCAACAGATGAACCACGCAACTCAATGTTGCAGTCAGAAGAAACAGCAGAAGCAGAAGCAGCAGAAGCAGCGTCAAAAGAAGCACGCTGGTATGCAGTACAAGTAGCTTCAGGCTGTGAGAAGCGTGTAAAGACTAACTTAGAGCAACGCATTCAAACTTTTGATGTCGCTGACAAAATTATCCAAGTAGAAATTCCGCAGACGCCAGCGGTGAAAATCCGCAAAGATGGCAGTCGCCAGCATACAGAAGAAAAAGTTTTCCCTGGCTATGTGCTGGTGCGGATGATGATGGATGATGATACTTGGCAGGTGGTACGCAACACCTCTCATGTAATTAACTTTGTCGGTTCAGAACAAAAACGTGGTAGCAGCAAGGGTCGCGGTCATGTCAACCCCATACCACTGAGTTCTTCAGAAGTTGAACGTATATTCAAACAAACCAGCGAACAAGAAGCTGTTGTCAAAATTGACATGGCTACTGGTGATAAGATAATGGTGCTTTCTGGTCCATTTAAAGATTTTGAAGGCGAGGTGATTGAAGTCTCTCCAGAACGGAGTAAACTTAAAGCCTTGCTCTCAATTTTCGGCAGGGATACACCAGTAGAATTGGAATTTAATCAGGTAGAGAAACAGAGTTAAATACAAATGGCGAAGAAAGTAGTGGCGGTCATTAAACTGGCCCTGAATGCTGGAAAAGCCAACCCAGCACCGCCAGTTGGTCCCGCCTTGGGTCAACATGGTGTCAACATCATGATGTTTTGTAAAGAGTACAACGCCAAAACAGCAGACCAAGCTGGAATGGTGATACCTGTAGAAATTTCGGTTTTTGAAGACCGGAGTTTTACATTCGTACTCAAAACGCCACCCGCATCAGTACTGATTCGGAAGGCGGCGAAAGTTGAAAAAGGCTCAAATGAACCCAACAAAAAGAAAGTTGGGTCAATAACCAAAGCACAATTGCAAGAGATAGCCCAAACCAAACTCCCCGACCTCAATGCCAACGATATCGACGCGGCAATGAAGATTGTAGCAGGAACGGCTAAAAATATGGGTGTAACAGTTACGGATTAGTCATTGGTCATTGGTCATTAGTCATTAGAAAAAATCAACAAATCACAAATGACAAAGGACAAATGACAAAGGACAAATAACTAAAAATTATCGGGGGAGAGGCGAGGCTTCGGAATTACCCCAGGAGAACAAATGCCAAAAATATCGCGTCGTTTGCAGGGTCTGCAAGCAAAAGTAGAAGAAAAAGATTATCAACCCCTAGAGGCTTTAGCCCTTCTTAAAGACACAGCAACAGCTAAATTTACCGAAGCTGCTGAAGCGCATATCCGGTTGGGAATTGACCCCAAGTATACAGACCAACAGTTGCGGACAACGGTAGCACTGCCTAAAGGTACAGGACAAATCGTCCGCGTGGCGGTGATAGCCAGAGGAGAAAAGGTCAACGAAGCAAGCAACGCTGGTGCTGATATAGTTGGATCGGAAGAACTGATTGACGAAATCCAGAAAGGTAGAATGGATTTTGACAAGCTGATTGCCACGCCCGATGTGATGCCACAGGTGGCAAAGCTGGGTAAGTTGCTTGGGCCGCGTGGTTTGATGCCATCGCCCAAGGGTGGAACCGTAACATTTGATATCGGAAGTGCGATCGCAGAATTCAAAGCAGGTAAATTAGAATTCCGGGCCGATCGAACTGGTATTGTCCATGTTATGTTTGGTAAGACAACCTTCTCGCCTGAAGATTTGTTAGTCAACCTGAAGGCATTGCAGGAGACAATTGACCGTAACCGTCCTTCAGGAGCTAAAGGCCGTTATTGGCGCACATTTTATGTGTCAGCCACAATGGGGCCATCAATTAAAGTTGATATCAGTGCCCTAAGAGATTTGAAACTGAGCCAAGCAAGTTAATTTTTAGTCATTAGTCGTTTGTAAAGGCAAAGGACAAATGACAAAGGACAAATGACAAAATTAAATAAGCAAAGCCGGAGACAGCAGGTGCTAACAGCTTAAATATCCTGCCGAGGTTAAAACTCTAATTGTCAGAATTACCACCCATAAAGGTGTGATAACTATGGCATCACGAGTCTTACTACTCAACCCCGGCTAAGTTAGCCGGGGTTTGTTGTTTGGATTCAGGTTGAGAAAAAACACACAACTAGGGCACTTCCCCGATTGTTTTAAGGAGGTGAGATTGGAATGGGTAGAACAGTAGAAGATAAAAAAGAAATAGTTGCTGACCTCAAAGAAACTTTGAGTGAGTCAACTCTGGCACTGGTAATTGACTATCAGGGGCTAACAGTTTCGGAAATCACAGACTTACGGCGGCGGTTACGTCCCAGTGGCACTGTTTGTAAGGTGACGAAAAACACTTTAATGGGCATTGCTATCAAAGACGATGAAAAATGGCAGCCTTTATCGGAATTGCTCAATGGTTCTTCCGCCTTTTTGCTGGTAAAAGATGATTTTTCATCCGCAATTAAGGCGTACCAAGAATTCCAAAAAGTCACCAAGAAGACAGAACTTCGCGGTGGTGTACTGGAAGGTCGCCTACTCAAAGAACCTGATGTCAAGGTACTAGGAGACTTGCCATCTAAGGAACAACTCATCGCCCAAATTGCTGGGGCTATCAACGCTTTGGCTACCAAGATTGCTGTGGGTATCAACGAAGTTCCTGGTTCGCTGGCTCGTGCTTTGCAGGCTGTGGCTGACCAAGAGCAAAGTGGTGGTAGTACCGAAACTGCTGCTGTCCAAGATAGCGGCACCGAAAGCACTGCTGAAGGTGATAGTAGCACTGAAACTGCTGCTGAATAGACTTCGTGGTTCATCAGTCGAAAGTCAAAAGTCTTCTATAGTCAAAGACCAATGACCCATGACAAATAAATAATCAAAATTACAGGAGTTATATCAATGTCTGCTGCAACCGATAACATTTTAGAACAACTAAAAACTCTTTCTTTGCTGGAAGCTTCTGAATTAGTCAAGCAAATTGAAGAAGCTTTTGGTGTAAGTGCTGCTGCACCTGTTGGCGTAGCGTTTGCAGGCCCTGGTGCTGCTGCTGCTCCTGCTGAAGAAGCTGTTGAGCAAACTGAGTTTGAAGTCATTCTCGAATCAGTCCCAGCTGATAAGAAGATTGCCGTACTGAAGATTGTCCGCGAATTGACCGGTTTGGGTCTGAAAGAAGCTAAAGACTTGGTGGAAGCTGCGCCCAAGGCAGTTAAAGAAGGTGTTGCTAAGGATGCCGCTGAAGATGCTAAGAAGCGCATCGAAGAAGCTGGCGGTAAGGTGACTGTTAAGTAGTCACAATTCTATTACCAGTTTTTTAATTAAGGAGCCTAACTTAGGCTCCTTTTTTTATCGTATAATCTTATATTGCAGATAAAAATAGTATTAAGTATTACAACGCTAATTTGTTGTTAAAAAAGCAAGGGTTAGATTAAGTTGGGTTGATTTGCTTTCTTACCCATTGACGAAATGCCCTAAGCGTTGGGCTTCTACCTAAAGTTCGGCTTTGTTCGACAAACCGGGGAATTTCTTCAACAGTGGGCAAGTTGGGAAAAATAGAACTAATTTCAGACTCAATGTATTTGCCATCCTGAAGAATATTAATTTGTAGCTTGCCATTTTCATATCGCCACAGTTCAGGAAATCGCAATGCTTCGTAAGCATCTAGTTGAGTTTTAGAAGTAACATCAACTTCAATTGCTAAGTCAGGTGGCGGGTCAACCCTCAAGTCTATTCGCTCTTTACCAATCATTTGAGCATGATTTTGAATGTAGAAAGAGTCATCAGGCTCTACACTAAAAGCCATATCTTCACGCTTGAAAGTGGTTGAGCCAAATGTTTCACAGTCAATTTCTAACTCTTCCAAAAGAATTTTTACCAAATCTCCAATGATGATTTTGGCTTTCTCATGCTTTGGTAATGGCATTCTCATCTCCAAAGTTCCCTGGCTGTAAGCTAATCGAGTAGCTCGATGGTCGCCAAGTTCTGCTAAAATCGCCTCAAATTCTTGCCAGCTAATATCCTGGAGTATTACTCTATGTCCTGGCGGAACACTTAATTGTTGTAATTGAAGTGTTACCATTGTTCTTCACCTAATCGTATTTGTATTTTACCTTCATCACATATTTAGTATTACCTTTACACCCAATTGTTACGTCAACACCTTCTAGACCGTTTATACTCACTCCTGTAGCAACATCACGACTCATTTCGATCTCCATTTCTGAAACTTTTTGTTTACGACCTTCCTCAATGATTTTTCTGATATTTTCACTATCATCTTGTGAAAGATTACCTGGTGAATTTATTTTATCTACTAAGTTATTAAATAAGTTTATCAAAAAATAATTTGGCCAATTAAAAATATTGATTGCTATATCTAAGGCTCTAATTCCTGATTTAATCTCTATTATTTCAAGTTTTTTATTCTTGTCGTTGTAAAACACAAACATAATAAGTATATGGAAATTTCCATCGCAAGATGTATATTATAGTTTACCCAAACTATAATATACATCTTGCACTCTTCTTTACGTCTTTGCGACCACAGTCGCTAATAAGAAAATCCATAAAACCCCACTCCCTCAGCTTTGCGTAAGATAAATCTGTGCTCGCAATACTATTACAAAACAATGCATAATATAATGCATTTATGCTAAATGCCAGTATTTGTACTGTTTACTAGCATGATTTTTTTAAATATGAATAGTAACATCAATCTCTATTTTGGTATTTATGAGTGTTCTTATGAAAAATAAACAGTTTTTTATTCTCTATGATTTGATAGACACAGAAAACCGTAGTGAAGATTATAAGCAAATTGAACAAGAGTTAATCAGGGCTGATGCTGGTGCTGAGAAAGTTTTGAAAAATGTATGGTGGATTAGTATGTCAGAAGATGAAGATGTTGAAAGTCTCCATAGGCAATTTAAAGAATTTTTTACTTGTGACGATAAGCTTCTTATCGTAGAGTCCTCTGCTGCCTATGGAAATACTATTAAGAATCCCAGTGCTCATTTGTTGAAGCGTATATATTTTTTAAGCGATGTCTCGCAACGCTGAGTTAGCAATCGCAATATTACTATAAATTAATACACAATTTAAATTGTACATCATGTAACATTTAAATTGTGTCGAGCAAAATTCGTAAGCAGATTTATATTGAACCACGTCAAGAATATCTGCGAGAAGCGATCGCCTAACAAGCGGGTGTAAGTGAAGCAAAGATTATTTGCCAAGCCATTAACCTGAGAAAAAAATTTTAGGGCTTTGAGGTTCCTGTTTCTGGCTGGATCATAATAGGTACACTGCCTTTTTCAGAACCAATAATTACCAGCTTAGAATTATTGGATTGAGCTAGCTTTTCTGTAGCTTCAATCGCTCGTAATTGCAGCACTTGGTTGCTAAGTCCACCTGAGATAATTTTTTGGGAATCAGCTATACCTCGCGCTTCAATCAGCTTTCGTTCTGCCTCTTGACGCTCTTTCTCTAAAACAAATTTCATCTGCTGATTTTCTTGCTCTGTCTTCAGTTTGTTTTGAATTGCAGCTTGTAGAGTATCAGGCATTTTGATGTTTCGTAAAAGAGCTTCCTCAACGATGAAACCCAAAGCTGGTAGCTCTTGGGTAAGTTGTTGGTCAATTTTTTGGGCGATTTCTTGGCGTTTGGTAGAGTAAATAGCATTGGCTGGGTAGTTTGCCGTGATGGCGCGGACAGTAGAGCGGAATCTGGAAATCACCAGTTGTGTTTCATCAGTTCCAATTGTTTTATATACTGTAGCTGCCTTTTGTGGATCGAGCTTGTACTGAAGACTGACATCAAGATTTAGGCTCAAACCTTCTTGGGATGTTGCATCTACATTTTCCTTTATATCCTTAAGGCGAGTAGAAAAATTCAGCACCTTGCTAAAGGGGTTAAGCAAGTGGACACCAGGATTAAGAGTAGTTTCGGAAACGTCACCAAAGAAATTGACGACACCGACATTACCAGGTGGGACGATCGCCAAAAGCCTAGAAAAAGAATTCAGTACTGCAATACTGCCAATTAATATCATAATTGTGCGTATTGCTAAACGTGACCTTTCACTAGATATTTTATCTGTATTGAGATAGACGAGAATTGCAATTAGGCTAGTTACAAGAGAGACTATAAAGCCCATGAGTTTTTTCTGTGTAGTTAAGACGAATATGCTTAATCACATAATTCCCAAATGCTTTTATGAAATTCATATCATTTCACACAAGTTAGAGGTTTATGAATTCTTTTATAGATTGAAAAAGATTCCCGACTTTTCTCAGAAATCAGGAATCTTAGCTTTGAAGCGATGCCTGCGGCGGGCATACGCTACTTTACAATTAATTCAAAATCAAAAATTATACCAATTCAATTAATGATTGCAACACATCTTTGGGTAAAGACGGGATGAATCGCGTCTCTACAAATGGTCTATTTGTCGCATTATTTTTTCAAATTGGTATTACTTGCCGTTGCCGTTAACACCATTGCCATTGCTGTGAATGACACGTTCGGCAAGCTTTTCGGGTACTTCTTGGAGATGGTCATATTCCCAGTGGAAGGAACCAACGCCAAGAGTGAGCGATCGCAGCTCTACAATAAAATTCTGCATCTCTGCTTGTGGTAAGTATGCAGAGACATTATCCCAGCCTTGCCAATCGTTTCTCCCCTCATAGCCTAAAATTTGCCCCCGTCTACCACTCAACAGTTGCAGCACTTTGGAGGTAAATTCGCTCGGTGTGGTAACATCCACTCGCAGAATTGGTTCTAATAGGGTAGGTTCCGCTTGGGGTATTCCCGTTTGCATTGCCAATCGCGCAGCTTGCTTAAAGGCTTGTTCGGAACTATCAACGTTGTGGTATGAACCATTAGTCAAAGTTACCGCCAAATCTACTAGCGGGAAGCCCAAAGGCCCGTGTGTCAAAAATTCTCGCACGCCCATTTCTACGCCGGGGATGTACTGTTTAGGAACTACGCCACCGACAATAGTTTCATTAAAGTTAAAACCTGTACCGCGTGGTAGGGGTTTGATGTCGAGAAAAACGTCACCAAACTGTCCGTGACCACCGCTTTGGTGCTTGTAGCGTCCATGAACTGAAGCCACCGTTTTACGGATGGTTTCTTTGTAAGGCACTTGCGGTAAGTGGGTTGTCATTGGCAAGTTATATTTGCGGCGCAGTCTATCTAGGGCGACTTGTAAATGAATCTCGCCTTGTCCCCACAAGATAACTTCGTGGGTATCGCCATGTTGTTCCCAAGCAAGTGAGCAGTCTTCTTCTAATAACTTGGTGATGGCACTGCTGAGTTTAACTTCATCGTTGCGCTTTTCTGGTGTAATAGCCAGAGCATACACTGGTTCCAACTCTACAGCTTTGGGTAATTTGATTGCCGACTGCTGTTCTGTGGAGATTGTATCGCCTGTTTTGATTCCTTCTAAACGGCTCAATGCAACAATTTCACCAGCACTAACTTGGTTAACTGACTGCTGTTGCTGTCCCATGAGGCGGTAAATTCCACCAGTGCGAATGCCATTGAGGACGATGCCATCAGTTAATTTGCCGCGCCAAACACGCACCAGAGAAAGTTTGCCACCTTGGGGAGTGTAATAAGTTTTTAATACCTGCGCTAAAGCTGCATCACCTTTGATGTTTTTTAAACGACGTTCTGCTGTAGTTTCTGGTTCGGGGGCTTCCCGTAACAAGGCTTCTAATAGAGGTCTAACACCATAATCTTGTTCTGCTACACCAAAGAAAACGGGCACTACTAAATCTGCCCCTAATTCCATTTTTAAATCTTTGAGGATTTCCTCTTGAGGAGGTTCGATATCTTCTAAAAGTTCTTCGAGTAAATGGTCGTCAAAATTTGCTAAGGCTTCGAGCATTTCTGCCCGTGCTGTATGTTCTTCTTCTTTTAAACTTTCAGGGAAGGGAATGGGATCGGCAGGTGCGCCGGGATGATATTGATATGCCTGTTCGCTCACCATATCAATAAAGCCGGTGAGTTCTTCCCCATTCATGATTGGAAATTGATGTGCTACCAGGGGACGGCTAGATACTGCTTTTAGGGCGTGCAACGTTTCTAGGACATGAATATTTGCCCGATCCATTTTGTTGACGAAGACGAGGTGGGGAATTTCCCAATCGTCCAGGAATTTAAATAAAGGGGCGAGGGTAAGGACTCGTTCGCGGATGGGTTCGCAAACTACAATTGCCGCATCAACTCCCATTAAAGCATTGTACGTTTCTTGGGCAAATTCTACACTTCCCGGACAGTCAATAAAAGTGAAGCGAATGCCGTTATACTCAGTGCTAGCGGCGCTGACTTCTACACTCATGTGGCGATCGCGCGACTCGGCTGCACTATCTCCTACTGTATTGCTGTCCTTAACACTGCCTTTGCGGGAAATTGCCCCTGTGACAAATAACAAGCTTTCTAGTAAAGTGGTTTTTCCACTTAAATAAGGCCCAACAATTGCAACGTTCCGCGAACCCGATTTTACTTTTTCGTTCATAAAACCCCCCTTGCGGTTTTTTTATAACCGCATGATTCTGTATATATCAAGGGTTAAAGAAGAATCCAGCTATTCTGAATTCAGGATTCATAAATCTTGACAGTAGCAAGTCCGCGAGGGTCTTAAACCGATTTATTTCTTTGCCAGTCGTACAGAATTCCCAGCTGAATTCTGGCTCCTGACTCCTGAATTCTATTTGAACAAAATGGTTCTCTGGAGTCAAAATTACCCCTTCTTTAATTCGTTATTATCCTCCCTTTAATCGAAAGTTAAAAAAATTGTAGCCTGTCGTAAGATTTAGCTTAAGAAAAGTTAAATATCACAAATTTTTATCCCAAATCAAAAACTTTTGTAAAAAACTTTTTATGAAGTAAATTTAACTGAAAGTGTTGTGAGTCAGAAAATCAATGAGATTATCATTCTTTAAATATCGCATAGCAGGGTTAGTAAGTTTGATGCTGGTTATGAGTATTTCCTTGCCCTCTCTTGCTCTATCTCCTCCTGTCGCCTTCAAGTTGGCACAATCTAATCCTAAAACTGCCGTAGACTGGTTAAACCAAGGCTTACAAGCAATTCAGGCGGGAAAGGTACAAGATGCGATCGCCGCCTTTAAACAAGCAGCTAAATTAGATCCAGCATTGGCACCAGCGCACTATAATTTAGGGTTAGCATTCCGACAAACGGGACAATTACAACCCTCTGCGGATGCATTTTATCGAGCGACGCAAGCCGATCCGAAATTTGCTCCAGCTTTTGCTAATTTAGGCGGAGCGTTGTTAGAAGGGAATAATTTCAAGTTAGCTAACGATTACTTGCAACACGCTTTAAAACTCGATCCCAAACTCGGATTTGCCCACTATAACTTGGGGTTAGTACGAGAACAGCAACGAGATTGCGAGAAAGCGATCGCATCTTTTAAAAAAGCCATAGAATATAGCAAAAATGCACCAGAACCTCCTTACCATATAGGGATGTGTTATCTCCAGCAAGGTAAACTCGACCAAGCTAGAAGTGCATTTTATCAAGCATTAAAAATTAATCCCAAGTATCCAGAAGCTTACTACAATCTCGGATCGATTTTTTTTCAACAAAGTAAATTACAAGAGGCATTAGAGGCTTTTAGAAAATCAGCTGAAGCTAACTCTAACTATCCCAACGCTTATTATGGTGCTGGGTTAGTTTTTATCCAGTTACAGCAATATGGCGATGCAGTACAAGTATTACAATTTGCTAGAGATTTATACAATGCTCAAAAAAATCCCCAGTGGGCGAAAAATGCCGAGCAATTGTTACAACAAGCACAAAATTTCAATTACCAACCTCGCTGAGGCAGAAAAACTTAATATTGCATAAGATAAAACTATTGGGTTGACTCGCTGGTGTTGTCTGAACTAGTCCCGATTGGAAAAATGTACATGCAAAAGCGCCTGAAGAGTCGATTTTTATTTAGCGATCGCTGGCTCGATCGGCAATCAATTGTTCGCAACATGGAAGCCTTTCAAGACTTAATTGTGATTGTTTTGTGTTTGGGTTTGTTCGCCGTCATGCTAATCCAATTGTGGGGGATAGCGATCGCCCTCATGCAGCCACTAGACTATAAACATGTGACTGCAAAAATACTATTTGTGTTGATTTTAGTCGAGTTATTTCGACTATTAATGGTCTATTTGCAAGAACATAGTATCTCTGTAGGAGTGGCAGTTGAGGTAACAATAGTATCTTTACTGCGTGAGGTAGTCGTTCACGGAGCGCTGGAAATTTCTTGGGTTAATACGCTTGCAATTTGTGGTTTGTTATTTGTTTTGGGTGGACTACTCGTGGTGTGCGCTAAGACACCACACATGGATTGTATGAGCGCTAACACTAAGTTTTGTCCGGTTGTGTATAGGGGAGGTAGAGAACGACAAAACGACTTGGAATTACAGTATTCACGTCAATGTGATGAGAATCAACCCCTTGGATAAATTGTTATGAAAATGGGGAGTGGGAGAGATGCGATTAATCACGTCTGTACCGGGGAGTGGGTAAAAGTATTTTCCCACTCCCCACTCCTTTGTATGAGGCTGTATCAGGAAATTATTTTTGCAAGTTACTTCCGACGTATTGAAATATACTCTTTTTGGAAGATGAATCGCTCTTTAAGGGTGAATATAACGTTAATTAGAAATTCTAAAAGAGGTTCAAGCTATGACTACAAATACAGGTAACGGACAGTCTCAAACAGCGATTAGCGACTTGGAGTATGATTTTGTCACCGTTTTGCACAACAAGGCTGAAGCTGTTAAAGCTTACGATACCTACATCAAAGATGCAGAACAAGTAGGTTCTCAACCTTGTGTAGAGTTGTTCCAAAAATTGCGGCAATCTGATATTGAACACGCACAAGAGATTCGCCAACATCTACAACAAGTGCTGGAACACGGTAAGATGTAACCCAGGTTTTGAGTTCGTAGGTGTAAACCCGTCGTAGACATCGCTTCTGGTTTAGCTAAAACAAAAAGAGGCGATGTTTAAAACAGGCTATTGACCGTTACACTTGCTGATTAAATTAGAGGCAAGCACTGCCCAGTATAAGATAAACTAATTCTGGGCTGCTTGCTCTACTTGCGCCACCGTTAAATCGAGAGCCACCGCCACTTGTTCTACACTCAATCCCAATGCCAACAATCGGGGAATAGCTTCTAACTTAGCTTCCTGGCGACCTTCCTGGCGACCTTCTTCTAAGCCGTCTTCCTTGATTGATTGATACATCCGTGTTTTTTTGAATTCGTCGTCTATACCCAACATTTCTGCTAACTCCTCTCGGCTTAACTGGGTAAATTTGTATAACAGAATAGTCTCTATCAATTCTACAATTTGCTTGCTGGTAGATTCATCTGCCAGTTGTTGCCTTGCTTGTAAAATCAATTCTCTACCTTTGTCAAGGGCTGTCTCTTCTCTTTCAATAATTAATTTAACGATCGCAACTTGAAGTGAGTTCTCCCTCGTATCTAATTCATCTAGATAAATTCGTTGCACTTGTGAACTGTCTAGCAGCAGCTGATACGGTAGCCGATCGTTTGGATCTAAACTTCGTTGCGGATAGATGACAACTGCACGCCAAAAATTGACTGATTCGTTTTGACGCAAGTAAAGGAAGATTTCGGCAAAGAAGCGTCTATAAAAATTTGCGTCTAATTGAAACTGAACTTCAACGAAGTAAAGTGGTTGGTTTGTAGTTTCACTTGTGGGGATGAATACCCCATCAATCCTGAAAGCAGTTTCTTTTAGCTCGACTGAAACAAATTGATATGCGTTGATATTGGCAGTTGTGTCGCCAATTATGGCAAAAAATATGCTAGGAAAAGCTTGAAATAAGCTATAAAATATTTTGTCAGTTTGCACCTAAATTTAGTCAAGGGAACATTGAATATTAAAAGTCTACCAAAAATAGTGTAACCGCGTCTGTTTCAACACAAAAAAAGCAGATAGAAATAACCATCTGCTTTAATAAAAGATTCATTGTCTAATTTACATAGATACCAATTGATTCACTGGAGCAATCCCAGCCAAATCTAAAATTGGCGCGATCGCATCTTCACGCTTCACCGCCATCATGTGAACTCCTTGACATAATTGCCGCGCTATCTGCACTTGCTCGGCGGCAATTTTTATGCCTTCCTCAAAAGGGTCTTTGGCTTTTGCCAATCTATCAATAATATGTTGGGGAATATTTACACCCGGAACACATCTATTAATAAACTGGGCATTTTTGGCTGATTTCAACAGAAATATTCCTGCCAAAATTGGTTTTTTATAACCAGCAGCAATCGTATCCATAAACTTTTCTAGCAGATCAAAATCGGTAATCAATTGACTTTGAAAAAACTGCGCTCCGGCTTCGATTTTGCGTTCAAATCGACTTTGTAAACCCGACCAACTTTTACATTGCGGGTCTACTGCTGCACCAACAAATAAATCTAAGGCTCCATCAGTCAAGGGTTTTTCATTACAATCAACGCCTTGATTCATCTTCCGAATCAGTTGCAGCAATCGCACAGCTTCCAAGTCAAACACTGCTTTGGCATCTGCATGATCGCCTGCTTTTACTGGGTCGCCAGTCAAAGCTAAAATGTTATTTATGCCTAAAGCATGAGCGCCCATCAAATCAGCTTGTAAACCGATACGATTGCGATCGCGGCAAGCAATTTGACAAATCGGCTCTATGCCATTCTGTGATAAAATCACCGATGCCATTAACGAAGACATCCTTAACACGGCGCGGCTACCATCAGTAACATTGACGGCATGAACTCTCCCCTTAAGAGTCGCCGCCATTTGAATCATGTGCGCTGGATCTCCCCCCTTCGGCGGTGCTACCTCGGCAGTAACTAGAAATTTACCTGCTTGTACAGCTCTGCGAAAGTCATTTAAACCTGTGGGGCTGTGGGTGTGATGCATAACATTAAGCTTTTCAATTTCTTAAATGGTATAACAAATCACACCTAAAGGTGAAAACTTATAGAGGAAGAGAATAGCCTAAAGCCGTTTTGACTTGTGATAAAGTTTGATTGGCGATCGCTCTAGCTTTTTCCCCTCCATCCCGCAACACAGATTCCAAATAGCTTTTGTCCGCCGTTATCGAGTGATATTTTTCTTGAATTGGTTTCAGAGACTCAATAATTGTGTCTGTCAACAATGGCTTGAATTGTCCCCAGCCCATATCTTGACACTCAACTGCCACATCTTCCTTTTTCTTTCCTGAAAGCAATGTATAGAGCGTTAACAAATTATTACACTCTGGACGCGCTGGATCGTCAAAAGTCAGCCCCCGAATCGGATCGGTTTTACAACGCTTAATTTTGTATTGAATCTGCTCTGGTGAATCTAGCAAACTGATTCGGCTTAACTCTGAAGGATCGGACTTCGACATTTTGCGTGTACCGTCCGCTAAACTCATCACCCTTGCCCCTTCTTTGCGAATCAAAGGGTCTGGTAACTTCAAAACTGGTTGTTCTGGTTTACCAAATTGGTGATTTAACCGAGCTGCAATATCCCGTGTCAATTCCAAGTGTTGCTTTTGGTCTTCACCCACTGGCACTTTATCGGCTTGGTAAAGCAAAATATCAGATGCCATCAGCACAGGGTAATCCAATAAGCCTGCACTCACATTTTCTCCTTGTTTAACAGCCTTTTCCTTAAACTGGATCATATCTTGCAGCCAGTTTAGAGGCGTAATGCAGTTGAGCAACCAAGTGAGTTCACTGTGGGCCGAAACGTGGGATTGAACAAAAATGGTGGAGTGATTTAAATCAAGACCACAAGCTAGATAAAGAGCAGCAAGAGTGTAGGTATCAGCTGCCAACTGTTTTGGGTCGTGTGGCACTGTAATCGCGTGTAAATCAGCCACAAAAAGGTAATTTTCGTATTCGCTCTGACCTTCTACCCAGTTGCGAATGGCTCCCAAATAGTTACCTAGATGGTAATTGCCGGTTGGTTGAACTCCAGAAAGAACACGTTGCTTGCCCATAAATTTCAACTTAGTTATCTCAAATCCACGCTAGTAAAGTGGCGGTGTGGTGACAATTTGCTTTTCTTCATCTACAAGAGGCTGCATCAACCCAAACTCGCCTACGCAAAACTCATTTAATTTTGACATTTTCCAGGTCAACTGGCCGTTGCAGAATTATAGATTTAGTAATGACAGCAGATTTGATCTGAATTTCAGTAGGACTAATGACAAAGAACAGCCGAACAGCCCTAGCCAATTAGCTTTAATTGTGCTGACCTACTTATACTCTTTTTAGATAATATTTTCAGTTGCTATCGCTTTGCCTCTTAATAGATACTATTCTCAATTGCTTGTTGAGAGTATTATCATGACTATTCGTTTAACCGAGACAGACTTTAATCAATTATGTGACGATGTACAGCTTAATCACTATCAGGGAAAAGTAAAATTTTCTACCTGGTTTGGTCAAGTGAGTAGTCACTGGACTATGCTGCGCGATCGCCTTGAGCTAGTAATTCAAGAAAGCGATTATTCGGAAGCAGTAGTTCTTGAGGGCGAACACGATGATTCGTCTTTTTTGACATCTAAATTTTTTCTGTCTGGTGGAATGAGAACCACTACGCCAAATGTGCCTGGAGTTAGGGACGATTATGAAGAAGTTGCAGGCTATAACTACTTATTTTATTTGCCTGAGATTCGGGAGTTTGAGCATTTTACGGCGAACCAACGCAAGCAGTGTATCAGTATTTATTGGTATCCTGATTTACTTTTTAGTTTTGAGGGTAGCTTCAAGGAATTACCAACTCTGCTCCAGCAGTTGATCGAAAATCCGACAAAAGAGCGTTTTCATCAGCCATTAGGAGCCATCACGCCGGCGATGCGATTGGTGCTGAAGCAAATATTGCAGTGTCCGTTCCGAGAAACACTCAGACAAATGTATTTAGAAGCAAAAGTTTTGGAACTACTGACGCTTCAAATTGCTCAGTGGAGAGAAAATAATCTTTTATTGGAGCGATCGCTATATTTTCGTCCCGATGAAATTGAACGTTTACATCATGCTAAAGCGATTCTCAATCAAAAGCTCCAGCATCCACCTTCTCTACTAAATCTAGCCAGACAAATCGGACTCAATGACTTTAAGCTGAAACGGGGATTTCGAGAAATTTTTGGCACTACGGTGTGTGGGTATGTGCAATCCTTACGGCTAGAGCAAGCACAACAGTTACTACTCGGCACTAATTTAACCATTGCAGAAATTGCTTCT
The DNA here is from genome assembly GCF_034530955.1 of Nostoc sp. DedQUE05. Taxonomy (NCBI): domain Bacteria; kingdom Bacillati; phylum Cyanobacteriota; class Cyanophyceae; order Nostocales; family Nostocaceae; genus Nostoc; species Nostoc sp. DedQUE05. The sequence goes on along the minus strand of NZ_JAVRCB010000009.1, from coordinate 120,334 downwards.
CAAGTGGGATATGAAAGCATAAGTCATTTTGGCTACCTGTTTAAGCGACAATTTGGCGTAACCCCTAGAGATTATCGTCGCTGCAAAGGCTGATAGCAAAAGGTGAATCCCGATTGCGAGAAAAAAAATCCAGTTTCAGATATATGCGATCGCCTAAATTTCCGTATTCTCCTAAATAGAGTTAGATAATAATAATTCTCAAATAATCGGCTCGGTTTTTAGAAATACGGTTGAGTGTGTGGAGTTATGAAGCTGTCGCAATCTTGGTTCATTTGCTGTTTGATTATTGCTGTCGTTATACAACCAACTCAGGCAAAGGAAGTAACTCAAATTCATGGTGGACAAGAGCTAGACGGCTCTGCAAGAACAGTGAAAGAATGGCTGGCTCAGATAGAACAACAAAACCAAACGCCACAAACAGAAGTTGTGCAGGTGACGGGAGTTAAGGCAAATTCTACTAACAAGGGTGTAGAGGTGATTTTACAGACATCTAAAGGCGAACAGTTGCAGATCGCAAATCGCAGTGCTGGTAATAACTTCATTGCTGATATTCCCAATGCACAGCTGCGTTTACCTAGTGGTGAGGCTTTTACATTCCGCTCGGATAAACCAATTGCGGGTGTTACTGAAATAACTGTTACCAACTTTGATGCCAATACTATTCGAGTAACAGTGATGGGCAAAGCGAGTGTACCAGTTGTCGAGTTGTTTGACAGTCCAGACGAGGGTCTAATATTTTCTGTGGCTAATGCTGCAACTCCTGCGCTATCGCAGCAGCAACCTCAAACGCAACCAAGTCCTGCAAGTCAGCCAGAAACTCAGACACAGCCAACACCATCAGCAGAAGGTGATGAACCGATTGAACTAGTAGTGACGGGCGAACAGGATGGATATAACGTACCTGATGCCTCAACTGCGACTAGAACTGATACTCCTACGCGCGATATACCTCAGTCAATTCAAGTCATTCCTCAACAAGTCATCAAGGATCAGCAAATTACGCGGATTGGTGATGCAACACGTAATGTTAGTGGCGTAACTCAGCAAGGGGGCTATGCTGGGTCTACAGATAATTACAACATTCGGGGATTCACAACTTATAACAACTTGAGAAACGGTTTTGCTGTTCAAGACGACCTTGTGAATCCGACAAACATTGAGCGGATTGAAGTTCTCAAGGGGCCAGCTTCAGTGCTATACGGACAGTTTGAGCCGGGAGGTGTGGTGAATTATATTACCAAACAACCGCTCAGTGAGCCTTACTACTCTGCTGAATTTACAGCTGGGAATTTTAGCACTTATCGTCCCTCCATTGATATTTCTGGGCCGCTGAACTCAGACAGAACGTTGCTGTACCGCCTGAATGCTGCATACGAGAACTTTGGTAGTTTTATTGATTTTAATCATCAGGAAACATTTGCGATCGCACCAGCATTAACCTACAAAATTGGTGATGCGACAACATTGACACTGGAGTATGAATACCTGAAAGTCGATCGCACCTATTATGATGGTCTTCCGCCCGATCCAAATATTTTTAATGCTCCGATCAATCGTTTCTTAGGGGAGCCAGACGATTATTTCTCCAAAGAGACAAACTCTGTATTTCTTAACGTCAATCATCGCTTTAGTAAAAACATCCAGTTCCGCAGTGGCTTTTCCGTTACGGTTAATAATTCTGAAGAATCAGCGTTTCGCCCAAATAGCATCGTAGATGGTCTTACCGTGCTGCGAAGGTTTGCCGCTGGTCCTGCTTATTACCAAAACTATTCTCTGCAAAACGATTTAATCACTAATTTCAGCACGGGTTCCATCCAACATCAAGTTCTTGTGGGGTTGGAGTGGAATAAAAACATCCGTGGCTACGATTATCTGCGAAGTTCTGTTTCACTGACTCCCAGTATTGATTTATTCAATCCTGTGTATGGCGCTTCCCAGCCACCAGAGTTTGATGAAGCAGCAGAACGCGATCGTTTCGATCGCAATACCATCGCCGTTTATCTGCAAGATCAAGTAACATTGCTGCCAAATTTGAAGCTATTAGTAGGCGGCAGGTATGACTTTATTCACCGCAAAAATCGCGCGCAACTGCTGGATTCTTTGGGTAGAGATCCAATTGATGATGCCACTGTCGATCGGTTGTATAATGAAGCCTTTTCACCTCGCGTTGGCATTGTTTATCAGCCGATTAAACCAATTTCAATTTACGCCAGCTACAGCCGCTCGTTTAATCCCAGCGACTCGCGGACAGTAGATGGAACTCAACTACCACCGGAGCGCGGCACTCAATATGAAGTAGGAGTCAAAGCCGAACTGATTAAAGACAGGCTATCTGCGACCTTTGCCGCCTATGATATCACCAAAGAAAATGTTGCTACAACCGATCCCACTCCAGGTAACTCTGACTATTACATCCCTATAGGAGAGGTGAAAAGTCGCGGTTTAGAATTTGACCTTTCTGGACAGATTCTACCAGGCTGGAATCTGATTGCATCCTACTTTGTCAACGACGCATTTGTAAGTGTAGGTGACCAATATAATCCTGTAGGTGACACACTTGTAAATGCTCCCGGTGCTGGAGGTAGTCTCTGGACGACTTATGAAATTCAAGACGGTGGTATGAGAGGATTAGGATTTGGTGGAGGATTATTTTATACTGGCGATCGCGAAGCCACACTCCCCAACACGTTCAAAATACCTTCCTATGTACGTGCAGATGCCACGATTTTCTACAAACGCGATAACTGGAGGGTTGGGCTGAACTTTAAGAATCTTTTTGATACTCGCTATTACGATTCTCAAGGCTATTATCTGCTTCCTGGTGCGCCTTTAACAGTCCTGGGAACGTTTTCTGTACAGTTTTGATTCCTGCAATTTTTGAACTGATTAAGTCCTGTTTACTATCACACAGCTTCTACCATGAACTCTAAAAAAATACGCGATTTAGCATTTACTTTGCACCGCTATCTTGGTTTAACAGTAGGACTGGTACTAGTTATCGTTGGCTTGACAGGTAGCTTGTTGGTGTTCGAGCAAGATTTTGACCATTTTGCCATCGCTCAACAATATGGACACATTACGCCCCAAAAAGAGCAGTTATCCCCAGAGTCCGCGATCGATACAATTCAGGCTAGGTATGCTGCACGAACTGACTTGAAGCTTTTTCGGATTTATTTGCCAGATACCTCAGATACTCCCTATATAGGACAATTGGCATCAACTGATGGTCAAAGAACAGAGGTTTTTGTCAACCCTTATACAGGGAAAATTATGGGTCAACGTCTATGGGATCAAACCCTGATTGGGATAATGCTTAATTTGCACTATACCTTGATGGCAGGTCAAACCGGAATTATTATCGTTGGTATTACTGCCTTGCTAATGTGTATTCTTAGTATCACAGGTTTGGTTCTTTGGCCTGGTTGGCGCAGATTGATTGCAGGCTTCAAAATCAAGTTTGATGCTCATCCTAAACGTGCGAACTTTGACATTCACAAAGTGGCTGGCATTATCACTGTGGTTTTTTTATTGTTTACTGGCTTTACTGGCTTTTGCTGGAACTTCTACGATTTGACTGAGCCGATTATTTACGCTGTTACATTCACCTCGAAACTATCCGAACCAGTATCCAAACCAATTCCTGGTCAATCGACTTTAAAACTAACGCAACAACTCAAAATTGCTAATGCTGCTTTGCCAAATGCTGTTATCAAAAGCATTTACTTCCCCGAACGACCAGAAAATGCTTTACAAATTCGTATGAAACTGCCCCAGGAAAATATAGAGTATGGGAATAGTAATGTTTATCTCGATCAATACAGTGGTAAGGTTTTGCGTGTTGATAATGGTTTGAAGTTATCATTGGGCGATCGCGTCCTCAACTCCTTCGTTCCTCTCCACTATGGTACCTTTTGGGGGCTTCCATCCCGTATCCTTTATGTATTTGTCGGGGTTGCACCTTTAATTTTATTTATCACTGGCTTTGTGATGTGGCGGTATCGTTATCAAGCTAAAACTAAAAAACGCGATCGCTCAATAGAACTGTCAGATTTACGTCGCAATTAGGGATTTCCTTCCGTTGCTCTGAACCCTAAAGTTCCAGCCTAAAAAATCAAAGCCGTCTGTTGTCGCATTAATTTTGCTCACAAAAACCAAACTCTTAAATTTGATTTACCTCTTTGCTAAACTTACCTGTCCTCCAATTAACCCTAGAAATCCAGTTCCAAAGTGTTGAATATCCAAAAAGCTTGCTTGCTCCGGTGAGGTTTTGTAAATCCGAAATGTCTTCATAATTCCCAAGGTGGCAGCACTTTCTAGAGGCCCAACAAAACTAATATCCCGGTCAAGGAAATAAGTTTGATTAGCCCAGTGAGCCATCTGATTTGCATTCAAAAAATAGCAGCCTGCATGAGGATTGAGGGCACGACAAAAGGTAATTGGTGCATTCATAATTGTACCCTTGAGTTCTGGTTGCTCCTGCACATTTTGAAAAGGAGCAGTTACTCGCAAAGCCAAATCTCCATCAATGTAAGCTTTATGAACCAAACCGTAAGGGGAGATTTCATAACGATTTGGCTGGAGCAAATTTAAATCACCTGCTTGTTGAGTAAACCAATTTAATTTTATAAAAAACCAGGGATCGTGGATAATTAAGTCATCTTCTAAGAAGCAGTAATAATCATATTGACCGAGACAACTTTGCAGAACAGCTTGGCACTCAAAACCCAAAAGCAGAGGTTCTATATTAGTAGAATGATGCTTATATAAATGGGATGGTAAGGGAAGCTGGTTTAAAATATGATTATCTTGGGTTGTACAAATAACAATATCTAGTTCATGCGATTGCGGCTGGTTAGCAGGAAAAGCTATTCGTTGAGCAATGTTAATAATACTTTGAGATTTACCAAATAATTGGTGTAAGGCGGTAAGGCTATTAGTTAACGCCTGCAAGCGGGGTTGCGGGTCTTTGCGTTGGGAAGCATGACGACCCTCACCGCTAGGTTTGAAAAAATGGGCAATGGTAAAAATAATTCGCATTTTACATATCGCTTTTATATTTCTTTGTCATTTGTCATTTGTCATTTGTCATTAACCAATAAATAATAATTAATATAATTCTTACAAAATTAGTTATTTTAACACTTTTATTTGCACCTTTGCTTGAGGCAAAAATATTTATGCAAGAGGCTAATGACCAATGACCAATGACCAATGATTAACGATCAATGACTAATTTTTGCCAAATCCTTTAGAAACTGGGCGCTTTTTTAAACTATCAGAACTTTTACCAGCGAACATCCATTGCAAATGCTGTGGTAACAGTTTTGCCAAATCATAACGCTTGATGATTGTCTCTCGCGCCTTCGCACGAATTGCTTGCATCTCTTGGGGATTATTCAGGGCCTCTTCAACCCTATTAGCAATATTCTGAGGAGAAAAGAAATCTACCAACAGTCCATTCATCCCATCTTGTACGACTTCCAAAACTGGCGCAGTCTTAGACGCTACTAGTAAACATCCTGCTGCCATTACTTCTAACATTGACCAGGATAATACAAAAGGACGGGTTAAATAAACATGAGCAGAAGAAGCTTGCAAAACCTGAAGGTACTCATTGTAAGGTAGCCTATCTGTAAAGTGCAGCCTCGATAAATCCAAAGATGATTTTAATTTTTCTAGCATTAATTGTTTATAAGTCTGACCATCAGGGAGATTTTTACCATAAGCAACTCGATTTTCTCCGACAACTACCACGTGGCATTTAGGTCGTCGCTGCTGAAGTAGCGCTACCGTTTCCATAAACTGTGGAAAACCTCTATAAGGTTCCATTCCTCGTCCTACATAAGTTACCAACTCTTCGACATGAGAAAGATCCAGATTTATTCTTGGTAAAACTAACTTTGCACCTGGTTTGGGAACAAAATAATTGGTATCGACACCATCATGAATTACAGTGAGTTTGCTATGATATTCTTTGGGAAACTGCTGACGCTGCCAATTAGTTGGAGAAAGACCGCGATCGCAGCTATATAAATCCGTTAAAATCGGCGCATTTTTGACCCTGATGCGGCATTCATCATCAACATTCACCGGATCGTTGGGATCGAAATCTGCATCGGAACCGTGAGCGTGATAAAACCACTCGAAATAACACAATAATTCGGCTTTGGGGAAAACATCTTTCATAAATAAAGTTGGCCCCCAACCAGAATGACCATAAACTATATCTGGAAAGAAACCCTCGGATTTTAATTTTTCTGCTACGCGATAGACAGCTTGAGCGGTGAGAACAGCATTTTCCAGGTTGCGAACGTAGTGGTGAGTTTGAGGTGCAGCTTCACGAGAAGGAGTATAAATAGCTTTAAAAACGCCGGGTATTTCCCCTTCCCGACGATTTGTCCCAAAGACAACTTGGCAATTAGGATCTTTACCCAAAACCATCGCTAGGTTGCGAAATTGTGAGGGAAAATTGGGATGTAAAAATAAAACTTTCATTGGAATAATCTTGATTAAATTATTACCAGATAAAATAAATTAAGACAAGCTGCTTAAGATTATAAGATTATTTATCACAACTTTTAGCAAGTAAACTTAGATAAATGCTTCCCCAAAAATGCGAAAATAATCGCAAATTCGTGTTATAATCATGAAATTTATTGGCATTGATTTGGGCTGGAAATCTCAACCAAGTGGATTGTGCTGTTTAGAATGGATAGATGGACAACTGCAACTACTCGATCTAGACCGCAAAGATGCCATTGCAGACATCCTCACCTGGATCGATCGCAGCGTCCAACCAGATGAGCCAGCCATTATTGCCGTAGATGCACCTACCCTTATACCCAACGCTACCGGGAGTCGTCTCCCCGATAAACTCAGCCACAAATACTTTGGCAAATATCATGCGGGATGCTATCCAGCTAATCAAAACTTACCCTTCGCCGATCGCACCATCAACTTTGGCTTAGAATTAGAATCACGCGGCTTTGCCCACGCCCCCACGATAGAACCGCAAAAACTCAGCAGATATCAAATAGAAGTCTTCCCCCACCCAGCAATCGTTAACCTATTCAACTTAGAACGCATCCTCAAATACAAAAAAGGACGACTCAATGAGCGCCGTCTAGAACTAATTAAACTCCAAAATTATCTTCTTGATATTCTCCCCTCCTTCTCTCCTCCTCTGCGCCTGTGCGGTTTGTTTCTTCTTGAAATCCCCACCACAGGTGCAGCTCTCAAAGCAACCGAAGATAAACTAGATAGCTTAATTTGCGCCTATGTTGCTGCATACTGGTGGTATTGGGGAGAAAAACGTAATTTGGTATTAGGCGATCGCACTACTGGATACATTATCATCCCTCAAAGAATTTGAGCAAAGGCTTCGCGTATGCTGCTTTAAAGTCCTTGCTTCTGATTTAGATATTGCGATCGCGTCGCAATATCTTATCCCTAGTAAACTAGACTAATCAACCGGGGTATTGTAGATTTATAGTTAATTGTGTTTGGGAAAAAACGTTCCCTTAATTGCCTGGGTGATTTGCTCTAGGTCATTTTCATCCATCGGCAGTGGCGTCACTCCTTCCTCAGGTTCAAAAGAAATTTCTTGCCATTCACTGACGGGAATCTTTTGTTTCTCCAAGCTCTGTAGCTCATCTAGCGTAGCGAAGACCATCCAAACCGAAAAGTCTTCGATCCGCAGTAACACCTCAGTGTCATTGATTAACTCATAGCTCCATAGTTGCAAAGGATGATAGCAGCCATCTTTCTCAAATTTTCCGCGTTCTCGGATGAGCGCTCTTGCTGCTGACGTTAAAGTGCCTTCAACAACTATACAGCCCACCATTCCTGACCAAGGTTGTACAGACACTTCCTCAAGCGCTAAAAAATCTGGTCTGCTGCCACTTAACTCCTCTCCTCCTGGAAAGTACGTCCGAAACCTGTCAGCCTTTTTCAGGTAGAAGTCGAGGATGCCTTGCTGAATCTGTGGTGTGTTTTGGGTAACTAGAAAACTTGAGCGAGACATAAAAATAGCCTTTGAAACCCCTAAGATGACGTGAGTTCGACGGGTTGAAAAAAAAGCTGAGACTGGAATAATTCTAGCAGTAGTTATTTTTTGGGCGTGACTGCGTAGCATAATAAAAGGCGTTGCTAAACTTGAATCAGCAACGCCTAATCTTGAGTATTTAAGAACTACTCAGCACTCTTACTCTGCCCAAGCAATCAACCTTGGCTCATAAGGATTAGCCAGATTTTTATTTTTGGGCAATACACGCAAAGACAAACCTTGTAAACCAGAAGCGGTATAGATGATATTACCAGTGTAAATACTCAATTGCTGTCCATCTTCGCCTTGGTAATCCATCACCACTGGCACAGCGTTGACAATCTCACCATTGGCATCGATCGCACCTTGATATAACTCCACTTGCACATCATTATTCGTCAAAGTTGCCAAGTCAACCTTGGCTTTGACAGCAACGGTTTGGTTAACTTCAATGTCTGAAGCTGCCGATACGTCAACATCTTTGATTCTGATGTTGAACCAGTGTTCGCTGAGTTTTTCTTTCCAAGCGGCAAGTTCTTTCGCTGGAGCATAGTTATCAACAGTCAGGGTATGATAGCGATCGCTAGCTGGGAAATAAGCCCTAAGAGCATATTCTCCGACCATCCGCGCTGTATTAAAGAAGGGACAATTCAACCGAATTGCATCCTTCATTTTGGCAACCCACGGACGGGGCAAACCATCAGTATCCCGATGTTCATAAAATAACGGTACAACTTCCTTCTCTAACAATTCGTAGAGAGCATTTGCTTCTACTTCATCTTGGTAGTTAGGATCGTCATAATTTTCTCCATGTCCAATCGCCCAGCCTGTGCGGACGTAATCAGCTTCATCCCACCAGCCATCTAGCACACTTAAATTTGGCAAGCCATTCATTGCCGCTTTCATGCCACTAGTACCAGAGGCTTCCCGTGGACGACGCGGTGTATTTAACCAAATATCGCAACCCGCAACCATCAACCGGGAGATGTGAATGTCGTAATTGGGAACAAACACTACCTGTTTTTCTAAATGCTGTTCGCGGATAAAGTGATTGATCTCGCGGATCAGTTCTTTACCGGGGATATCTTTAGGATGTGCCTTACCAGCAATCACGAATTGCACTTTCCGGTCTTTATTAGCCAGCAGAAGCCGCTTAATCCGATCCAGATCGCGCATCCAGAGGGTGGCGCGTTTGTAGGTGGCAAAGCGACGAGCAAAACCAATGGTGAAAGCGTAAGGATCTAAAACTTCTTGTGCCTGGGAAATTTCAGAGGCAGAAGCGCCGCGATCGGTCAAATGTTTCACCAAATGATCCCGCACATACAAAATCATATCTAAACGGCAGCGTTCGTGATTGCGCCACAATTCCTCATCGGGTATGGCGTCCATCCGATCCCACAATGGGCTATCTGGTGGTGCTGATGACCAATTTGGGCCGAGGTAGCGATCGTACAATTCTTGAGTCGATTTCGCCACACAACTCCGAGCATGGACACCGTTGGTAATTGCAGCGATCGGCACTTCCTCCACTGGCACTTTCTGCCACAAGCCCTGGAACATTTGCCGCGACACCACACCGTGGAGTTGGGCGACACCGTTAGAAAATGTTGCCATTTTCAGCGCCAGCACCGCCATACTGAAAGGCCCGGATAAATCGCCTGTATTCTCGCGCCCCAGTCCTAAAAATTGCTCTTTGGGCAACCCAAATATCTCTGCATAATACCCCAGGTAGTACAACATTTTTTCGGGAGCAAACAAGTCAATCCCTGCTGGTACTGGCGTGTGGGTAGTAAAGATATTACTGGAAGCCACCACCTGTTTAGCTTGGGCATAATTCAGTCCCTCTTCCTGAATCAGCAAGCGGATGCGTTCTAGGGCAGAGAAGGCGGCGTGGCCTTCATTCATGTGGTAAGCGGTGACTTTCAACCCTAAAGCTTTGAGCATTTGCACACCACCGATCCCCAGCATAATTTCCTGGTGGATACGCATATCGATGTCGCCACCGTACAGCTGATCTGTGATGTCATGGTCGTAAGTGTTGTTGGGTTCAATGTTGGTGTCCATCAAATACAACGGAACCGTTCCCACCTGTACGCGCCAAACTCTGGCATACACCTTGCGTCCTGGATAATCTACCGCAATCCGCAGTTCAGAACCATCGGCATTGCGCTCTAAATGCAAGGGCATATTATAGAAATCGTTGAGCAGATAGCGTTCTTGCTGCCAGCCATCAGCATTGAGATACTGGGCAAAGTAGCCTTGCTGATACAGCAAACCTACACCTACAAGCGGTAGCCCCAAGTCACTGGCAGATTTGAGGTGATCCCCTGCCAGAACGCCCAAGCCTCCAGAATAGACGGGCAAACAATCTACAAGTCCAAATTCCGCCGAAAAATAGGCATAGCATTCTTTCGGTTTCTGTTCCCGTTGTTTCTGATACCAAGTGCGCTCTTGCAAATAATCGTCTAACTGACGGTCAGCTCGATCCATTTGCGCTAAAAAGCCTTCATCTTCGACAACTTCCAGAAGCCGCGATTGAGAGATAGTACCCAGCATTAACACTGGGTTGTGATGGCTAGACTCCCACAGGTCAGAGTCTAAGCGACGGAATAAATCTTTAGTATCAACGTTCCAATCCCAGTGCAAGTTATATGCTAGCCGCCGCAGTGGTTCGAGTCGCGGCGGTAGTGAAGGGGATACGTTAAATGTGCGAATTGGCTGCATAGGTTGGCAAAACTCCAAGTTTAGCTATGGTTATTGTTTACTCTCTTTACCAATGTTGCCAATTCTTTATACTGTAGTTTGTGAAAAAGCGATGACTTTGTTAAGCATTGAGAATTATTTTTAACCTCGTTGCTAAAGTTTACACCAAGGTGTTTCTAATTCTGTGCCTTACTCTGAGCCATATACTTGGTATATTAAGATTTAATCATTTACTGGTATGTATCACTTAAAAAAATTTACTTTTGAATAAATAATTTATATTTATTTTAGTATTGCTTCCGGGGATCAATCGAGAGTCTGGGCTGAAGGTAAAAATTCCCCATAGCTGTGTCCAGTGAAGTTAAATTTTTTAATTATTTTTTCATAAAACCGCGCTGTCAAAGAAGGCAATCCCGATGAAAGAAGTTTCAAAAGCCTTGCAGGAAAATCTTCTCAAGATTGGGATTTTTACTTAGCACTCTCAAGCCAGAAGACAGAAGGGAAACCCTATAAATGATCGGATGAAACCCTTACCAAGCAGTTAATCAAGAAAAGCGATGCCTGGGGCGGGCTACACCTATTTTAACTACTTGGTATTAAATATTTCCACTAAAGCAGCAAAATAACTTATAAAGGTGTTATTTTATGCACCTAATGAAGGCTGATCTTTAGTATTTTTTGTCATTGTCAAAGCTACAGCTGCTGCATAAGCGAGTTCTGCTGCCATTTGATAAGCAAGTTTGATACTTGATGAAGTGTCCTTGGCTTTAGGAGATGGGGAAGCTTTTTTTCGGCGCGACTCAAGTTTTACATCACCTGCTGCGATCGCTCGCTGTAAAATGATCCAGGCATCTAGGTCTTCTGAGTCATAATTACCTTGAAGCTGCGATCGCAGTTGATCTTCGGCTACAACACTCAAAGAGCCGATAGTTAGAGCTTCTTGTACAATTTCTTTAATTAAAGCCATAATTTGAACCAAGTGTGTGAGTTAAAATCGATACCTCAATTTGGGAAGTTAGATGTTTTTTTGCAGATTTATCCTCGAAAATAAGCTACTTTTAGCTTTCTTCTAATAAAATTTATAATGAGTAGTACCAAGCACGCATCACCCGCTTGGCTCACCCGAATGGGTGATTTATAAATTTTTAGATACAAGTAATAGCGAAGAGAAAAATTTTCAGCTACTTTGGCTTTTTAACGAAGAGGGTGTCACAAGTATAGTAAATGTCATTCTGAGTTTAACGCCCAATTATAAAATAGTAACGATAACAATATAGACCAAAATGCCAATAACTACTTACAGCATTTTTAAATCTCCCTCCTTAATGGATGCTATCTAAGTGTATAAAAATATTTTAGAGTAGCATAGGCTTTGCCTGCCGGAGAAATCGCCCTAGTAAAAAAGTTAACTTATTTCCAGTATTATCATCAACAATCAATCTGGAAATCAACTTATTTAATAAGAGTGTTCCACTAAAAATAAAATGTGCTATTGTTAAAAACAATTGTTCTTAAAAACCATTCATGTCATTACAAACGTGAATTGGCTAGTCTGTAAATCATCCGTGTGCAACATGATTGGAGCAGCATACTCTAGAAATTCGTTGCAAGAAAGCCGTCATAGTAGTCGGGGAAGCGCTTACTTGTTTGCACCGATGGTTAACTTCAATGTGATGGCTGATGTGGGAGATAATCCACCCTAATTGGATTTTATTTGGGCATCAATACCCAGAAAAATCCAACAATAATTACATTGTTATGCTAGGCAAAAATTTTATTTAAACTTTGAATATAGTCTAGTTAAATGTATTTTTTGTTGCAAAATAGTTTGTGAAACTGAATTGTTTCAAAAAACTAAAACCGCTTGAGAGTAAATAGCCTCAAGACAAACAACACTATCCCTATTTGCTTTAGGAGTGCTGTTAGCGGTAGCAAGCTTTTCAAATTTGCCAGAGAACCAAAACAGTAGTCTATCTAAACCAGCAAATTTTCCATCAGACAATTTAGAGTCTAAGTTTTGACACAGCAATGCACTGAAATTGTTTTGTTAATTGATTTTGTGAAACATAAGCCAAAATTTTACGTGCATATAGTACAAAATCTGCTAGCGACTTAATGCAATTGTGCATATTACTTGAGTAATTTTACATATCTAACCTCAAGAATTGTTCGCATAGTCAAAGCCAGACTTTGGTTTTTCAATGTAAAACCATCTAAAAATCTTGGGAAATTTTGGTGATATTGCTACTTAGCTCATGTATTAATACATACATAGTCTATTGGTATTGGTAGAAGATTAGAATACAGTCAAAACAACTTTAAACACTGTCAACAACAATTGATTAACGAGATATGTAGCCATGCAGAACGAGCAATATTTTTCCAAATTGCAGCGCGTGCAAGAACTTTTAGTAACTACAGTATTAGGAGATATTCCAACACTTCTTCTCGGCCCAAAGTTGCGTAATTTAGGATATCGTAGTATTTTTGGCCAGATAGACAGCCCAGTATATATTCAAAATGGTGTTGAATTTAACGGTACTTCTTGTATTGAGATCGGCACAGGAGTCTATATTTTCAAGGGTGTGCGGATGGATGCGAGAGGACATAAAAATAATAAAATTCATCTAGGAAATAGAGTTGCGATTGAACGTAACGTTGATATCGGGTCTTTAGAAGATACGTATATACATATTGATGAAGACACCTTCATTGCTCCTAATGTATGTATTGAGGGGCCAGGAGACATTAAAATTGGTAAACACTGCATGATTGCTGCCCATTCAGGGATATATGCCAATAATCATAATTTTGCCGATCCGATGGAGCTGATTAAATACCAAGGTGTTACTCGCAAGGGAATTGTGATTGAAGATGATTGTTGGCTAGGACATGGAGTAACAGTATTAGATGGCGTTACTATCGGCAAAGGCAGTGTTATTGGTGCAGGAGCAGTTGTTAATAAAGATATTCCTGCTTTTTCCGTTGCTGTCGGCACACCTGCACGAGTAATCAAAAACCGAATTGGCAAAGATATAGCAAAGCTTCAAGTTGAGAAATAGGGCATGGGGTATAAGAGGCAGAGGGGCAGGGGGGCAGGGGAGAAATAATAACTCCTAACTCAGCACTCCTAACTCAGCACTGCTGAAAGGCATGGGGAATAGTAACTATCCCCTGTAACCTGTTGCCTTTTTTGGGAAACCTTTGCCATCAGTCAACGTCACAAGGGTAAACGCCTCTGAGTTATCTTTCTTAAGGGCATCTACAAGTCAGACAACTGACATCTTGTACATTATCAATAACCGTAGGGTAGACATTCCTAGTCTTGAGTCCCCAGAGTCCTCTAAAAAAGGGACGAGATTTGGGTAATATAAAGTAGCTATCTTTTCTGCATTGCAGATACTGAAAGAAAAGCTTTCTTTGTTTTACCCGTTGGAGATATTTCTATGCTGACTTTAAAAATCGCTGTTTATATTGTTGTTGCCTTCTTCGTAACTATCTTCATCTTTGGATTTTTGTCGAACGATCCAGCTCGTAACCCCGGCCGTCGGGACTTAGAGTAAAAGGGCGATAAATTATCCGCGACTTTGGAAGGCGGAAAATACTAAACGCCACGGAAACTTACTAAGCGAAAATTTAGTAAGTTTCTTTCTCCAAGTAGCTTGCTGTAGGTAGCAGAAGGCGACAGTCGGAAGGCAAAATGTATGTTTATCCTTCCCTTTGTCATTTGGCTGTTTGTTAGCCCGATTTTGCTCACTTATGCTTCATCCAGTTCTGCCACCTAATCCGCCTCCTATCGTTGAATCTTTACAACCTGTAAATCCCGCCTCGTCTGCTAGTCATACAAAGTTTCTTTCAGGTGTAGATACTGGAACACACGAAAAGACAGACAAATCCAAGCAGCCCAAGAATTTGGCTCAGTTGGCAATTTCGGGTAACACTAAGAGCGATCTTTTATTGTCAACTCCGATAAACTCAACTCAAGATCGCTTGGTAGTTGCTGAAACTTCTTCTGCACCTCATTCACCAGAAACCTTTCCACCAGAAAGTTCTCCACTCCCCGGTTCTGCAACTGCTGGGCTTTTGGGACAGCCGCTGGTTGTTGGTTATCCCACGCAAGAGGTTACAACCTCTAATCGCCAAGTTAAAAAAGACACAAAGACAAGTCCGAGCGTCGAACCCCGCCACTCGGAACTTCTGATGTCGGCACTGCGCAAACGGGAGATGCAAAGAAAAGTTGGAGCGGAGGCTTTAGACGAAGACGCAAAGGGTGAAGCTTCTCAAAAACTCGGTCAGCGATGTCTGACGACAAGCTGCTTTGCGTCTACGCTACCTCCAAACTCTAGTGGTGGAGCAAAACCAACCTTTTTGGACTCTTCTAGCTTTAGCTATAAAGTTTCTCCAAGCCCACTTGTCGCCCAATCTCCACGCCCTCTGCAAATTGCCCCAACTGTCACAAACAGCAATAAATTAGTTAAATCCAAGGCGGAAATTTTAGCTGAGAAGTTAACTCAACAAAAACAGCAACGCGATATTACTGCACAACAGTCTCTAAAAAAAGACAATATCTCTGTATCTGCTGCCGATCTTGCACCGAGTTCTCAATCAGTACAAAATCTTATAACATTTAAGTCTCGTAACCCGACAAACAAACTCTCAGCGCCGATCGCTGTAGAATTTAAGTCTCAAGTCCAGCAACAAAGCCAAGTACCAACGCCTACACCACAAGTAAATACCACTCAGCCACAAGCTCAACCATCTGGTACAACTGCGCCAGCTACCACACCGCCAGCCGGGCCAAGAACTGTAGAAGTCACTTCAGATCGGCAAGAGTATGACGAGAAACAGCGAATTATTACAGCTGTAGGTAATGTAGTTGTGCGATTTGATGGGGCAGTGGTGGATGCCGATCGCTTGCAAGTTAATTTGGACAACTTGATCGCTGCGGGTGAAGGCAACGTCACCTTAACCCGGGGCGATCAAATACTGCGCGGACAACGCTTCACCTATAACTTCGTTCAAGATCGTGGGGAACTGGAAAATGGTAGAGGAGAAATTTACGTACCCTCAGCCCAAACAGATTTTGCTTTTTCACCCACAGCTATAAGTGCTGGTGGAGTTTCAAGACTTCCGCCTAGCGATCGCATTCGAGCCGATCAGCCCCTTTCCGGTGTGAGTAGCCCTGGAGGAATTAATGTGACATTTGGTGGTCAGTCAGATGCTAGCAACATCCCGCGATCGAAAACAGGGGGTGTAGTCAATCGGCTCAGGTTTGAAGCTGAACAAATTGATTTTTATCCGCAAGGCTGGCAAGCAAGCAATGTCCGCATCACCAACGATCCTTTTTCGCCCCCGGAATTAGAATTACGCGCAGATAAAGTAACTTTGACGCGAGAATCACCTTTGGTAGACCGCATCAGGACACAGCGACAGCGTTTGGTATTGGATCAAACAGTCTCCTTACCAATTCCTTTGAATGAGCGTACTATTGACCGCCGAGAGCGGGACGCTTCACCTGCAATAGTCTCCCCCGGCTACGATGGAGAAGATCGGGGTGGTTTATATATTGAGCGTGGCTTTCCACTAATCGATACAGAGCAGACACGCTGGACAATTACGCCCCAGTTATTATTACAGAGAGGTGTGCAAGAAGGCGTGGGTGACTTAGGCTCACTGTTTGCTGTGAAAACCAAGATAAATTCTGTTTTGAGTCCACGGACGATAATTCAGGGAAATGGGGAATTAACTAGTTTTAATTTGAATGACGTGGAAGATAATTTGCGGGTGAATTTAGGATTGCGTCAGATATTAGGCACTTCTCTTCCCCACACATTGAATGTGCAATATAACTACCGCAATCGTCTCTACAACGGTACTTTGGGTTTTCAAACTGTCCAGAGCAGTTTTGGCGGCATTATTACCTCTCCGGTGATTCCTTTAGGAAAAAGTGGTATCAACCTCAACTACCAGGCAAGTGCCCAGTATATTGATGCCAACACCGATCGCCTAGACTTGCTAGAACCAGTGCGGGAAAACAATCGCATTTCGCTTGGTCGTTTACAAGGCAGTGCGACTCTCAGTAGAGGGCTGTTGCTGTGGCAGGGAAAACCATTACCACCCACTGCCAGTGAGGGGTTACGATACACCGCTACTCCTGTAGTTCCTTACTTGCTAGCGATCGCTAGCCTCACAGGCACTACCAGCTATTACACCAATGGTGATAACCAAAGTACTCTAACTAGTACAATTGGCTTACAAGGGCAAATTGGCCATTTTTCCCGACCTTTTTTCGACTATACCGCCTTTAATATCAGTTACTCTCAAGGCTTAAATAGCGGATTATCACCCTTTTTGTTTGACCGCTCCGTTGATAACAAAGTATTGACTGCTGGAATATCACAGCAAATCTACGGCCCTTTTCGCTTAGGCTTTCAAACATCTGTTAACTTGGATACTGGTAAGGAAACTAGCACCGACTACATTTTGGAATATAGCCGTCGCACCTATGGCATCACCTTACGTTACAATCCGGTGTTGGAGTTAGGCGGCATCAGCTTCCGAATTAGTGACTTTAACTGGGGTGGCGGCACCGATCCATTTTCGCAAGTTAAGCCAGTAGTAAACGGCGTACAACAGGATTATTAGTCTAAGGACTAGGGACGACTCGACAGGCGATCGATCTCACAATTAGTTAATGCCGAGCCAGGTATTCTCAAGCTGGCATAGTCGCCGCTTAGTTGAACGCGTGATGGTGGTTGATGTAGGGTTACACAACATCTGTGAACTGCGGCTTGGTATTCTCGCCATTGCCTACGGATTGCAATACTTGCAGCATTGTTACCTAAGTCGGAAAATCTTAGCCCCGCTCGCATCAGCCAAGATTCTACGTCAGTTGTTTCACCAACTATTTCTGGAGTGGGATTAATCTTTTTCATGAGTAATATCTTATACGTGTATTCTCAATTACTCATTTCACTTTAAAAGAAAGTATCAATACTAGCCAATATCATTTTTTATCAAAATCATCAATAAAAATTATTCATACCTGAATAGAATACTCAGGTATGAAAGAATGAATTACTATTACGGCTGGTAAACAGCATTGCTTTAGCTTGTGAATAGGCCGTTTTCTAGCTCGTAATTACTAGAAGCGATAGCCTAATCCGGCTTGGAAGCTGACAGCATCAGCATCACTATTTCTGTAAGCGTCAATACCCCATTTAGTATCGCCGTAGGCAATGACATTTTTGCTAACTTCTGATTCAATCCCAAGGGTGACTACAGGTGAATTCCGATTGCCCAATGGAGTTTTTTGACCTTCGTCAGTTACAAAGGAATAACCACCACCGAAGTAAACGTTAGTATTTTTGGCGATGGGCGCATCATAAGTCACTATGGGCATAATTGCAGCAGCATCACCACCATACAACACAGAACCCCGCAGTGAAACAGGTGCATTCGGTACGGCGTATCGTCCTTGAATATTACCACCAATTTGTGCTTCATCGTTTCCTTGTCCGCCACTGGTTGCACCAACAGCAACACCAGCACCGATGTAATTACCGTTAGTACCGTTAGTAACTGCTGTTTGAGCAGATGCAATCCCGGCTGAGAGGACAATGGAAGCAGCAGCAAAGAAAGAGGCAGCTAATTTTGTCAGTTTCATAAAGTTATTCTCACTAGAGTTAGGTAAAATCAATGTTCTCTAGTACTAGAATCTCTTTTTTTACAAAATGTAACCTCACGCACCTGGTTCACCCAAGTGGCTGAATTATTTCTCACCCACCTGGGTGTAACAACTGAAATATTTAGATATAGCAAGGGACTGGGGACTGGTGACTGGGGATTGGGTGAAAAGTCTTGTTGTGTCTAAGTTTTATCATCTGTTAATGTCCTAACCACGTTGGCTTGTGCTATAACAGTTATTTCTTTAAAAAGCGCTGACGTAGACGAGAGATAAAAATATTTACTTCTGGTATTTTCAGCCAGGAAGCGATCGCCGCAAACACTGCAATCCCCACGAAGCCAGATATACACAATTGCAACACCAGAATCAGTAAACCCGTTTTACCTAACAACTGCTGAGAACCAACCAAAGTCCCATAGCTTGCTACCCCAGCTACCACGCTACCACCAGCCAAACCCAGAATCGGCAAACTCCACTCGCGCCAAGGTAAACCATTGAGTTTGCGATCGAGTAACCATAACAGCATTAACATTGAGCTACAATTTACACCCACTGTTGCTAATACCAAACCGGGAGCGCCAAAAGGTTTAACAAAAAACCAATCTAATAAAATATTAAGCAAGATGTTAAAAATACTGATGCGAAAAGGTGTCTGTCCATCGCCTAAAGCATAGAATACCCGCACCAAAACATCACGCCCCAAATAGACAAACATCCCAATTCCATAAGCTACTAGTAAGGATGAAACTAGCTGTGTGGCTTCTGGCTTGAAAGCACCGCGCTCATATACCACCTGTACAATGGGTACAGATAGCGCCACCATCAGCGCCCCTAGCGGTAGCATGGTAAAAGCAGTGAGTAGGAGTCCTTGGCGAATCCGTAATTTTAAATCCTGCCAATTTTCGGGGCCAGATAGTCTGGCAAATATCGGTAATAGAGGCAGTAAAATGATATTAGAAATAATCCCCAAAGGAGTTTGGACTAATAGATTGGCATAGTTAAATCCTGCCGCCGCACCAGGGATAGGACTAGCAAAATAAAGGTCAGTGGCAACATTAATTGGCATCATTCCAGAGGAAACTGTTGCCGGAGTCATGATTTTGATAACTTCTTGAACGCCTGGGGATTTAAAATCAAACCGCAGGCGTAATGTGCCTAATCCTAACCGCCACTGGACAATTAGCTGCACTACCCACTGGAGAATCGCTCCTGCTAAGGTTCCCCAAGCTAAGACCATTCCCCCGATTAAAGCGTACTCCGGTTTAATAATATTCTTGCCCAGTTGCATCGCCAAGATCGCAAGACCGCCAACAACGGTAATACTGGATAATAAAGGGCTAATGGAGAGTAACCAATATTGATTGGCTGTATTGAGAGTACCAAAGCCAATGCCAATTAAACCGGCAAATAAAGCCATCGGGGCCATAATGCGGAGTTGTTGAATAGCGATCGCTCTAGTCGTCGCCTCCAAACCATGACCGACTAAATCAACGATCGCATCCGCAAATAAAACTTGAGCCACTGTCACCAGCAACAGCACTCCACCTACCAGCGTTGTCACGGTTTCCACTAAAGGAGCCGCTTCTTCTCGCCGCCGCTTGGCTAAAACGCTGACGAGCGCACTGTGTAATGGCCCATTGACACCACCGAGTAAGATCAATAGAAAGCCAGGGATAATATAGGCATAACTATAGGCGGTAGCAGCAGCACCAACACCAAATGCGGCAGCGATCGCTTGCTGCCGCACTAAACCGAAGACTTTACTAATTAATGTGGCTGCGGCAACAATGCCAGCAATTCCAGCGAAAGAACGAGAGGGTTTTTGATCTTGTTGTGTCACGAATAATACCCGACAACTCTAGCAGAGTGCATACTTTAAAACATTTAACCTGAAATTCCGCAGTCTGTCAGGTAAATTTTGACAAATTAGTAATTTTAAATGCCTACGCCAACGGCAAAGGCAAAGTGATATCTACGGTAAATGCTCGCCTACGCTCAAAATTAAATTCCTGAATTGCTATAATACAGCGAATTACAAGTTAGTTAGATCGCGATTTCAAAGGGGTCAGACGGATTTTCTGATTTGCCTTGACAACACTAACTTAGTGACAGCCAAGCTTTAAGTTTGTAGTGAATATACCCAAATAAACTTTGCGCTCCTCTGTGTTTCAATTAAACCCTCAATTGACGACGAATTTACACAATTGCGTACTTAGTTATCTCCTCTATTGTGTACAAGCCAAAATTATTTTTTAATCCATTACAAGGATAGATCGAGAAAGGGGAACTATAACAATAACCATCTTCTGGGAAATAGTTGAACTAAGGATTGGGGATTGGAGACTAGAGACTGGATATCGGGCGAGATTTGAATCCCAAACAAATCTTACTCATATTTTATTCCCTAGTACCCAGTACTCAGTCCCAAAGCGCCCATTCGTCCCTACCCCAACAAGTTGCTATCCATCTGAAATTGGTGAATCCTGGACGCGGCCAGTTGAAGACTGTAAAACTTTGCAGTTTGTCATATTTTTGACACTTGTTAACCCCATGAAGTTTGGTGTGAGGAACCCTTGTATAAAAAACAAAATAATCCAGAGCAATGGAACCCAATTCAAATTTCACAGAAAATCAACTTCTTTTATCAAGCGCTCAACTTCAAGAGCAACTAGAGCAACAAAAAGCTCTGGCGAGTGTCATTGTCCGAATTCGGGAATCTCTTGACTTAGAAACAATTTTTCAAACGACTGTTAAACAAGTGCGTCAGTTACTAAATGCCGACCGAGTAGCAGTCTTCCAGTTCGACCGCGAACAAAACTGGCAGGGAGAATTTGTTTCTGAAGATGTTGCAACTGGCTGGAACTCAGCAATGGCAATAAAAGTTTATGATCACTGCTTTGGAGAACAATTTGCTTCTAGTTATCAACAAGGTAAAGTGCAAGCAGTAGCAGATATTTACAATGCGGGACTGAGTGATTGTCATCTGGAAATTTTGAGCAAATTTCAGGTGCAGGCTAACCTCGTTGTCCCTCTATCGCGGAAGAAGGAACTGTGGGGATTGCTTTGCATTCATCAGTGCAGTGAGACTCGTGAATGGAAAGAATCGGAAATTGAGTTTATTCGTCAAATTGCTGACCATCTTATTGTTGCGATTCAACAAGCAAAGCATCTTCATGAAGTCAAATTGCAAGCTGCAAAATTGGCTCAAGCAGTTCAGCGCGACCAAGTAATAGCTAAAATTGTCGATGAAATTCGCTCACCCCTTGATATTGAAATTATCTTTAAAACCACAACTCAAGAAATACGCAAGCTGTTGCAAGCTGACCGAGTTGCCATCTTTAGCTTCAATCCTGATTGGAGTGGTAACTTTGTTGCTGAATCATTTGCTGAAGGTTGGACTCCTTTAGTTGGTCTTCTGTCTGCGATCGCTGATAGTTATTTACAACAGACGCAAGGCGGGCGTTACGTTAACAACCAGACTTTTATAGTTAATGATATTTACCAAGCCGAATTAACAAACTGTCATGTAACTCTGTTGGAGCAATTTCAGGCAAAAGCCTTTGCTACTGCCCCGATTCTCCAAGGAGATCAACTTTGGGGAATCATCGCTGCCTATCAAAATGCCTCACCCAGAGAGTGGCAATCTTATGAAGTCGAATCACTGAGCAAAATCGGCACACAAATTGGTGTCGCAGTGCGACATCATAAGTTGCTGGCATACGCTCAGTACCAAGCAGAGCAACAAAAAACATTAACTAGTGTAATTACTCGAATTCGAGAGTCTCTAGATTTAGATACAATCTTCCAAACTACTGTCACTGAGGCCCGGCAAATGCTGCAAGCAGACCGAGTGGCAGTCTTTCGTTTTGACCCGCAAAAAGATTGGGAAGGAGAATTTATTTCTGAAGATTTTGTGCCTGAGTGTAACTCGGTAATGGCAGAAAAAGTTTATGACTATTGTTTCGGAGAAAACTTTGCACCCCTTTACGCCCAAGGTCGAGTAAATGCGATCGCTGACATTTATCAAGGAAAGTTCCCCGGTTGCTACGTCCAAATTTTAGAAAAATTTCAAGTGCGGGCAAATATGGTCGCACCTCTATTGAAAAAAGGTGAACTTTGGGGATTGCTGTGTATTCACCAATGCACTGCTCCTCGCTACTGGCAACCCTCTGAAGTTGAATTTGCTAGTCAAATCGCCGAGCAATTAGGAGTTGCATTAAAACAGGATTCTTATTTAAAGCAAGTTCAAATGCAGGTTGTCCAGTTAGCAGAAGCCACTGAACGCGAAAAAGCAATGGAACGCCAAGAACTACTGGCTGCAACTATTGATAAAATCCGCCAGTCACTCGATATTAAAACTATTTTTAGAACTACTACTCACGCTGTGCGAGAGTTACTCGAAGTTGAGCGAATTGCAATCTACCGTTTCAACCCGGATTGGAGCGGTAAATTTGTAGCAGATTCCTTTAAAGATGGTTGGAAACCAGTTGCACAAACCCAACCAACGATTATAGAAACTTTTGAGGATACAGACGACGATAACGAACTTCCGCGTAACGAAACCTTTGTGCCGATTCGCGAAGGTGAAAAATTATGGGGATTATTAGTTGCTTATCAAAATTCGCAACCACGTTATTGGAAAGAAGAGGAAATTAATTTACTGGCTCAAGTTGGGGTGCAATTAGGAATTGCGATTCAGCAAGCAGAATTACTCGAACAAACTAAACGTCAAACCTTAGAACTTACTCAGACTCTGCAAGAATTAAAACAAACTCAGACCAGGTTAATTCAGGGTGAAAAAATGGCAGGATTAGGACAACTACTTGCTGGAGTTGCCCATGAAATCAACAATCCTATCAGTTTTATTTTTGGCAATCTTATCCATTTAAGTGAATATACTCAAGAACTGCTCAAGGTAGTGAATCTTTACCGTCAACACTCTTCAATATTGCCAACTATCCAAGAGCAAATCAACAAGAGTGATTTGGACTTTATCATCGAAGATTTACCGAAAACCCTTGAGTCTATGAAAGTAGGAACAGAGCGGATTTGTGATATTGTGCTATCACTGCGAAACTTCTCTCGTACAGATGAGGCTGAATTAAAGCCAGTAGATATTCATGAAGGGTTGGATAGTACTTTGTTAATTTTAGGGCATCGCCTCAAAAATAATAACGATCGCCCAGCAATTGAGATTGTTAAACAATATGATAGTTTACCTTTGCTCGAATGCTATCCCGCGCAATTAAATCAAGTGTTTATGAATCTTTTGAGTAACAGTGTTGATGCATTAGAGGAAAAGTTTAACACTATACAGCAGAGGTATTTGAAATTATTACAAACGTGTCCGAGAATACCTTTGACTATCTGGATTAATACGCAATTAATTAATAACCAGGTTGTAATCAGAATAGCTGATAATGGTCTGGGGATTCCAGAAGAGGTGCGATCGCATATATTCGATCCCTTCTTCACTACCAAAGCACCAGGTAAAGGTACGGGGTTAGGATTGTCTATTAGCCATCAAATAGTAGTCGAGAAACATCATGGTCAGATGAAATGTTCCTCTAAATCAGGAGAAGGAACAGAGTTTTTAATTGAAATTCCCATTGATAATTAGAGGCTACTGATTTTTGACAGTTTCAGTCAATTTTAAATAGGGGAGCCAGGATAAGTAGAGGTGTCCTCCGTTCCCCGAAGGCATCATAACAGACTAATATACCAACACCTGAATCAATATAATAATTTATTTTCTTTAGAGTTTAAAATCATTTTTTGGGATGCAATCGCAGAGTTGCTCTTGAGAAAGCGGCAGAATTGGTATAAATAGGTACTAATTTGCAGCGAGAAAACTTTTGATCATCTTAACCATTTCTTGTTTCTCTTCAAACCCAGAACTATAGCAGCCACTTAAAGATACCTTTTCACCAGATATTAACGTTAAGCTAACTCGATAAACAAAGCCATCTTCGCTAGAAGAGCTTTCAACTTTAATCTCGACAATTTCATTCAACGAGTAGAGAAAAACTGCTTTTCCCAATGTCCCAAACCATCGATAGCGACTGAGAGTTAAACTATTTGATTCTTTATCAAAATTACAGTTGATAAATGAACCTGTTGCTATAATCAGTAAACCTAATAAAAACCAAAATAGGGTTATTCCAATTGCACCATAAAGGATTATGGTGTCATCTTGCGTAACTAGTAAACTTTTTTCTAAAGGTTGTGCTAAAAAATTCTTAATTTTTAATATTATAAACTCTGCTTCTTCAGAAGAATAATCACTGTAAGTAATTCGTCTAAATGGAATACTCTCTTTATTAGTCAATAACTGAACTTGATATTCATATATATTTTTTCCCTCTTTATCGGTTTTAGTTTGTTTTTCTAAACGAGTTTCAGTTAATCCAGAAATTTGTTTTTCGCTTTTTTGATGACCGATAAAATCAAACTCTGTCAGTTGACATATAATTGTTGATGATTTTTGTTGAATAATGGAACTTTCTAAATTTTGCGGAACACGGTCACATTTAAGTTGTGTAACTGGTATCATCACAAAAATAGCAAATAAGTAAATTATTCCTACTTGTCCAATAAATAACCCAGTAAATCGAAGCAACTTCGGTTGAATAGTAAAATTAAGTTTATTTTGTGTTTGCTCATGGATTTTTAGATTTTTACCTTTGTGAAAATACCAAAATAAAAGCAAATTTGTAATTAATAATACATAATCTAATAAATAAGCTTTATTTTCCATATTCCGATAAAATATCTCTATTTTATGCTCAACGCCGAGATTCTTTACCTACAACCCAAACTGTCTCGCGTTGACATACCCGTAACCGGATTTACCCCATCGGCTCTTTCACACAGCAGCGACACTTGATAACGGTCAATTAAAGCATCGGTAAAATCAGCACCAGTGACATCAGCATCATAAAAGCGGCTACGGGTCAAAGTGGCTTCAGTAAAGATGGCATTTTTCAGGTTAGCACCATCCATAGTCGCGCGATCTACTAAAGCACCGCTCAAGTTCGCATCTTCCAAATTTGCCTTTAATAAAACTCCTTTAGTCAGAATTGCGTTGGTTAAATTCGCTCCTTGAAAATTTGTCCCCCGCATTTCTGCTGCGACAAAAGTTACCCCTGCCAAATCAGTATGAGAAAAGTCACGATTTTCTAAATTTATATTGTTGTAATTGATTGTGTTTATCTGAGCAAAAGCCGGTTTGGGATTAAGTATTATCCACCCAAAGGCTAGTAGCAAAATTACAATCAAACCCAAAAAGCGCAGTAAAATCTTTTTCATAACTTTATTATTTTTCAGTAGTCCGTTGTCATTAGTCCTTTGTCCTTTGTTAGTTAACAATGACTAATGACTAATGACTAATGACTAATGATTAATGATTCTTGCCTATTTCCAATCTTTACCAATGCGGATTGTCAGATCGGATTCTAAATCACCAATGGCAGAGACCTCGATTTGACCCAAGCCTAAGACTTTTTGCAAATCAACCCCAACTCGTCGGTTGCCTTTTTGGACAATAATCTGAGTTTGACGTTGGGTATCCGGCCAATCAGGCACTTTGTAAATATTATTAAAGCCTTTCTGTTTAAGATAAGCAATAACTTTTTCAGTTAGCTGAGGTTGATTTGAAGCATTTTGAATAGCAATTTTGAGGTTAGGAACCTGACGCATATCTGGCTTTAGACCAGGTACATTGACCCCAACATAATCATTCAACAGGCTCTGTTGTCCAGTCATATTCAGCCAATAGCTATCGGGGTCTTTGCTAAAGCGGCTAAAGGTACCAGGCAACACAGTCATTTGGAAATTATCGCGATCTAGGTTAAGTCCGAAATTGACCAACGCCATCATTTCTTCCATCTTCAGGTTGGTATCAAAATATTTTCGCATTAGGCGAGTCAATTGAGGCAACCTGGGTAAGATGGTGGGACTATTTAAGCGTTGCAGCAGGGCACCTGTTAGTGCTTGCTGACGCTGCACTCTCGGTAAATCTCCCAGACCTGGTTCGCGGAATCGGGCAAACTGTTCTGCTTGTTCGCCATTAAGGGTTTGCCAGCCACTGACTAAATTAATCGACAGCCGACTGCTGGAGTCTTTATATTCCATTGATTGGGGAACAAAGACTTCTACTCCGCCTAACTGATCGACTAACTGCCGTAAGCCGCTGGTAGAAATACGGATGTAACGATCGATTGGGGCATTATTTAAGGTACGGCTAACTACCCGTGCTGCTAAGACTGGGCCGCCTTTGGCATTGGCATCAGATACCTTAGTTAATCCCTTTTCTCCCTTTTCGGGGATGGCGATCATTGTATCTCTGGGAATGGAAAGTACTCTTACAGATTTTTCACTAGGGTTAAGTCGTACCAGCAGCATGGAGTCGCTTTTGCCTGCAAAGCTTTCTGGTGAGCCATCAACGGTACCGCTGACTGGTTCAATCCCCATGATTAAAATATTCATCGGACGTGAAAGCTTGTACTGGGAGAGTTTGCCCCATAACTCCCCTGGTAATGGGATTTTTACTTCGTCTTTAGCAGCAGTTCCTAAATCGTCATCTGTTCGATCTAGATTGCTCCATAAAGGAGTCCACAGCGCTAATGTTGACACCAGCAGCCCAGATAAGATGATGCCAATGACAACCGTCATAAACCATAACAGCCATCGAGGCATGGTTAAGCCCAGTCTCTCAGAAAGCTGATTGGGAAATGCGCCCACAGATTCGATGACGCTACGGTTCGGATTCGCTGGCTGGTTTAGTTCAACCTGCTCCTCCTCTGAGTCGGCTACAGGTGCTGGCGCTACTTGATTTTCTGTCCGTTGAAGTTGCGACGATCGCACGTCACTTTCAAACTCTACTACTTGCTGAGACGTAACCGGATTTTCCGACCATTCGACTTGTTTTATCACAATTATCTCCCCACTCAACCACTCCCTAAAAGTATGTTAATCCAAGCTACAAATATTGCCAGTGGAAAAGCTCACTGTAAACTTGTAATGTTCTTCGGTAGGCGTGTATGACAACATGAATACTTTATTGTTCCCCGTAATCCTAGCTGGTGGTAAAGGTGAACGTTTTTGGCCCCTAAGCCGCAAAGACCGACCCAAGCAATTTTTAAGTCTTGATGGTAGCTCTAGAAGTCTATTACAAGCAACCGCCGATCGATTGATTGAACTCGGTGGCGGGTGGGATTTCTTGTGGGTGATCACTTCTAGTCAGATAGCTGAAGGCGTAAGACAACAACTACCCGATCTACCAGTTGAAAACTTACTGATTGAGTCGGAAGGCAGAGACACAGCCGCCGCCGTTGCTTGGACAAGTTTAGAAATCAAACAGCGCTATGGTGAAGACGCTGTGATTGGCTTTTTCCCTGCTGACCACTGGATTGCTGACCAAGAGGCGTTTGCACGCACATTAAATGCAGCTACGCAACTGGCAACAAGCACAGCAGCGATCGTTACACTGGGGATCAAGCCTACTTTTCCATCAACCGGTTACGGCTACATTGAACAAGGTGAAAAAATAGGTAGCTTTAATGAGTTGCCAGCTTATCACGTGAACCGCTTTACTGAAAAGCCCGACCGAGAAACGGCAGAGACTTTTTTATCTACGGGACGTTTTAGCTGGAATAGTGGAATGTTCGTTTTTCGGGCAGGGGTTGTTCTCAAGGAACTACATACCCATGCTCCAGAAATTATCGAACCTTTAGAACAACATGGCCCTGATATCTATCCCCAGTTGCCTAAGAAGAGTATAGACTATGCGTTAATGGAAAAGACAACTCTAGCATACGTTTTGCCAGTTGATTTTGGTTGGGATGATTTAGGAGATTGGAATGCGATCGAACGCTTACTGAAAACGGAAGAGACTCCCAATGTGGAACTTGCTACTCACGTAGGTATAGATACGCAAGGGGCGATTATTTACGCCTCAAATCCAGAAGATGTAGTTGTTACTATTGGTTTAGAGGATGTGGTGATTGTGCGCGATCGCAATGTCACCCTCGTTGTCAAAAAAGAACGTACCCAGGAAATCAAGCAGATCCTTAAAATTATCCAAAGCGATTCCCGATTTACCGACCTGCTATAAAAGTTAGAACCCTTGGCAGAGGCGAAAAAGTCTGTTTTCCCATTATAACTTGACAGTCTGTTATTTTATCTGACAGTTATGGACATTATTAGCTTTGAGCCTCTGGCCAAGACAATGGCAATCGATTCTATTACTGCCTATCAAAAATACATTTCTCCGTCTAAAGGATTTTCTTGTTCCCATCGCTTATTACACGGCGGGGATTCTTGCTCTAGTTACGTCAAACGGATGCTGAACGAACAGAAGCTCCACCAAGCCGTACAATCATCCATCAAAAGATTTCAAGACTGTGCTGCAGCTAGCAAAACTTTAACAAGCACCAAAACTAGAGCTGATTTCGGTTGTATTGTCATCCCCTGCTGTCTACCTCTTTAACTCCTCTGCATCCTTGCAGTTTTTTACAAAAATGTTCCTCACCCAAACTGTTCCCCGTCAACGAGAAATCCTGGAAGTCTTCCTTCGCAATGGCTGGGACTATATGCGAAGGTTACTTACTGGTGGCAAAGCTGATGAACCCCAGCTGCCGACACCTGCGGTTTTAAAAAATATTCTGGTAGACTTGGGGCCAGTTTACGTCAAACTTGGCCAGTTAATGTCTACCCGCCCCGACTTACTGAGTGCCTCCTATATTGAGGAATTGTCAACTCTACAAGATGAAGTACCGCCAGTTCCTTGGTCAGAGATAGAAATAATCCTCCGCAAAGAATTAAAACGTCCATTAGCAGAAACCTTCAGCACAGTTAACCCGATCCCCGTAGCAGCAGGATCGATTGCCCAGACACATCGAGCTACACTAGCAGACGGTCGAGAAGTCGCTCTCAAAGTGCAACGTCCGGGAATCGATCTGACTATTGCTCAAGATATTGCTTTAATTCAAGGTATTGCCGATTTAGTGGCGCGGACTGATTTTGGGCAAACCTACGAAATCAAATCCATCGCCGAAGAATTTACCAAAGCCTTAGAAGCTGAATTGGATTTTACACGCGAAGCGGGTTTTACAGACCAACTGCGGCGCAATTTATCTAAAAGTCGCTGGTACGATCCCACACAAATAGTGGTTGCGGAAATTAACTGGGAATTGACCACAGCAAAATTACTGGTAATGGAATGGCTCGATGGAGTACCGTTCCTGGCGGCGGATTTGGATAATGACCCTAATGTTAAAGACTCTGCCGAAAAGCGTAAAGAAATAACTACTTTGTTATTTCGGGTATTTTTCCAGCAACTATATATTGATGGCTTTTTCCACGCCGATCCCCATCCAGGAAACTTGTTTTATCTCAAAGATGGGCGTGTCGCTCTTTTAGATTGTGGCATGGTGGGAAGACTCGATCCCCGGACACAGCAGATATTAACAGAGATGCTGTTAGCGATCGTTGATTTAGATGCTCAAAGGTGCGCTCAGTTAACTTTACAGCTATCAGATTCTGCTCAACCAGTGATTTTGTCGCGGTTAGAAAATGATTACGATCGCATGTTGCGAAAGTATCACAATGTCAGCCTCACGCAAATAAACTTCAGTCAGATAATTTATGAAGTTTTACAAGTTGCCCGCAACAATAAAATTAGGTTGCCTAGTAATATGGGTTTGTATGCCAAAACCCTAGCAAATTTAGAAGGGGTAGCGCGGACATTCAATCCAGAGCTTAATTTTTTTGATGAAGTTAAACCATTAATTACAGACTTGTTTCGTCGGCAATTACTGGGCGATAATCCAGTGCGATCGCTATTACGGACAGCCTTAGATATTAAAAGTCTATCTCTCCAATCTCCCCGCCAAATCGAACTATTATTAGACCGAGTTACCTCAGAAACCTTACAGTGGAATCTATCACTGCGGGGTTTAGATGGTGTACGGCGCACTATGGACGATGCCGCTAACCGACTATCTTTTAGTATTTTAGTGGGTTCGCTGATTATGGGTGCGGCAATTATTTCCACCAGAGCGCAAACAACTCAGCTATCTTTTTTAAGCACCATCCTGTTTGCAGTCGCTAGTTTATTGGGTTTGTGGTTAATTATTAGTACATTGCGATCGGGGCGTTTACGGTAAAATCATTTTGAATTTTAGACTTTGAATTGAAGGAAAAATCTAAAATTCAAAATTTAATGACCGACATTCCTTGATGGTACAAGCCCCTAGATTCATTTATGGAGTTAATCTAAAATCTAAAATCTAAAATTCCCAAGCCCCTAGATTTATCTATGAGGTCAATCCAAAATCCAAAACTTGTACTGAGCGAAGTCGAAGTATCTAAAATCCAAAATTGTCTGACTCATACCGTTTGGATTTTCAACGAAGGAACAGCGATCGCTAAATAGACAACCAACAGGCAAAGCTTCTGGACTGGGTTGGCTATCAGGAACTGGGATAAAATCGATTGAGGAAGCGATCGCTATTAATGCCAAAGATGCCCCAAAGCGATCGCCAATTACCTCTGATACCAGCTGGTTGTAAGTTAGAAAGCATCAGTTAAAAAACTTGAGTCATCGACTTAGTACCCATTCTGACAGCCAAATTGTACTTCATCTTGATGAAAAGTTTAGCATCGAATGTTTGCAACATTTGCGGGGTGAATTCGCATTTATCTTGTGGCATGAAGCGAGGCAGGTTTTATTTAACGTGAGTTCGATGAACCTCTCCCGGACAACCTCCCTCTCCCACGGGGAAAGAGAAGAGCAACGAGAAATTAGGGTTTTGGCTCCCCTCTCCGACACGGAGAGGGGTTGGGGGAGAGGTCAAAAAAGGGCTTGTCGAACTCACGTTATTTACTGCCTGCGATCGCTTCAGTATTAAGCCACTTTTCTATACAACGGTCGGTAACACGCTTTATTTGTCGTCAGAAGTCAAAGCGCTATTTGGCGCAGACGTTTAGCTTGTCAAAAGTATTACTTATTATCTAAATTTTTGACCGTCTGATTAACCGCGAAAAATAGTACTATTTGGTTACTAGAACCTCATCAAATGCAGTATTTACAGATACTTCGCTCCAAGCATCTAATTCTCCTTTCATAAACTCTAATGCACGATCGATAATCTCTACTGCATCTGCTCCCAAGGCTAATCTCTGTGGTGGATTATCACTATCAACCACTTGAATCATTGCTAAAGCAGCTTTTTTGGGATCGCCTGGTTGTTTACCATGATCGTCTAACATCTCTTGACGACTGTTATTAACCAATTCCTTATAGTCATCTATTTGACTATCATTGGCAACAAAAGAACGTTTAATAAAATCTGTTTTAAAACTGCCAGGTTCAACTGCTGTAACTTTTATACCAAACGGTGCAACTTCGTAAGCTAATGAACCGGAAATACCTTCTAGTGCCAGTTTACTACTGCCGTAAAATCCACCAGTTGGTTCTGCCATAAAGCAAGCTGTTGATGAAATATTCAGGATATGCCCACTACGTTGCTTTCGCATATAAGGTAGTACTGCTCGAAGCGTTTCTAAAACACCAAAGAAGTTGGTTTCAAATTGATAGCGAACTTCCTCATCACTAATTTCTTCAACTACCCCTCCAATTTTATATCCAGCATTATTAACAAGTACATCAATGCGTCCAAACTCGGCAATTGCCTGTTTCACTGCTTCCTGTACCTCTTCGGGTTTCGTGACATCAAGTTGCAGCGCTAATGTCCGATCCGGAAAGCTTGCTGCTAAATCTTCTATCTGTTGTGGATTCCGTGCCGTTAGCACCACAATCTCACCTCGCTCAAGCACTGTTTCTGCTAATGCTCGACCTAAGCCACTTGAGGTTCCAGTGATAAACCATACTCGTGTCTCTTGAACTGAGGATACTACCATAGAATTCTCCATTTATAACAAGCGTTACTAAGCTAAAAGAAATTGAATTGCAGCATAAAAATGCATATCTCTTGTGGAGTGGACATACAAAATCCACCCAGATGCACAATTGAAACGCACATTTGCTTACTGGATGTTGCCAGATGTTTCCTGCATCTTCTTGCGGAGACTAAGTGGTCTCATATCAGTCCAGACTTCTTTGATGTAATCCAGACATTCTTGCTTCAAACCTTTTTTTCCAACATCTTTCCAACCAACAGCGTTTTCGCGATCGGATGCCCAAATGGAATACTGTTCTTCATGATTCACTACCACTTTGTAAATTGTTGTGTCTTCTTTTTCGTCTTGATACATAATTAACCTCGTGACATTTAATTAAATATGCTTTGTAATTTGGTACTAATTTCGGGTATTAGTCTTAATAAGATTTACGCTTAAATTTCCCGATCATACTAGTAATATATCTCAGTCTTATTTGCTCTTAAAAACAACTCATTATACATATTTTTCTGTAGACTATTCTCTCTTTTATGATTCCTGTATTTTACGATTTGCTTGCTTCAAGTTGAAGTGAACTTAAAGATTTAAATTCCAAAATTGTTAATATTAATACAATTAACATAAATAAAACATCTGCCAAAAGCATTCCATAATATATGCCTCTTACCCCTGATATTTTTGAAAAGAATAATATCATGGGTATTGTTAAAATTATACTTTTTAACAAAATTACTACTAATACAGTTTTGCCTTTGCCTATAGATAGAAAAAGAGTATTGCTAAAATGTGCTAAAGGCCATATAGGTATTGATATTGTGAGAATTATAAAATTTAACAGGTCATCTTTTGTAAAATTAATTCCCGGTAGAATTATACCCAAAAATTTACTTGGGATTAATTGTAAAGGCAACCAAATTAATATTGACAAAAGAGTTCCAATAATTGCAAAAGTTAAATATGCTTTTTTTATCCTGCCATAATTTTGTGCGCCATAATTCATGCCAATTATAGGTTGTAATGCTTGGGCAAAACCAATGATGGGAATAAAGACAAATAAAGATACATTTGCTGTTGCTCCAAAGAAAGCAATATCACTATTTGTTCCGTAGTAAGAAATTAAATTAAAAATCACCAAATCTTGAATCAACAATGTCAATGGATAAAATAATTCTGATATCCCTATGAAGAATATTGCACGTAGTAAATCTCTAGCGATCGCAATTTTTTTAAAATTAACTGGAATAGAACTTTTACCAGATATAAAATAACCTAAATTGACAACGCTATAAACAATCATCGCTATAAATGTTGCAAAAGCAATACCTTGAGTTCCCCAATTAAATACACTAATAAATATATAATTTAAGGAAATGTTAACGATAACAAACAGCCAGTCAAATATTGTGGTTAACCTAATTTTTCCCTCTGATTTTATAACACGGCTACAAGCTTCTCCTACTATCAGAAATAATGAGCCTAGTATATAAATTTTAAAATATTTTGTGCCTTCTAAAGCAACTTCACCGCTTCCTCCTATTAATACAATTAATTCTTTACCAAAGCTGTAACCAAAAATTGTGATAAAAAATGATATTGCAACACTCATCACAATTAGATTACTAAATATTTTGGACTGAGTTTTGATATCTCCAGCACCTATAGCTCGACTAAGAACAGAAGCAGAACCTACCCCAACTAACAGAGCAAATCCATTGATAATACTTGTAAATGGTAGTGCAAGTGAAATACCCGCCAAAGCAGTTTCACCAATGAATCGTCCTGCAAATAAAGCATCAATAAAAGTGTTTAAACTAAGCATCAATATCCCCAAAGTACTGGGAATTGATAACTTAAACATCAACTGAACAAGATTACCTTGAAGAATTTCATTTGTAATTTGGGATTGTTTTTGTAAAGTCATTTTTTAGTTTTTGGATGATTTCTGTTTACTCAACCTTAACCAAACGGCTAACGCGATATTGTCTCACTGCTTCTAACTCCATCTCTTTTGCTGAGTTAAATGCACTCATGACCTCACCACAGACTTCTATTCTGGCTTCATAGGCACCTGATGTACTACCATCTGGAACTACAAAATCAATACGAACTTCTGCCCAGTCAGCATTCTGTCCTTCAGCTACTTCTTCCATCGCCAGAACTTTACCTGCTTTCAAGTAATCTAACCAGTTCCAACCAGACTGCATCCAAATTTCGCGTTCAACACTTTGCTCAAATTCGCTCAAACCAGTCCATCCTCGGTAGTATTGACGCAAACCAGAAACTGAACCGTTTCGCTGCACTAATAAATCCAATACATCTGGCTGTAAGTGCCCCCATAAGCAGCCTTGGGGTAAATCAACTAAGGTAGGAGCAAACTGATGACCACCAAAGTGAGTTGTTTGCCAAACTCTTAACTTTCCATTAGAAGTAGGAGCATATTCTTTACGTAATCGTCGATAGATAGGAGTCCCAAATCTGCCACAAGCAAGGTCAACTTGAGCATGGGTGCAAACCATGAGTTCACGAATGTGACTTGTTTGTTGTATATATTGCTGAAATTCTGATAAATTATTGGGTTGTTGCATTAACTGCTTGAATATTGCTGTCACCAAAGCAGCCGCTTTGCTTTCTGGAACAACAAATTCCTGTTTCTCAAACTGAGAAAAAAGCTTTGCAGGACGGTAGTAGTAAAACACGCGGGTAAAGCCAGGATGAGAATACTCGCCATCAGGAGCAATTAGCATTGGTTTCAACTTGATTCCATGCTTAAAAATTAACTCTTCAAATAAACTCACCAATGGCTTAATAGTTGGATTTTCTTGAAATATTTCTTGCGGCCAAGGTTGTGGAACTTCCATAATCAACCAATGCTCACAAGTACCTGCTGTCCCAATTGGATCTTCTCCATTAGCTTGAGAAACCAAAGAGCAAAAACGACAGTCACTTGTAAGAAGTTGGTGAGTATGTTTTGACATATTTCCTATCTCTGTTCTAGTTATTATTCAAAAAGAATAAAATAATGATAAATTGCTAATCCAATCCCATTCCTTTTTGCATATCCTTATAAAAATTGTCATAAAAATATTGATGCGGCACCAATCTTTTATATAAGGCATATAGCCTAAGTTCCCATGATGATTGGGTGACAAAATATTGTCTTTTAGGTTTCCTAGCTTCCAAAGCCTCCAAAATCGTATTTGTCACTTTTTCAGGTGGTAAACCTGTGCTGCGATTGTCCTCTACTGCTCCTTGCATATATATTTTGTAATTCTTGCCATATATAGCTTTAGCTTCAGGTGACATATTAGCTAATATTTCCTGGTAACTAGCTTCTACTTTGTCAGCCTGTTCTGGAGTTACGATTCCCCCTGGTAAGATGGAAATAACCTCAATTCCACTAGAAGATAATTCCATTCTTAAAGAATCTGTAATTGCCTCGATCGCAAATTTTGAAGCAGATAAAAGACTTCTATAAGGTAGAGCTAATCTGCCACAAATTCCACTAATATAGATAATTCGACCTTTGGCTTGTCGGATCTTTGGTAAAAATGCTTGTGTAACTGCAATTTGTCCGACAACATTTACTTCAAAATTCCATCTAATGTCATCTATGGGAATACATTCTAGTGGCCCATCTACAGCTACAACGGCGTTATTAATTAATGCAAATAAACCATCATCACCAACCGCCAGTGAGACAAATTCCGCAGCAGATTTAATTTCTTCCGCTTTGCTTATGTCCATAATAATGGGTGTTAAATTACCAGATGCAGCCTGTTTTAGTGAATGTGCATCTTTCTCTGTACGGACTCCTGCAAAAATGCGATACCCTTGCTTGGCCAATGAAAGCGCAGTTACTCGGCCTAAACCTGTGGATGTTCCTGTGATGACAACTGTGCCTTTATTACTCTGATTCATATCTATTTACTCCAAAACAAAATGTATTTTTATACTTGAAAAGGTTATATTTAGAAATATGACCTATATCAACTGAATAGAAAACTAAATTCAAGGGCTAAACCAAGTCAGAAATCAGTGACTGTGACTTTCCTTGATACTGACGCCGATTACGCATGACCATTCTTACTCCACTTGCAGGAGAACAAATCAAACCTGCAAATTTAGGACGTTCTGGGCGCTGATCGATCAACTCTAATTGATAGCGTGAAAGAATAGTTGCTAATATAAGTTTCATTTCAAATAGAGCAAAACTCGCGCCAATACACACACGAGAACCGCCACCAAATGGCAGAAATTCATAAGGAGAAAATTGTTTTTCTAAAAAGCGCTCTGGCTGAAATTCTTTTGGTTTAGGATATAAATCATCACGCTGATGGGTCGAATAAATATTGCCAAGAAGTATTGTACCGGGATGCAGTTTGTAGCCCATTAACTCAATTGGAGATTCTACCAACCTGGGAAATGTAAACAATTGGGTTGGGTAAATTCGTAAAACTTCGTTACAAACAGCACTTAAATAAGGGAGTGTAACAATGCTCATGGGGTCTGGATTCTGACCAAGACTATCAAGTTCTTCTAGTAGTTGCTCCCGAACATTTGTTAAGCGGTGAATCCAGTATAAAGCCCAACTAATGGCAGTTCCCGAAGCATCACCAGCTGCAAATATAGGCGATAATAAAAGGTCACGCACCTCTTCATCGCTTAAAGTTTCACCTGTTTCATCACAAGCAAATATCAAATCGCCAAGTATATCAGTGCGTAAAATATCTGCTTGCTGGCGACGTTCTTTAACCTCAGTAGATAACAATTGAAAAAGTTCTTGCCGGAGGTGAAGGAGATATCCCTGGGGACTCCATTTACCTAAATCTTTTTCTTGGAAAATATTACTAATAATCTTAGCTATAAGAGATTGTCTATCGAGTTTAAGCAAAGACGCAAATAAATGCTTAATTTTGTTGTAGCGCTCTCCTTCATACAAACCGATTACCCGCTCTATACCAACTTGAAAAGTAATATCTTCAATGATTGGGTATGCAATAAAAGCTTTTCCAACCACTTGTTTACTCATCATCTTTTCCGTGAGTTCGCAGATACCTCGGCCACACGCTTGCATCCGCGCTCCATGAAAAGCTTGCATTAGGAGCTTACGCCGATTTTTATGAACTAAACC
Source organism: Nostoc sp. DedQUE05 (assembly GCF_034530955.1). NCBI lineage: Bacteria > Bacillati > Cyanobacteriota > Cyanophyceae > Nostocales > Nostocaceae > Nostoc > Nostoc sp. DedQUE05. The sequence goes on along the minus strand of NZ_JAVRCB010000009.1, from coordinate 82,846 downwards.
ATCAAGTTGCAGAACTCCTTGATTTCCGGTTATGAAGGCGAAATCTTGGTTTAATACACCGCTAGCTGTAATTTCCTTAGTATTTGTAAAAATCTCTTTTATCCCTGAAGGATTGCTGATGTAAACAATTGGTGTAGAGCCAGACATTATAGTAACGATATCACCATAACGTTGGGAAATAGTATCCAAATAACCAAAGGGATTAATCTCAAATTGCAGACCTAGCAACCATAAGGGGATTTTCGGCCCTGGGGGTAGTTTCATTAGTCTTTTTTACTCCCATTATTTATGACATTGCACACAGCACGATCGATACAATTTCTCAGATGTTTAGCTAATTTTTGAATATGAGGCTCAACGAAAATCGAGAAATGATCGCCAGGAACTTCAATGACTTGAATAGGTAGACTAGAATATTTACCCCAACCTAATAATGGGTCATCAGTATTCCATTCTGGATTATCAAAGTCATGAATAATCTCTTCGTTAGCTCGAAATAGAGTTATGGGATGAGGATAAAGTCGTGGGACATAATCTCGCATAGCTTGAACATCAGCTTTAAAAAGTTTGTAATAGCTGATGAAATCTTTAATTTCTGTATCACTAAAGATGAAGTTTGCTTTTTTATTAATCAAATTAAGTTGCTCATTTAGTGGCAAAACTCTAAGTTCCTCAAAAGGAATCGAAAAATCTATATTATTATCAGTTTTTATGGATTCAGCCATCCGAAGTAAAAATTTTGCATCGTCATCCTTTGTAGATTCAATGCGTGTTTCTAAAAGAATGGCATCGATAACAACTAGCAAATCTACTGCTTCACCCTGTCTTTGCAATTGCTGCGCCATTTCAAAAGCAAGTACACCACCGTAACAATGACCGCCTAAAAGATAAGGGCCATTTGGCTGTACTTTACGAATTTGTTGGAGGTATTTATTTGCTGTTTCTTCTAGTGAGAGAATTTCAGGTTTTTCTTGATTAGGGGTATGTTCCAAGGCATAAAATGGATAGTCTTCACCAAGCCTTCTGGACAAATTAAAATAGTTATTAATACCTCCACCTGCGCCATGCATACAAAAGAAAGGTGTCTTGGAACCAGAAGAGTTAATTACTACAAGAGGAGAATTATAAATTTCGTGCGATCGCTGACTGACAATAAGAGCTAGTTTCTCAATTGTGGGATTTTCAAAAAGAGTAGATAGGGTAAGATTATGCCCAAATTTGTCTTGAATTTGAGCCATTAAGCGTACAGCTAAAAATGAATGGCCACCTAATTCAAAGAAATTATTTGTCACTCCAATGAGGTTAGTCTTTAGTAGATTTTCCCACAATTTTACTAATGACAACTCTGTAAAATTCCGAGGGGGGATGAAGGAATTTGTAATATTTGGTCGGATAAATTCATTTGTGGAAAAAGAACGCTTGTCTACTTTGCCATTAGGTGTAAGTGGAAAAGTATTTAATACCACAAAGCTGGATGGGAGCATATAATTAGGCAATTTTTGTTGCAAGTAAGGCAACAGTTGTGCAGCTATATCCTGATTTTGGGTGACGACATAAGCAATCAAAATTTGACTTTCTTGAGTATCGTTGCTAAGAATGACAACCGATTCTTTTACATCTGGATGTTCTGTAATAGCTGTAGAAATTTCGCCTAATTCGACTCGAAAACCTCTGATTTTTACTTGTTCATCGTGGCGACCCCAATATTCAATATTGCCATCATTGAGATAACGCACTAAGTCACCAGTTTTATAAAGTTTATTTCCTAGAACAAAGGGGTTATCGATAAATTTTTCAGCGGTTAATTCCAGGCGATGTAAGTATCCCTTCGCTAATCCGTCGCCACCAATATAAAGTTCGCCAACAACTCCTACAGGGGTTAGTTGTAAATTGCGATCCAATACATAGACTTGAGTATTATCAATAGGACGACCGATAGGTACACTGTTTGCTTGGTCTGATAATAAACTGGTGTCGTAGTAAGTGGCGTTTGCAGAAACTTCCGATGAACCGTAAAGGTTGATTAGTCTTGCAAATGGTATTAATTCTCGGAAACTTTTAGCTAAGTTAACAGATAATGCTTCTCCACTAGTTATCCAGAGTTTTAATTGTGATAATTTATTGGTTAGATGATGGTAATTATCTAGCAGTAAACGCAGGAGTGAGGGTACAAGTATAATACGGGTAACTTTGTGATGCGCTAAAGCTTCTATAAATAACTGTGGATCTAGTAGAGTTGCATTATTAATAATTACTATGGGAATTCCCTGAAGTAAAGGAGCAAAAATTTCCCAAACAGAATCTACAAAACTAATAGCTGTTTTCTGACAACAAACTTCTTCTGGATTGAAAGGATAAGTTTTCCATAGCCAGTGTAAGCCATTTACTGTCCCACGATGATTGCCAAGAACGCCTTTAGGAGTTCCAGTTGAGCCAGAAGTATAGATAATATAGGCAAGATTATCAGATGAGGAGATGTTAATGGGATTTTCTTGACTTTCTCGAGCAATTTCGTCTTTTTGAATATCTAGATAAACGATTTTAGGCGAAGATAATGATAGTTTTTCGACAATTTTATGATGGGTAATTAATATTGATGCTTGAGAATCAGAGAGCATAAAATTTAGACGCTCAACTGGATAACTCGGATCGAGGGGAATATATGCACCGCCAGCTTTAAGGATTGCTAAAATTCCCGTCACCATGTCTATAGAACGTTCTAGGCATAAAGCAACAAATGTTTCTTTTGTTACACCCTGTTTTTGTAAATAATATGCAAGCTGATTAACTGTATGGTTAAGTTGACGATAGGTAATTTTTTCTGACTGGCTAATTAATGCCACAGAGTCAGGTGTTAGTTCAACTTGCTGCTCAAATAATTGATGGAGACATACATCTTGATAGTCTGCACAAGTTTGATTAAATTTTAGTAATAATTGTTCTTGTTCATCAGTACTTAATAGTGATAATTCACAAATGCGTTCCTCTGGATTAGCGAGTATATTTTCTAATAAAGTCTGGAAGTGATTAATAAATTGGGTAATTCTTGTTGAATCAAAAATATCTGTATTGTATTCTAAACACCCTGTTAAGCCTTCTCGCGATTCAGATATCGATAAGAAAATATCTATTTGAGCAGTACCACTCTCAAACTCTAAAGCACGCAAGGTTAATCCAGATACTTCCTGTACAGATGTTGGAGTATTTTGCAGCACAAACATGACTTCATAAAGTGGATTTCGGCTTAAGTCTCGTTCGGGTTGCAATTCTTCTACAAGCATCTCAAAAGGCAAATCTTGATGTGCATAAGCATCGAGAGTCACCTCACGGACTCGACGGAGAAGTTCGCAAAAACTGGGATTACCACTGAGGTCATTACGCAATACTAAAGTATTAACAAACAGACCTAACATACCTTCTAATTCGGCTCGATTGCGGTTGGCAATTGGAGAACCAATCACAATATCTTCTTGGTCTGTGTAGCGGTATAATAATACATTAAATGCTGCCAGCAAACTCATAAATAAAGTGGCATCTTCTCGCTGGCTTAATTGCCTAAGTGCATCAGTCAGTTCTGCTGAGAATGTAAAGTATTGTTTGGCACCAGCAAAAGTTGTGACGCTAGGTCGCGGACGGTCTGTGGGTAATTGTAGTACAGGCAGATCACCGCTTAGTTGCTGCTTCCAATAATTTAATTTGGTCGTGAGGAATTCACCTTGGGTGCGATCGCGTTGCCAAATTGCAAAGTCCGCATACTGAATCGGGAGTTCAGGTAAAGCAGAAAGCTGATTTGTAGACAAAGCTGCATACAGAGTTGACAACTCCCGCAGGAACACGCCACAAGACCATCCATCTGTAATGATGTGGTGCATGGTTACAAGCAAAACGTATTCTTCTTCACTCAAGCTTAGTAAAGTTGCTCTGACTAAAAGTCCTTTCGCTAAATTAAAAGGTTTTGTTACTTCCTCGGCTATAAGTTTCTTTACTTCCCCTTCCCAATCTTTACCAAATAAATGCTCAAGATTAATAATAGGTAAATCCCAAGTTAACTTTGGTGCAATTTCCTGTACTGGCTCTCCATTGACAAGTGTAAAATTTGTGCGCCAAATTTCGTGACGCTTGAGAATTTCATTCAGACTTTGCTGAAGCGCTGTAATATTTAGTTGTCCTTTTATATGGAAAGCAATGGGAATATTATAGAAAGAGCTACCGTGGTAAAGTTGGTCGATAAACCATAGTCTTTGTTGAGAGAAAGATAAAGGAATATTTTTAGATATTTGACGTTTGGGAATAGTATCAGCTTGAAATTTTCCTCCCTTCCATTTTTCTAGAAGGGCTTTTTTGGCAGGTGATAAATTAGAGTGATGTTTATCCATTGCTAATATGTCATCAAAAGTTACTAATTACTATACGTGTTTTTAACTTATATAAAGTAGAAATATCGCTTAATATAATTTTTCCTCCAAAAAGTTTCTATTTAGATTAACTATAAACTCTATGGAGAAGCGGCAATTATTAAGCGACAAGTCTAATAATTTGCAAAGTTTGCAATTGGATTATTAAGTTAAAGATGTCTTCTGGCAAACAAAGCAAGCTATGTCTTCACTTTCCCCAAAATCTTTGCTATTGTAATAATTAAATTCTGTAAATCCTGCATCTTTTAAAGCTGATTGAACTTCTTCTAAAAAGTGATCTTTCCTTAGCCAAACGGTGTCTGAACGCTTCCAGGTTTCTTCTATTAATTCAAATCCTGTAACTTTGATTTCCCATGTCCTTTCTTCAGGTTTGTAATAGAATAACTCTATTAATGAGCATTCGTCGTTAACGTAGACAATATTAAAATTATTTTTTTGAGCAGCTTCATGTAGCCAATCTGTTATTGGTATGTTGAACACAAAGATGCTACCATCTTTAAGTGCAGCATATACGTTTTTAAATACCATTTTTAATTCTTCATTGTTTTGGATAAAATGAAAAACATCATTTGCCAAAACTGTATCGAAGATGGGTGGTAATTCAAAATTACGTATATCGCCAAGGATAAATTCACTTTCAGGCGCGTTTTTTCTAGCGTAGTTTAGTAGCCCTTCAGAAGCATCGATTCCAGTAACTTTATATCCTTTAATGTTAAGCTGCTGTGCTAAATAGCCAGAACCACAACCCAGTTCAAGAATATGCGCTCCCGCAGGAAGTTGTGATAAGAATATTTGCTCTAAAGCAGGTATTATACCTGCTACCAAATCTTCAGGCGTATTCTTGAATTCATTCTGTAAACGAGCGATGGGTTCATAGTTAGGAAGAGTATTGAGTAGAGACATAGACTATTTTTCCTGTTTTTCAATGAAGGTTTTTAAGTAATTAATGAGGCACTATTTGTTGAATAAAATCGGACTTTTATGTGTTAGCCAAAAAAGTTTCTACTTCTTCTTCAGATAATTCTTCTATTTTTTCCAACAGAAGTTGTTCAATCATTTCTGCCTGTTTGGTTGGGATCATGGCTTGCAACAAAAGGTCACGCAGTGGTAAATCTATAGGAAATTTCGCTCTCAATCGAGAAATTAATTGAGTTGCAATCAGAGAGTCTCCTCCTAACTCATAAAAGTTGTCGTAAATACCAACTTCTGCAATTCCAAGTACCTGTTGCCATATTTCCGTAATTTGTGTTTCTAACTGGTTTGTCGGAGCAACATAGGAATTACTAAGTTGAGGTCTGGAATAGCATGATGATGAATCTAATTGATTATAAGATTTTGAATTTGTATGGTGGTTAAATGCATAATTATGTCTGGCGTTTAAATCTACCGTAGAAACAATAATTTGAGTTCCTCGATCTAGAGAAAGTATTCGTTTAAATACTTCTATAGTTTCTGCTGGAGTAATGCCTAATTTCAAACCCAGTCCTTGCTCTGGTTTTTTTTGCTCTTGGGCGACATTTAGCTGTAACTTATCCCAATTTATAATGTACCAGGATAAAGAATTATTGCGGTTGTGTCGATTAGCAAAGCTATCTATGAAATGATTTGCGGCTGAATATAACCCTAAGCCAAATCCCCCTAAAATGGAAGCTAAAGAGGAAGAAATGATACAAAAGTCTAATTTTATATTTTGTAAAACTTGTTCTAATACAGCAATTTTACAACATTGAAGTTCAAGTAATTTTTCTAATTCTATTTTACCAATTTCTGGCAATGAACCAAATATTTTTTCCCGATTTCTTCCAGTTGAATAAATAACTCCATTAATCTGTCCAATATTATAAGATGAGAAGCATTGATGCATTTGCTCAGAATTAGTAGTATCCGCACGCATTACCAAAACTTCTGCACCTAATTTTTCTAATAATAATAATTGTTGAATTTTATAACTTACTTCATCTTCTTGAGGCTGAGTTACAAGCCATTGTGAGAAATCATACTTTTCTGGAAAATCTAAATTTTCGATAAATATGATTTTTGCTTGTAGAGTTTTGGCTAAATATTCAGCAAGTACAATTTCAATAGTTTCTAAGCCACCAGGAAACAGATAAACACCGTGTTTTCTCAATGGTATTTTTTCTTCACCTACTGACTCTAAGTGAATTGGCTCAAATGTTTGTACCCAACGGTAGCAACCACGATAAGCAACAATTAAGTCTGAGGATGCAGATGTTAACTCGCTTAAAAGTTTGTCAATAATATTACTTTCACAATCCTCTTGTTCTTTGTGTCCATCTAGGTGATTAGTTATAGCAATATCAATACTGCGGCAGGTTATATTAGGATACTCTTGAGAAATTACCTTACATAAACCTAATACCGTTGATTTTTCTGGAGCTATAATTTCATTTCCATTGACTTCTTGAATATGATTAGATACAACCCAAACTTGTAATATTTCGTCATTTTTGATTTTTCTTAAGCTCTGCGATAAAAACAGTAGACTATTGAATTCTAAATAAGTTTTTATTTGACATTTTTCAAGTTTGCTGATGCTCCATAAGTAAACTATATTATGCGGATATTTGCCGAATGAACTTAATTCTTTAAATAAGATATTATACTCTTCGCTTACACACGGATTAATTGTATAAACACCTTCAGTCTCTTTACTAAAAATTTCTCCCTGTTTAACTATAATTATATTTTTATTTTGACTCTTTAATACATTAATTAAATTTTCACCTACTCCAAAATTATCAATGAAAAACAACCATTGCTCTTGGGAAGCTTCTGTATGAGCAGAAGATGAATGAGTGAGGAAAGAGCGTTTCCATGACGGAGTATAAAACCAATTTGCAATATCTTGTTTCTGCTCTAATGTTGCCGAGTTACTCTTTACAGAAGGTGATGTAGATTTGGTATCAATCCAATACCTTTGTCGCTCAAAAGGATAGGTAGGAAGAGGTAAACGATGACGCTGTTCGTGGGTATAAAATCCAGACCAATCTATATTTACACCAAAAAGCCACAACCGACCTAATGTTTGCAACAAAAACCCTACATCCGATTGTTGCTCTTTAAGATGAGGTAAGGAAGTTAGGATGTATTGTTTAGCATTTTTATCTAGATGCTGTGTGCTGAATGTGCTTAAAGTTCGTCCCGGCCCCACCTCTAGAAAAACACCTGCAAACTGCTCTAAAAGTTGAGATATGCCATCAGAAAATCTTACAGTTTGTCTTAAATGTTGGCTCCAATAAGCGGGATTTGTGGCTTGTGCATCTGTGATCCAAGTACCAGTTACGTTAGAAATAAAGCCGATGCGCGGTGAATTCAGTTGAACTGTTTTCAGCAACTGCACAAACTCTTCTAATATTGGTGACATCATTTGCGAATGGAACGCATGAGATGTATGCAATAAACGACATTCAACCCCTTGAAGTGATAATTGATTTTGTAGAGTTGCGATCGCTTCCTTCGTTCCAGAAACCACGCATGAAGTTTTGGTATTAATCGCTGCTATTTCTAGAGAATTTTTATACAAAGGCTGTGCATCCAACAGCGATCGCACCTCTTGTTCTGGTAGTGGAATTGCCAGCATACTTCCTGGAGGTAACTGTTGCATCAGTTGTCCCCTTTTTGCCACAATTACTAAGGCATCTTCAAGAGAAAATACACCTGCGATCGCGGCTGCAACATATTCCCCAATACTATGACCAATCATTGCTTCTGGTAGCACACCCCAAGACATCCATAACTGAGCCAGCGCGTACTCAATTACAAATAACGCTGGTTGGGTGAAAGCTGTTTGTTGTAACTTTTGGCTAGCCGCTTCAATTTCTTCTGGCTCTGGAAACAATAGATCGCGGATATCAAAACCAAGATGGGGTTGCAAAATTTCGGCACAAGTATCTATATGTCTGCGATATGTCGGTTCGACTTCGTATAATTCCCGACTCATGTTTGCATATTGCGATCCTTGTCCTGAAAACATGAAAATTACTGGCTGTTCTCTATGCTCCTGACATACAGTAAAAATTCGTTCTTGCTCTTGTGTTTCTAAAACGCTGACAGCATCTTCAACACTCTGACACACTAATATTCGGCGATAGTTAAAAGCTCTACGACCCACTTTTAAAGTATAGGCAACATTAGCTAAATTTATCTCTGGATGTTGTTTGAAATACGCAAGTAAATTATTAGTTGCAGTTTCTAAGGCTGTGCTAGTTTTGGCTGATATTAACAACAATTGCCAAGGTTTATAGTCATCAAAATATTCAATTTTAGGGGCTTCTTCCAGAATCACATGGGCATTAGTTCCACCAAAACCCAAGGAACTAATTCCTGCTCTTCGGGGAGTATTGTTAGTTTTCCATTCGCTAAGTTTAGTATTAACGTAGAAGGGACTGTTGACAAAATCAATCTCAGGATTGGGAACTTCAAAATTGAGGCTAGGAGGGATTTTTTTATATTTTAAGGCTTGCACCGTTTTGATTAAACTTGCTATACCAGCAGCTATATCTAAATGTCCGATATTTGGTTTTACTGAACCGATAGCACAGAAGCCATTTCTTTGGGTAAAAGCACGAAAAGCCTTAGTGAGTGCAGCAATTTCCACTGGATCTCCAGCAGCTGTTCCAGTTCCATGAGTTTCTATATAGGAAATATCTTCAGCATCTATTCCAGCATTTGCCAGAGCTTCTACAATAACTTCAGCCTGACCATTTACACTAGGTGCTGTATAGCTAACTTTCAAAGAACCGTCATTGTTGATTGCTGAACCTTTGATAACTGCATGAATATAATCTTTATCTGCGATCGCATCTTTTAATCTTTTTAAAACGACTATTCCCAGTCCACTGCCAAAAACAGTACCCTGTGCTTTAGCATCGAAGGCTCGACAATGACCATCAGGAGATAGAATTCCATCCTCTTCATACAAATAACCTGACTTTTGTGGAACTATAATCGTCACTCCGCCTGCTAAAGCGATATCACACTCTTCATCAAGTAAACTTTTACAAGCTAAGTGTAAAGCAACTAATGAAGTAGAGCAGTAAGTTTGAATTCCTATGCTTGGGCCTTTTAAATTTAATTTATATGATACATTTGTAGTCAAAAAATCTTTATTAAAAGTATAGTTATTGGAAATCTCTCTAGAATTAACATTTTTATATATATTGTTAAAAAAGTAAGTGTTTGTGCTAACACCAGCATAAACTCCAATCAAACCATTATATGTTTCTGGATCGTATCCAGCGTTTTCCAAAGCTTCCCAAGCACATTCTATAAAGAGGCGATGTTGAGGGTCAATTAGTTCGGCTTCTCTAGGGGTGTAACCAAAGAACCTCGCATCAAAATACTCAATATCTTCTAATATAGGTGCTGCTTTTACATAATTTGGGTCGTGTAAAATTTCTTCTTCCAGATTTGAATCTACTAAATCTTCATTCGAGAAAAAAGAAATAGACTCAACTTTATTTTGGATATTATACCAAAACTCATCGATATTGTTTGCACCAGGGAAACGACCAGACATCCCCACTATTGCTATATCTAGATTTGCTATTTCCTCTTGCCCTATTTCTATACTCATGATTTGATTAACCAGATAAATTAACTTTGTATTTTAGTTTGCTTGCATTTTCATCTGTCTTCTTCTTTGTCCTCGATTTAGCCTTTGTTCAAAAGCATTTTGCTGAGAGTCTTCAGGAGTAAAAATCTTCGTCATCGAGCCTATATTTGGGCATTCATAAAGTTTGGCAATAGAGAGATTTGAATTAAATGCCTTATTTACGATTGTCATAAGTTGAATACCTATGAGAGAATCACCACCAAGTTCAAAAAAGTTATCATAAATTCCTATCCGTTCAATACCAATAACTTCTTGCCAAATTTCAACTAGCTTTTGTTCATTTTTATTTCGGGGAGCAATATAATCGTTACTTAGTTCAGGTCTAGGATATTTTAATTTGGAAGAGTTGACAGCTTCTAAAAGTTCTATGGTCTGTATTTGATTGTAAGAATTATACTGTTTGAGTACATTTAATAAGTCAGATGTAGATATTACAACTTGAGGCATTGGATTTTCCAAAATGCGGAGAAACACATCTACACCTTCATTGGATAATATACCTTGTTTAAGATTTTCTTTTCGCAATTCTTGGAGTCGCTGGGGTAATTCTGTATTCACTGCCATCCCAACTTCTTGCCAACTATCCCAGTTAATGCTAGTAGTAAATCTACCCTGCTTTGCAGCATTACAGTGAGCAAAGGCATCAAGAAAGGCATTGGCTGCACAATAGTCTACCTGTCCAAATTCCGCTACAATTGAGCTATTTGATGATACTAGAATAAAGAAATCTAACTCAGTATCTTTGACAATTGCATCAATAACTATTGTCCCCTTTACCTTTGGAGCCAGAACACTTTCTGCTTCTTCTAGAGTTTTTCGCTGAATTACACCGCCTCCAGGAACTCCAGCAGAGTGAATAACACCATTTAGTTGACCAAATTGTTGTTGAGCTTGAGCGATCGCACTTTGCATTTGTTCTATATTGCTAACATCAGCAGCGATGGCTAAAACTTCTGCACCCAAGTCTTCAAGTTCTTGAACTTTGCGAATCTTATAGCTAGTATTATCACTTTCATCGTGAGTGGATAGCCATTGAGACCACTCATCTTTTTTGGGTAAAGCAGAACGTCCTACTAACAGTAGTTTTGCTTGGACAGTCCGAGCTAAATATTCTGCCAAAACAAGTCCGATACCTCCAAGTCCACCTGTAATTAAATAGACTCCTCTTTCTCGTAGTCGAGGGGTTTCAATTTTAGCTTTATCAAAATGCACTGGCTCAAAACTCTGCACCCATCGATTCAAACCTCGATAAGCAATTAACTTTTCCGAATTATCAACCGTCAGTTCTGCCAGTAATTTTTCTATAAGTTTTTCTTCTTGCCAACTGTCTTTAGGAGGAAGAATAACATCAATACTACGACAGTTTATATTTGCATATTCTTGAGGAATAACTTTAATTGGCCCGATTAAAGTGGCTTTCTCTGGACAAAGCACTTCAGTTCCCGTCACAGACTGTAGGTTGTTAGAAATAACTGTGATTTGAAAATTATCGCTAGTTTCTTGTCTTCCCAAAGCTTGGGCAATAAATAATAAACTATAAAATCCTTTGATTTGGGCTGATTCTAGTTCTGGAATTTCTAATTCATGCTCGCTGATATTTGTAACATTCCATAAATGAATTATCGTTTGTGGCAACTTGTTTTTTCTGAGCAATTCTTGGAATAAAATATCGTAATCCTGATTATTTTCTGGGTTGATAGTATATCCATCGCCTAGTATGATAAATTGATCGCCGATTTTTACAGTAATGACATCTTGGTTTTGTTTTTCTAGTTGTTTTACCAACTTGATACCCAAGCCACACTCATCAAGAAATACCAAAGTGCAAGATTTTTTAGTTATTAATATTTGGCTATCAAGTTCGACAGGAGGTAAAGAAGGTTTCCAAAAAGGAAGATAAAACCAGTCGGCTATATCAGCTTTTTTAGTTAGTGATACTATATGAGCATCATCTTTACCTGGATTTTTCGCTTCAATCCAGTATCTTTGCCGTTCAAAGGGATAGGTAGGTAAAGGTAGACGATGACGCTGTTCTTCGGTATAAAATTCTGACCAATCTATATCGACACCAAAAAGCCATAACTGCCCTAATGTCTGCAACACAAAGCTTACATCTGATTGTTGCTCTTTGACATGGGGTAAAGAAGTTAGCACATATTGTTTAGCATTGATATCTAAATGTTGTTTGGTTAATGTGCTTAAATTTTGCCCTGGCCCTACCTCTAAAAAAACGCCTTCAAACTGCCCTAATAGTTGAGAAATACTATCGGCAAATTTTACAGTTTTTTGTAAATGTTGGCTCCAATAGTTAGGATTTGTGGCTTGTGCATCTGTAATCCAGCTACCAGTCTGATTGGAAATAAAGCGAATACTTGGTGGATTGAGTTGAACTTTTGTGAGCGATCGCAGTTGTCCTCTGTTTGCTACAATCAATAGCGCATCTTCAAGAGAAAATATACCTGCGATCGCAGCGGCAACATATTCCCCGATATCGGCACCAATCATCGCTTCTGGTAGCACACCCCAAGACATCCATAACTGAGCCAGGGCGTACTCAATTACAAATAACGCTGCTTGGGTCAGCGCTGTTTGTTGTAGTTGTTGGTTAGCCGCTTCAATTGTTTCTGGCTCTGGAAAGAGTAGGTGACGGATATCCAGACCGAGGTGAGGTTGCAAAATTTCGGCGCAAGTATCTATATGTCTGCGAAATGTTGCTTCAACTTTGTATAATTCCCGACCCATGTTTGCATATTCTGACCCTTGTCCTGAAAACATGAAAATGACAGGGCAACGACTTGGCTCCCAGTGGTAACTAAAAACGCGTTCTGCTTCTTCATTTTTAAGTAATCTAACTGCATCATTTAAATTTTGGCAAACTACCAGCCGCCGACGATCGAAAGCTCGACGGCCTACTTGTAGGGTGTAAGCTACATCTGGCAGGTTGATATTAGGATGTTGTTGGAGGTAAGCCGCTAAATTTGCAGTCGCACTTTCTAAAGCTGTGCTAGTTTTGGCTGAGAGTAACAGCAATTGCCAAGGTCGAGAAGCACTGGATGTTTCAATTACTGGAGCTTCTTCCAAGATTACATGGGCATTAGTCCCGCCAACTCCAAAAGAACTGACACCTGCTCTGCGAGGTAAACTATTAGTTTTCCATTCTGATAATTTGGTGTTGACGTAGAAGGGACTATTGGCAAAATCTATCTCTGGATTGGGTTTTTCAAAATGTAAACTAGGGGGTATTTGTTTATGTTTTAATGCAAGTACCGTTTTAATTAAACCTGTTACACCGGCTGCTGTATCCAGATGCCCAATATTGCTTTTTACTGAACCAATAGCGCAAAAACATTTTTTATTTGTACTAGCACGAAAAGCTTGTGTGAGAGCCTTGATTTCAATCGGATCTCCTAAAGGAGTTGCAGTTCCATGAGCTTCGATATAAGAAATAGTATCGGGTTCAACACCAGATAAGGCAAGCGCTTCTAAAATTACTTCTCTTTGACCATTAACACTAGGTGCTGTATAACCAACCTTTAAAGAACCGTCATTATTGATAGCTGAACCTTTAATTACAGCATGAATAAAGTCTCCATCAGTAACAGCATCAGCTAACCGTTTCAATACCACAATTCCTAAACCATCGCCAAACACTGTTCCTTTAGCGTTAATATCAAAAGTTCGGCAGTGTCCATCAGGGGAACAAAGAACCCCCTCTTGATAGTGATAACCAGATTGTTGAGGTAGCTTTGCTATAGAAACACCACCAGCCAAAACTATATCACTTTCACCATTCAGCAAACTTTGACAAGCTAAATGTACAGCGATTAATGATGTAGAGCAGTTATTCTGAACATTAATACTTGGCCCAGTCAGATTTAACTTGTAAGAGGTTTGCGTACTTAAATTATCTTTTTCATTACCAATAAAAATATTTAAGGCATCTACCGACTGCATTAAATCTTGGTTGGAATATAAATTTGTAAATAAATAGTTACTATTAGTTACACCAGCATAGACCCCAATTTTCCCGTTGTATGATTCAGAATCATAGCCCGCAGATTCTAAAGCTTCCCAGGCAGATTCTAAAAAAATTCGATGTTGTGGGTCTGTGATTTCAGCTTCTCTAGGAGTAAATCCAAAAAATGCAGCATCAAATAACTCGATATCTTCTATTATGCTGCTTGCTTTTACATAATTGGGATCGTTGAGTAAAGCCGGATCTATACCCGCAGCTAGCAGTTCTTCATTTGTAAAATGAGAAATTGACTCTACTCCATCTCGTAAATTATTCCAAAAAGTCTCAACATTTTTTGCACCTGGAAAACGACCATTTATACCAATGATGGCTATTTCATCGTTATCATCAAAGTTATTAAATTCATCAGAGTTGTTCATGGAAAATACCTAATTAAACTTATTAACAGCAACTACGCTAGGCTCTGAGTGGCTTCTAAGGAATCTGATATCGATAAATCTAAAGCAATCTGAATTTGGTCATTTAGTACTGCATCTATATCCTCTTTAGTCGTGAGCGGATTAGCGATTACCGCCCGAAGCGCAGTCACAGAAATTTCTTTTTCTAAACAGTTAATTCTTTTTGTTGTCCGCGAGATAAAAGTACGACCGGCTTGACGTTGAGTTTTTTGCAGGCGCTCATTGAATATATTGATTTGTTGATTATCAGTGTCTGTTAATTGCTTTTTAACTGCAAGTTCTCTGAAAGGTTCTGGGATGTAACGGTAAAGAAGGAGATTTATATCCGGTTGAGATAGTAACTCAAATTCGGGTATGGCAGTAATTTGATCCGCCATATATTGTGTCTTCTCAATACCTGCATCAATTAAAAATTCATAACCTTTAAGTCCGATCAGATGTAACCCAGCATGTAAAAATAATGCCATACCCGCTCGAGAACCTTCTAAAGCGCGTTTACCCAAATCGAATGAACCCTTACGCATGGTGTAGCTAGCATTTTTTTCAATCGATAAAGCTAAGTATGGTTCGCGCATAAATACCATACCAATACCCATAGGTAAATACAGTTGTTTATGTCCATCAATTGTTACCGAATCAGCGCGTTCAATACCAACAAGCTTTTGTCGATGTTGTTCGGAAAAAATGAGTGGGCCACCCCAAGCTGCATCTACATGAAAATGAACATTTGCATCTTGGGCAATATCTGCTATGTCTAAAAGCGAATCTATGTTTCCAGAATCCGTAGTACCAGCAACACCCACGATCGCAATAATATGCAAGTTTTTAGTCTGACAATCTGCAACAGCTTGACGTAAAGCTGGTAAGTCTACTTGATTATCACCATTAGTAGGAATTTTTATTAAACCATGCGTACCTATGCCTAATAAATCTGCGGCTTTATCAAAAGAATAATGCATCAATTCAGAGCCAATGATTACCGCTCCTTGATAACCATAGTAATCTAAAGCTGCTGTTAAACCTTCTTTTTCTACACCTGCAAAACTATTTTTTGCACCTAAAGATTTATTGCGAGCGCACCAAAGTGCGATGATATTTGCTGCCGTACCTCCAGAAACCAATATGCCTAAAGTGCTTTGGCTATTTTGGATATGTTCGTTATAAAATTCATCAGAAAAGTTATAAATCAATCTATGCATCATTGCCAAAGCCTGACGTTCATAAGGGCTAAAAGCTTTGGCTGTTTCTATTTTGACAACATTTTGGTTCATAGCTGTCATCAGTTTTGCGATCGGTCGCACAAAACAGGGAAGAGCAGAGGTCATATGACCTATAAACCGTGGTGAAGATGTATGTATTGAATGATTAATAACGTTATTTGCTAAATAATCAAGGTAACTATCAAAATTACCAGGATTAATCGGAACTTGACTATCAGAAAACGTTTCTACTAATGTATTGAAATCAATAGTTGAATTAGTGCTAATTGCGCTTAAAAAATCATCAACTAAAACGTCAGTTTGAACACCCATTTTAGCTTCTATAGATGATATTAAATTATTAGACGGTGCAAATAATTGCATCACTCCCTTAGCAACTTCATACTGTGGTGTTAGCTCATTTTCAAGAAATAAATTTTGCTGAGTTTTTTGTCTCTGCTGACTTAATGCCATTTTCTACTCCAGAATATATCTTAGTTCTTAATTGCCTGGTTACAAGTTTGTAGTCAGGACTTTAGTCCTTATCCTAAGTAAACCCTTAACTAGGTTTAAAATACTAATTATCTTCTATAAGTGATGTCCTTCGATGATTTTGTCTAGCTTGTTTGCGACGTTTAATTGAAGCAGACCTCGTTTGAGTCCGGTAAGAATCTTTTTGTAAATCAGCTTCTTCGTCGCTACTTAAAAACTCGGCAAGTGAACTAATAGTAGGTCTTTCATAAATGCTGATTATCGGAATATGGGCATTTAATTCTTTTTGTAAATGAGAGATAATCTCAACACCTATGAGAGAACTACCTCCCAAATCAAAAAAGTTATCATAAATACCAATTTTTTCAATTCCCAGAACTTTTTGCCAAGTCGTAGCAACTATTTGCTCTACATTATTGCTAGATGGGACATACTCATTTTGTAAGTTTGCTCTGGAATGAAGTGATAAACTACCTTGATTATTTGATGATTCCTTATTTTGTAAAAAGTTTCGTTTTATCCATTTTTCAATTCTTGGTTGTAGTTCTCCCGCAGAAACAACAATTTGTGGAGTTTTATTTAGAGATAATACACGACTAAAGACATCGATTCCTTCTTGCCATGTCATGCGTAATTTTTCTAAAGCTACTCCCACAGTTAAATCCTGTATATCATCTTCTTGAGATTGCCAAGTATCCCAGTTTACGCTAATACAAGGGAACAAATTTATTTGGTTGTGCTTATGGGCATATGCATCCATAAAAATGTTAGCAGCAGAATAAGAAGTTAACCCTAAACCTCCTAAAACAGATGATGAGGAAGATGTAAATAAGCAAAAATCTAACTTTTGGTCTTGCAAAAGTTTTTCTAAAACAAATAGTCCATATACTTTAGGATTAAATTGTGATTGACTTTGAGTTTTAGAACTTTCTTCGATAGTGTAATACGCATCGTCATTAATTCCGGCTGCGTGGATAACGCCATGAATTTCACCAAACCGTTCATTAACTAATGCTATAGCTTGTTGCATTTGTTCTTCATTAGCTACATCAGCCGCGATCGCTTGAACTTGTGCACCTAATTCTTCTAGCCTCATCACCTTTTTTAACTTCTGGCTAACTTCATTAGATTCATCATGGTTTAGTAGCCACTCAGACCACTGGTGTCTTTCCGGTATGCCTTTTCTGCCGATTAAAACTAACTTAGCCTGCATTGTTTTTGCTAAGTATTCTGACATTGCTAAACCAATGCGACCAAGCCCACCAGTGATTAGGTAAACGCCTCCTTTTCTCAACTTGGTTTTGCTGATAATGCCTTTATCTAACTGTACAGCTTCGTATGTTTTAATCCAGCGATGATTGCTACGATAAGCAATTAAGTTCTCAGTTATTGGTGCTGTAAATTCTGTAAGCAGTGAGTCTATAAGTGTTTGTGATGGCTTAGTTATGGAGTCTGGAAGTACAATATCAAAGCAACAGCAAGTTATGTTGAGATACTCTTGCGGAATTACATTGCATGGCCCTAATATAGTTGCCTTCTCAGGGCATAATTTTTCGCTGCCAGTTATATCATGTAGATTACTGGTGACAACCATCAGCTTGATTGGTTCAATTATATTTTGTTTTGCTAAGGCTTGGGTCAGAAACAGCAAACTATCAAAACCAAGACTTTGGCAATCTTCAAAAAATTGATATTGTGTTTGTGGCTCTAGCTCTTGACTGGGTAAAGTATTGTTAGGAGTAACGCTCCAAAAATGTGCAAGATGCCATCCGGCACGCTTTGCGATCGCTTGTGAATTCAAATTCTGTTTTTGTAGTGTTTCCAATAAGGCATCATAGTCATCCCTTTGTCTAGGATTGATTGTATATGTACACTCATCAAGCTGGGAAAATTTATCTGCGACCCTAACAAAAATCACCTCATGTCCCTGTTGTTTCAGTCGTTCAGCAATTTCTGCTCCCACTGCATAGGGATCGACAAACACCAACCAATATAACTTTTGTTCTACCAACTTATCCGGTTGAAAAAATTCAATTGGTGTAGATTCTTTCCACCGAGGAACGTAGAACCAATCAGCAATATCTGGTTTTTTTTCAGAACTTTTTGGCGACATCATTGCCAGAGTCGCATTTCGATTTACCTCAATCCAGTAACGCTGCCGCTCAAAAGGATAAGTAGGTAAGGGTATGCGATGACGCTTTTCATTTACATAAAAACCTGACCAATCAATTTGAATTCCTATTAACCAAAGCCTACCCAAAGTGTTAAGTAAAAACTCTATATCTGATTGTTGTTCTTGAGGATGTCGTATAGAAGTTAGTGCTATGAGTTTATCTTTTTGATGTTGTTTCGCAAAACTACTTAGTGTCCGTCCTGGGCCCACTTCCAACAGTATTGCCTCTGGCTGTTTGAGCAACTCATAGATTCCTAAACTGAAGCGTACTGGTTGCCTTAAATGTCTAGCCCAATAGTTAGGATCTGTTGCTTCATCTGCGGTAATCCAAGTACCGCTAACATTAGAAACAAACTGAATTTTTGGGGGATTGAGTTTTACATTTTGTAATAACTGGATGAAAGTCTCAATGATGGGTTCCATCATTTGAGAATGAAAGGCGTGAGAAGTATGCAAACGCCTAAAGTTTACACCTATTTGTTGTAGCTTTTGTTGGAATTTCTCTATTGCTTCTGTTGCACCGGACACCACACAAGAAGAAGGTGCATTGCTCGCAGCCAGAGAGATTTCCTTTTCTAGCAGTTGTTGTAACTCTTGTTCTGAAAGCTGAACCGAGAGCATAGCACCATCAGGTAACTGCTGCATTAGTTTTCCTCGCATTGCAACTATAGCTAAGGCATCTTCTAAAGAGAAAACTCCAGCGATCGTTGCAGCTACATACTCCCCTATACTGTGACCAATCATCATCTCAGGGCGCACACCCCATGCCATCCACAACTTAGCTAAAGCATATTCAATCACAAACAACGCAGGTTGAGTAATTGCTGTTTGCTGCAACTTTTGTGTTGTTTCTTGAGCTTTTTCTACTCTGGGATAGAGAACTGAACGCAGGTCTAATTCTAAGTAAGGTTTAAGCAATTCACAGCAATAATCAACTTGCTGTTTAAATACGGCTTCACTTTCGTATAATTCTCGACCCATATTTACATATTGTGAACCTTGTCCAGAAAACATAAACACGACCGGACGATTACAAAGTTCTTGGTAATGGGTGAAAGCTCTTTGAGGATCTTGCAATGCATTAATTGCATCTTCTTGGTTTTGGCAAACTACTATTCGGCGATGGTTCAAAGTCCACCGTCCTAATTGTAAAGTATGAGCAACATCAGCGAGGTTTAAATCTGGATTTTTTTGTAGGTAATTAGTTAAATTTTCTGTAGCAGTTTCTAATGCTGTATTCGTCTTAGTTGAAAGTAATAATAATTGCCAATGTCTAGAATCACTAGAGGATTGAGTTATCGGAGCTTCTTCTACAACTAAATGGACATTTGTTCCGCCAAAACCAAAGGAACTAATACCCGCCCGGCGAGGAGTATTACTAGTTTTCCACTCAGATAATTTATTGTTTACATAAAAAGGACTATTGGCAAAATCAATTTGCGGTGATGGTTCTTCAAAGTTTAAACTGGGGGGAATTTGTTTGTGTTTTAAGGCTAGTACAGTTTTAATCAAACCTGCTACTCCAGCAGTTGAGTCTAAATGCCCAATATTGGTTTTCACAGAACCAATACCACAAAATCCTTTGTTTTGAGTTTTAATACGAAAAGCTTGTGTTAAGGCAGCGATTTCAACAGGATCTCCAAGAGTTGTGCCGGTTCCATGTGCTTCAATGTAGCTAATGGTATCGGGTTCTACCTCAGCCATAACCTGAGCAGCTCTTATTACCTTGGCTTGCCCATCTACGCTAGGTGCTGTATAGCTAACTTTATTTGACCCATCGTTATTAATAGCAGAGCCTTTGATAATAGCATGGATGCAATCGCCATCTGCGATCGCTTCTTCTAACCGTTTTAAAACTACAAGACCTAAACCCCTTCCTTTTACTGTTCCCGCAGCCTTAGCGTCGAAAGCACGACAATGTCCATCACGAGATTCAATTCCTCCATCTTTATATAAATAACCAACTGCTGTCGATATTGAAACTCCTCCTGCTAAAGCAATATCGCACTCACCACTAAGCAAACTTTGGCAAGCTAAATGTACAGCAACCAACGAGCTAGAGCAAGTAGTTTGAACTGCATAACTTGGCCCCTGCAAATTTAATTTATAAGAAGCAAGTGTAGTAACATAATCTGGAGAAGTTCCCTTTTCTATTTGCTTATCACCTACAGAGGCTAGAAGCTCATAATTAGAATAAATGTTAAGTAAATAACTGCCAAAACTTGTCCCAGCGTAGACCCCAATAGGCTTTTTATAGACATCCGAACTATACCCAGCATCTTCAAGTGCTTTCCATGAATGCTCCAAGAAAAAACGGAGTGAAGGGTCCATGACTTCAGCTTCTCTAGGATTAATGTCGAAGAATGAAGCATCAAATAAGTCTATATCTTTGACTACACCCTCTGCTTTAACATAATTTATGTCGCTCAATAAAGCCTCATCTACACCTAAATCTTTTAATTCTCGATCGTCGAATCTATGTATTGACTCTACTCCATCTCGGAGATTGTACCAAAATTGCTCAATATTTTCAGCCTCTGGGAAACAGCCACTCATGCCAATAATGGCTATCTCCAGACCAGTTTTGCTACTTAAATATTCTGAATTTCCCATAATTAATGTTAATTATTCAATAGTAAATATTAAACGCTCTGTTGCTTTTTTTGTAAAAAACGTTGCTTTAATCTTGCTTTACCAGCTTCTAACTGTTCATTCAATTCATTGCTTTGGTTTGCAAAGTTATTATCATCTTCTTGACTTAAATACCGCGATATGGAACTAATTGTTGGATATTTAAATAGATCGGTTATTACTAAGTCTGCTTTATAAAGTTCCCGCAGTTTGCTATAAACCTGAAGTACATTTAGCGAATGACCACCAAGGTCAAAAAAGTTATCTTGAATACCGACTTTCTCCACCTTAAGTATTTTTTGCCAAATGTCAGCAATTGCGTGTTCCATCTCATTTCGCGGCAATACGTAAGCTGTTTCTAATTTCGGGCGAAGATTATCTGGTTTTGGCAGAGCTTTCCGGTCTACCTTACCGCTAGGTGCTAGGGGTAGATTTTCCAGCATCACAAAGGCAGAAGGTAACATGTGGTCAGGTAACTTTTCCTTTAAGAAGCTACGCAATTCACTAATATTAGGAACTGCTTGTGTCTTAGCAACCACATAGGCAACTAATTGTAAGTTACCTGGTTCGTCTTGCTGAACCACGACTACATTTTCACGTACATTCGGGTGCTGAAGCAGAAATGTTTCAATTTCTCCAAGTTCAACCCGAAAACCACGAATCTTCACCTGATGGTCAATACGTCCGAGAAATTCTATATTCCCATCAGGAAGCCACCTTCCTAAATCTCCAGTTTTATAAATTAAATCTTTGCGATTTTCTGGTAACTTGTTTTTAACATCTGTAAAAGGATTGGTAACAAAACTGAAATTAGTTTTTTCTTGATTTTTCCAGTAGCCATTACCAACACCAATTCCTGATACACAAATCTCTCCAGGAGCGCCAATGGGTAATAGTTTCATTTCCCCATCTAGAATGTAGAGATTTAAGTTTGCTAATGGTTTCCCAATTGGAACTGCTCGCTGATTTTCTGGCAAAGGCTTGTGAACGATAAACTGGGTAATATCATCAGCAGCCTCAGTTGGGCCATAGGCGTTAACTATTTTGATTTCGGGATATATCTCAAGCCACTTATTTACCAAACTTACCGATACTGGTTCCCCGACAACCATCATCCATTTTAAATCAGGTAATTCTCTTTGGTGAATCGGTAGCTGGGAAGTATATTCAAGCAAGCCGACAAATAATGCTGGTACTAATTCAACAACTGTGATTTTTTGTGATTTCAGAGCCAGAAATAGTTGCTCAGGAATCGCAACAGTTTCGATATCTACTATTACTGTTTTCCCACCAATTAAAAGTGGTGCTAAAAATTGCCATACAGAAATATCTGTAGAAGCAGGAGCGCTTTGAAGAAAACAAAATTCTGGCGTTAAATCCAACTCATCAAATTGGGCATAAATATGATTAATTGCACCATCATGCCTGACAATTGCCCCCTTTGGTAATCCTGTAGACCCGGAAGTGTAAAGCATATAAGCTGGGTCAACAGCATCATTGATACTTTCTAGATTATCATGAGATAGCTGCTCAAAATCCAACTTATTATATATCTTTAAGTTTTCTGGTCTAGGAAATAGTGTCCGATCGTTAGCAATGCTATCTAAGCAAATAATAGAGGATAATTCGGAACAGCCTTCTTCCAGTTCGGAAAGAACATTGAATAGCGAATAATCTGTGAATAAAAATCTCACCTCACTATTGGATAGCATATACTTAATTCGATTTTGGGGGTAAGTGCTATCAATGGGTACGTATGCTCCACCTGCCTTATATATAGCAAGAATAGCAATTAGAAAATTGATATCGCGGTCTTTGAAAATTCCGACAAACTCTCCTTTACAGACTCCTAATTTCTGCAATAATTCAGCTAGCTGATTAGCTTGATGATTTAGTTCTTGATATGTGAGTTGAGTTTGTTGATAAATTACGGCTATATTGTTTGGAGTTTCAGATACTTGGATTTCAAATAATTGATTTATTGTTTTATCAGTTGGATATTGTTTTATTTGCTTGTTAAATTCTATTAATAACTGATTTTGGTCAGCTGATTTTAAGAAAACAATATCTGAAATTTTAGTATCAACATTATTTAGAATATTTTCTAGAAGATTAGTATAATATTTACTCATCAATCTTATACTTTCATCTTGAAATAAATCTTCTTTATACTCGATATTGGCACTAATACTTTCGCCGTTAATTGTAAAAGAGATTGTGATGTCATTATTGAGTTGGCTGAAATTATTTTTATTATGAATATTTTCTAAGCAAACTACTATGTCAAAAAGAGGCTGGCGATTAGAAATTGTTGGTAGCTCTAATAAATCAATTAGTTCATCAAAATTATAGTTTTGGTGACTGTAAGCTGCGATCGTAGCATCTTTGACTTGAAAAAGTAAATCTTTAAATGAAACTTGAGGTGTGACTTGAGTACGCAAAGGAATAACTTTAGCATTTACGCAATCGATATCAATTGCCTCATATACTGGTATTCCGATAATAACATCATTATTTCTAGTATATTTTTGTAGCAATATATTAAAACAAGCTACAAGCATCAAATAGATTGAAAAGTAAGAGCCTTTAGCTAGCTTAATGATTGATTGAGATGAATCAATTGGTAAATCAAAACTCAGAAATTTATTTTTACCACTAGAAAACAAAGGTCTTGCATAGTCCAGCATTAGATTTGTTTCTGGTAGTTCTCCCGATAATTGATTTATCCAATAAATTTTTTGAGAAAAGAAGTCATTTGACTGTAAATGTATACCCATAGTTTTCCCCTGGCTTGTAACCAATTCTTTTCCAAGTTGTAAATACTAGTATGTATATCTAGTTTTGTATGCAATAATCAAAAGCTTCTTTGATAATCAAACATCCTTTCTCTAAAGTAAGCATATCAATTATTAAAGGAGGCAAAATTTTAATAACAGTATCATTTCTGCCTGCTCTTTCAACTATTAATCCTAGTTCAAAACAACGCGATGTGATCCTTTTAGCTAAACTACTACCGCCAAAATTTTTAACATCAATGCCCCAAATCATCCCAATTCCACGGATTGATATGTATTCATTTATTGGTAATATTTTTTGAGTGAGAAATTTTTTCAAGAAAATCTCTTTAGCCTTAACATCTTGTTCAAAATTACAACTTTCTCTATACTCTAGAGCAGCTGTAGCTCCTACAAATGCCAATTGATTACCCCTAAAAGTACCATTATGTTCGCCCGGTTCCCATATATCCAACTCCGGCTTAATCAATAATAACGACATTGGAAACCCATACCCACTAATAGATTTAGATAGTACTACCATATCAGGAACTATATCTGCTCTTTCAAAAGAAAAGAAAGGCCCTGTTCGACCACAGCCGACTTGAATATCATCACAGATTAATAAAATATCATTCTCGTTACACAACTTCCTCAGTCTTTGCATCCAGTCAATAGGAGCTATAACAACTCCACCTTCAGCTTGCACTGTTTCAAAAATTATTGCTGCTGGTTTTTCAATTCCAGAATTGACATCATTTAAAACTGTTTCTATATATTCTATTGTGTCAAAGCTTTCCATAAATCCATAAGGATAAGGCATAAAGGTTACATTATTTGATGTCCCAATTGCCCCGGCTTTAATTCCGACATTACCACTAATAGATAAGCTTCCTAAAGTCATTCCATGATATGCTCCCATGAAGGAGAATATACCCGATCTTTGTTTTACTTTTCTGGCTAACTTTAAAGCTGCTTCAACTGCATTTGTTCCTGTTGGCCCACAAAACTGAATGCGATAATCTAATTGTTTTGAACTTAATACTACCTCATCAAACTTAGCTAAAAACTTCTCTTTAGCTGAAGTATACATATCCAAACCATGTGCAATTCCATCGGCATCTAAATATGACATAACCTTTTGTTTTATATAGTCATGGTTATGCCCATAATTTAAAGCACCTGCTCCTGCAAAAAAGTCAATATATTCCTTTCCTGAGTCTGAATAAATTATAGAACCTTTAGCTCTATGAAATATATCAGGGAAATTACGGCAATAGCTTCTGACATTTGATTCACACTTTTCAAATATATTCATGAGAGTGTTCTGTTTGAATTACGAAAGGGATTAATCAGTCTAACGATTATGTATATTGCACATCTTCAGAGAAATGTATTACTTTTTAAGAAACATAATTTAGATAAGATTTATAAAATTTAAAAATAATTTGAGGAGGTAGTTTTAAAACTAAACCCATAGCTAACAAAAAGTTATAGTATAAATTTTGAATTGGCATTCCTTTTGTAATAGCTGCTAGACCATTGAGCGAACTTTTTGGAGTATGCCAATCTATATTAAAAGAAATTGACATATCTAAACTCCGAACATGATGCAGTGTTCCAGGGGGCATATATAAAATATCTCCAGGATTGACAATAAATTGAATCGGTCTTGCATTTTTGTATTCAGGATATTTATTTAAATCTGGATTTTCTGGATTAACGAGAAACCATCGCCAGCCTTTGCGATAACAATATTTAGCATCTTCAGGTAGTAATATAGTGAATTGTTTGCGTCCAACAATCTGAAAAAAAATATTGTTAGTCAGAAGGCAATCAAAATGTAATGGTGTAACACTATTAGAAGAACCTAAGAAAAACTGGCAGTAACGCCACCACTTATGCCAATACCATTCTGGCAAATAATCATAAGGAAATGGTTGAGCATCTTTCACTAAAGAAGGTATTAAGCTAAATAAGGGTAGGTCATGACAATATGGCGGTCGAGTATTATTTTGAGGATCTTGTTCATAATTTTCTATTAATTCTATATATCTTTCCATTGTCAAACTACATATCTCAATTTTGTTATCGCTAAATTTCTTTGCATAAATATTTAGAGAAGGAGATAAATTTTTAAGGTATTTTAAAGACCATTTGTCAAAACCATTCCAATTGATAATTACTCCAGAAATTATAACTGGTTTTCCTAATTCAACATAATCTTTATAGAACTCATTACTTGAAAGTTTATATCTTCTTTCTATTGCTGATGAAATAATCATAGCTTTATCCTTTGGAATCTTTTTAATTTTCGGCTTTTTAGTAGAAAAAGCATTTTTAAAGTGCTCTAAAAACAAGCTAAATTTAAAATGTTATCAGTATTTCAAGATATTGGAACTAATTGCCAATCAAACAATACTTCTTTTTCTAAAAGTTTTGATATTTGCTGTTGCTGTAGTGTTGAAAATGATAAGTCCTTAATTTGAACATCATGATTAACCATGATTTGTTGTAGCAGTATTTGAAAATCTCTAATTATCCCAGTAATTGTAGCAATATCAAATCTTCGAGAATCGTATGAAATTGCTACTACAATTTCTGTTTCTGGATATATAACTAAATTTAAAGGGTAGTTATTTCTGTAATAAGTTCCAGTAAGTTCAAATTCTATATTCCCTTTCCATTCTTTTAAAAATTGACTGACTGGAAAGTTTTCAACCACAACAATTGTTTCAAACAAAGGTAAATTTCGTGGTACTTCACTCCAACCCTGGATTTGAGTAAGCGGAGTGTATTCATGATGGCGTGCTTTTACTAATTGGATCTGAAATTCTTGTAGCCATGACAAAACCTGCTGCTCAGGATTTAACTTGACATTTATTGGTAAGGTATTTATGAACATACCAACCATTGACTCTACTTCAACTAAATCTACTGGTCTTCCTGTGACAGTGAATCCATAAGTTACATTGTTACGACAGGTGTAACGACTAAGGAGGATAGACCAGATTCCATTAACTAATGTGGCAAGGGTAAGGCGGTTTTTGGTAGCAAAAGATAACAGCGATTTTGTAGTTGCTTCCGATAGTTTAATTATCTCCTCATCGTACCTTTCTTCTTGGTTAGATAATTGATTATTTTCTATATAAGTTAGGGGAGTTGGTGCTTTGATTCCTTGTAATGCTTCGCGCCAAAAACTTTCAGTTTTAGCTATGTTCTGTTGCTGCAACCAGTCGATATAATTCCTAAAAGGACGAGCTGGCGCTAAGGTCACTTTTTTGCATTCACAAAGCGCCTCGTAAATTTGTAAGCATTCCTCTAATATTATCGGCCCAGACCATCCATCTGTGGTGATATGATGATTGCTCCAAATAAATTCATAGCGTTCATCAGCAAAACGAATTAAAGTTATCCGCATTAGACATGGTTGCGAAAAGTCAAAACCTAATTGGCGATCGCTCTCTAGAAATGATTTTAATCGCTTTTGTTGTTCTGCTTCCTCAACACCACGCCAATCGTATTGATTTAAAGTAATTTTTACTTGTTTATAGACAACTTGTAATGGATTATCAATGTCTTCCCAATAAAATCCTGTACGCAAAACTGTATGTCTATCAATTACTTGCTGCCATGCTTGTTCAAAAGCCTCTACATTTGGATTACCATGCAAAGTTAAAGTATGGTGAAAAAAGTATAATGCTGACTCGCTTGCATACAAACAGTGAAAGAGCATACCCTTTTGTACGGGTGTTAGTTCATAAATGTCCTCAACATTTTCTGTTTTCATTGTGTGTTTTTCTCACTTGCTCGGTTAATTTTTGCCAGAAATTTATCTAGGTTTTGTTGGTTCAAGTTTGCTCTAGGAAAATCAGAAGGTGTATATTTTTCTGCTTCAAGAGACTCACAGTGGGCAATAAGGCTTTGTGTAGCTTCAATAAAGCTTTGTGCTAAAGTTTCAATTGTTTCTCGGCGATGAACGGCTGAACTATAAGCCCAATTCAAGTGCAGTTGTTCTTGAACAATAATTCCATTTATTTCCACTAAGTAAAATCTTTTTGCACTTGAACTTTCACTAAGTCTAATAGACTGTTCGGTTAAATCAAATAAAGATGACTGCGATATAGTAGGATCAAAATTACCTAAGTAATTAAAACTTACCTGAGGCTGCGGAAAATACTGTAGCTTTGAATTGATTTCTGAATTGTTGGTTATATAGCGCAGTATATCGTAACCAATACCTTTGTTTGGAATGCTGCGTAAATACTCTTTGACTGCTATTAATGCATTCCCTTGATTAGAAACCTCTGTTATATCTAAAATGGCTGGAAAGCAAGTTGTAAATAAACCAACTGTACGAGATAGAGATATATCATTTACATCTTTGAAGATTATATCTCGACCATTATCTTTAATATCTACCCATAGTTGCTGCTCCCCCGTCCACTTTGCAAAAGATTGCACCAACGCTGTTAATAGAACATCGATTATCTGAGTATTGTAAGCCTTATTGACATTTTTCAATAATGCTTGCGTTTCTTTTTTATTTAGAGTAATTGATACCCGGTCAACATTGGTTACTGTAGTTTCATTTGCAGAATAATCAACAGGTAGATTGTGGAAAGGTTTTTCGGCTTTTGTCAACCAGTAGTCTTGCTCTTGGAGCATTTCTGAAGCCTGGTCATATTTTTGCACACACTGCATCCACCGCTTGAATGAAGTAGTTTTATCAGGCAAATGGATCGTTTTACCTTGAGTAAGTAACTGATAGGCTGTTTGTAAATCTTCTAGCAAAATATGCCAAGAAACACTATCTACTAAAAGATAATGAATGCTAATTATTAGGTAGCTATTTTGCTGCGATCGCAATTCAATGAAAGCAACTTTTACAAGCGACCCCTCACTTAAATTGAAGTTGCTTTGTAATTCTATGATAGCAGATTCAAAAGCATATTTTTGCTCATTTTTTGAAAGTTGAGACAAATTTATATGCTTGTACTCCATTAGATCGTTAGTGCCAGCTTCAATTTGTTGCCATCCAGATTCTTTTTGAATAAAACGCAGACGAAATACGTCGTGATATTCAATCACATATCGCACAGCCTGCTCTAATATTTTAGGCTCGCATATTTGTTGGATTTCTAGTAATAAAGACTGGCTTAATAAATTTTCATTTGGCTGATTTTGATTTAATAAACGATATTGGAACGGGGTGAGTTGTATTTCTCTAGTTCTGGAATTATTTTTAGTTTCCTTGTTTGCATTTGCACCTGCGGCTGTTGCTAATTCAGCAATAGTTTGGTGTAAAAACATTTGTTGAGAAGTTAGCTTCAAACCTAATTGATTAGCTTTGGCAACAATTTGAATTGCAATAATCGAATCACCTGCCAATTCAAAAAAGTTGTCATGAATTCCAACTCGATCGATGCCGAGAAATTGTTGCCAAATGTCAGCAAGGGTCTGCTCTATTTCGTTACCAGGAGCAACATAAGCATTTACCAAGCTGGGACGTGGATGGCTTAGTTGAGAAAGATTTGTTTTTGATGCATCTGATAAAAACGCTAATTCTTGTTCTAGATAATTGAAAGAATTGTCTTGCTCTATTACCGTTTGGAAGTCTTGTGGAGAGACAACGACATGATGCAAGCTACTTAGCAAAATCCGATTAAAAGCTTCGGCACCTTCTTGAGATAATATTCCTTTTTTGAGATCCTCTTCACGTTGATGCTTTAATTGTTCTGGTAGTGCTGTCTCTACTGCCATTCCTACTTCTTGCCAAGTACCCCAGTTGATTGCCACTGTAAATCGATCGGATTTAGCAGTACAATAATCTGCATAAATATCCAGAAATGCATTAGCTGCACAATAATCTACCTGTCCAAATTCACTTAAGATCGAACTTTGAGATGAACAAAGTACTAAAAAATCTAAGTTAATATTTTTTAAGTTGAAAATCTCCTCTAATACTAATGTGCCCTTAACTTTTGGTGCTAATACGCTGTTTGCTAAATCCTGTGTTTTTAATTGAACAATGCCACCACCAGCAATACCTGCTGCATGGATAACACCATTGATTTGACCAAATTTTTCTAAGGCTTCAGTAACAGCTACTTGCATTTGTTCGTAGTTGGCAACATCGGCACTTTTAATTTCAATTTCTGATCCTAACTCTTCTAGTAGAAGCATTTTTTGGATCTTACAGCTAATATTATCTTGGCTATCATGAGTTTCTAGCCATTGTTCCCACTGCGATCGCTCCGGTAATCCCTTTCTTCCAATTAAAACCAACTTAGCTTGTACTGTCTTGGCTAAATATTCCGCCAACACCAAACCTATACCACCAAGTCCACCAGTAATTAAATAAACTCCTCTTGGCTTTAACTTAGTTTTAGCTGGGGTGCTTTCATCCAGACGGACAGCTTCAAAGGTTTGAATCCAGCGATGAGATCCACGGTAAGCAACTATATTATCGGTTTGCTGTGTTGTTAGTTCAGTAATCAGATAGTCAATAAATTTTGGTGTTGGTGGGATATTAGAAGCAGGAATTACTACATCGATCGCACAGGAATTAATGTTTAAATATTCTTTGGGAATTATCTTACACGGCCCCAAGATTGTTGCTTTTTCTGGGCATAAAATTTCATCACCAATGACATTATATAGATTATTAGTTACAACCCTTAACTTCAGAGAATTGCTGATATTTTGCCTTCCTAATGCCTGGGTTAAATACAATAAGCTCCAAAAACCAAGATTCTGGTAATCTTCCGGCGTTTGTTTTCTGAACTTATTACCAGATAAAGTATCATCTGGCGTAATGCTCCAAAAGTGAGCTAATCCATTTGGAATCAAACTCTCTTTTTGGAGTTCTTGAAGCAAGGCATCGTAGTCATCGCTTTGCTGTGGGTCAATGGTATATGTATATTTGTTCAGCTTCGTAAATTTGTCTGCGACTCTAACTGTAACTACATTTTGACTTTGCTGTTCGAGTCGTTTAGCAACTTCGCCTCCAATTCCATAATCATCGATAAAAATTAACCAGTGGGTGTTTTGCTCAGTTACTAATTCCTTCCCTTGGAAGAACTCAAGTGGTGTAGATTGTTTCCAAATTGGAATATAAAACCAATCGGCAATATCTGGCTTTTTAACTAATGATTTTTGCCATGCCTTTGATAATACAGTTTCGGGGTTAGCTTCAATCCAGTAACGCTGACGCTCAAAAGGATAGGTAGGCAAAGGAATATGTCTGCGTTGCTCTTTTGTATAAAAGCTTGCCCAGTTTATTTGCAATCCTGATAGCCAAAGCCGAGAAAGAGTATTGAGCAAAAATGCTACATCAGAAATTTGCTCTTGGGGATGTCGCAACGAAGTTAGAACTACAGGCGGTGAAATCAACTGTCGTTTGGCTAAGGTAGTTAATGTTCGTCCTGGGCCAACTTCCAATAGGGTTCGTGGCTGTTGCAGCAATTCGGCGATTCCCTCGTTAAATAATACGGTTTGCCGTAGATGTCTAGCCCAGTAGTCAGGATCGGTCGCCTGTTCTGCTGTAATCCAAGTTCCGGTAACATTAGAAACAAAAGGAATTTGAGGTGGTTGTAGGTTGACATCTTTAACTTGCCGTACAAATGGCTCTAAAATCGGCTCCATCATCTGAGAATGAAAAGCGTGAGATGTGTGCAGGAGACGACAATCAACACCTTGCTCAATCAAACTATTTTGTAATGCTGCGATCGCATTTGTAGCGCCAGAAACCACACAAAGAGATGGCGCATTGCTAGCTGCTAAAGAAAGTTCTGAACCTAACATAGGTTGTATTTCTTTGGCAGAGAGAGAAACGGAAAGCATCGATCCTGGTTCAACTTGTTGCATTAGTCGTCCGCGAATTACGACTAAAGTCAATGCATCTTCTAAAGAAAAAACACCAGAAATACAAGCAGCCACATACTCACCAATGCTGTGACCAATCATCACTTGCGGATGTATACCCCACGCCATCCAAAGTTTAGCAAGTGCATATTCGATTACAAATAGCGCAACTTGGGTTAAGGAAGTTTGTTTAAGTTGTTCTTGTGTAGTTTCTACTGTTGAGGGATAAAGTATATCTTTTAGGTCTAACTTTAAATGGGGTTTTAGCAATTCAGAGCAATCATCAACTTGTTGCCGAAAAATTGCTTCTGTTTCATATAATTCCCGTCCCATGTTTACATACTGCGCTCCCTGTCCGGGAAACATAAATACAATTGAATGGTTACGGGTTTCTGAAAAATTACTCAAAACTCCTTGTTGATCTGGCGCTGTTAATATTTTTATAGCATCTTGAGTATCCTGACATAGCACTACCCGACGATGGTTAAAATTTCGGCGACCAACTTGTAAAGTATGAGCTACATCAGCAAGATTAGTATCAGGATGGTGTGCTAAATAGTCAATAAGGTTAGTTGTAGCAGATTCTAAAGCTGTTTGAGTTTTTGCAGAGAGAACTAACAACTGCCAAGGACGAGAAATACTTTCTTTGCTGGTAAAAACTGGAGCTTCTTCTAAAATTACATGAGCATTAGTACCACCAATCCCAAAAGAACTGACTCCTGCTCGTCTAGGATGTTTGTTTACTTCCCATTGGGAAAGTTTGTTATTGACATAAAAGGGACTGTTAGCAAAATCAATTTGAGGATTCGGTTGCTCAAAGTGCAAACTAGGAGGAATTTGTTTGTGTTTAAGAGCTAAGACAGTTTTTATTAAACCTGCAACACCAGCAGCAGCATCCAAGTGCCCAATATTTGTTTTTAGGGAACCAATTGCACAAAAGTTTTTCTTTTTTGTGCTGCTTCGGAACGTTTGCGTCAGTGCGGCGATTTCAATTGGATCTCCTAAAGATGTTCCTGTACCGTGAGCTTCAATATAAGTTATTGTTTCTGGATCTAACTCTGCAACAACTTGAGCGGTTTTGATAACTTTAGCTTGACCTTCTATCCGAGGCGCTGTGTAGCTAACTTTGTTTGAGCCATCGTTATTTATCGCCGAACCTTTAATCACAGCATCAATAGAATCTCTATCAGTTAGAGCGTCTTCTAATCTTTTTAAAACAACGATTCCTACACCTTCTCCGCCCACTGTTCCCCCTGCTTTAGCATCAAAGGCGCGGCAGTGTCCATCAGGAGAATTAATACCCCCTTGGTTATAAAGATAGCCAGCTTTTCTTGAGGCGCTGATAGAAACACCGCCAACCAAAGCGATATCACATTCACCGTTAAGTAAACTTTGGCAGGCTAAATGTACTGCTACTAATGAAGTTGAGCAAGCGGTTTGAACTGTATAGCTAGGCCCCGTTAAATTAAGTTTGTAAGAAGTACGTGTCGCCAGGTAATCTTTGTCGCCAGCGATCGCTATTTGTTGTTCGTCTACTGAGTTTCTAATATTTTGATTAAAATAAATGTTTAGTAAATAACCGCTGAAGTTAGAACCAGCGAAAACACCTATGGAACCTTTGTAGGTTTCGGAATTATAGCCTGCTTTTTCCAGCGCTTCCCAAGCACACTCTAAAAAAATCCGGTGTTGCGGGTCAGTAATTTCTGCATCTCTGGGATTAAACCCAAAAAACTCAGCATCAAAAAGTTCTGCATCTTCTATTACAGCATTTCTTTTAACATAGTTGGGATTGCCGATCAGCGCTGCATCTACTCCTGCTGCCAACAGTTCTTCATCACTGAAAAAAGAAATTGATTCTATCCCATTTTGGAGGTTATTCCAAAACTCATCAACATTTTTTGCTCCGGGAAATCTTCCTGATAATCCAATAATTGCTATTTCTGAACCGTTACTATGCTCTGCATCAGTGGGAATATTCATTATTTGTTAATTCCTTAATTATTTTCAACTGATTTAATTTTCTGTAGACGTTTTTTCTGTTGCGCCTTACCAGATGAAATTTTCTCTATTTGAATATCATTCTCTTGTAAAAATGCTGTGGAATTTGGAGATGAATTTAAATATTCTGCTAAAGAATTGATGGTGGGATATCTAAACAAATCAAGGGTTGACAGTTCTACTTTTAATATTTCCTGCAATTGGCTGTGAACTGTTACTAAAAGTAATGAATGACCGCCAATTTCAAAGAAATTATCGTGAATGCCTATCTTTTCAAGATTCAAAGCTTTTTGCCAAACAGAGGCTATTGTCTTCTCCACCTCAGTTTGCGGTACTACATAAGCAACTTCTAATTCTGGGCGTAGAGCATCGGGCATAGGCAATGCTTGACGGTCTACTTTACCATTAGATGTTAATGGCAATGCTTCTAATATCATAAATGCTGTTGGTAGCATATGATCGAGCAATTTATTCTGCAAGAAGCGACGTAGTTCAGGAGTAGTTAATGTTTTATCTGGTTGGAGAGTTGCATAAGCTATTAAACTTTGATTTCCAGATTTATCTTCTTGAAGGATAACTATACTTGTTGATACTGATGGATGTTGATTGATAACTGCTTCAATTTCTCCCAGTTCAACCCGGAAACCACGGATTTTAACTTGGTTATCAATGCGACCGATATACTCGATATCTCCACTCGGTAGAAAACGAACTAAATCACCTGTTTTGTAAAGGCGATCGCCTTCTTGTTTACTAAAGGGATTGGGGATAAATTTAAGGGCTGTTAATTCCGGTTGATTCAGATAACCTCTAGCTAACCCAAGTCCACCAATGTGCAATTCACCGGGTACTCCCATTGGTACTGGTTGCAAATATTGGTCTAAAATGTACAGTTGGGTATTAGCGATCGCTCTACCAATGGGTATGGAGCCTGTAGAGTGCTTACCGACTGGAACTTGATAAACACAGCAGCCTACTACTGTCTCTGTGGGGCCGTATTCGTTTACTAATATTGTATCTGGAGTTACATCTTGCCAGAAGGTGATGCTTTCAGCTAATAAATTTTCCCCACCAATAATAAAAGCTCTAGTTTTATTTACTATTTCTTCTTGGGATAACTGTTGCTTAAGTAAATCCAAGTGAGCGGGGGTGATTTTCACTAAACTTAAATTTGAGCTTTTCTTTAAAGCTTGACAAAGGGTTTCAATGCCTTGTTTTTCTGATAGTAATTCGACGGTACGACCAACTAATAAAGGTGAAAAAAGACTGGTGATTGTTAAGTCAAAACCCAAAGGTGAGTGAACTAAAGTTCCTGCTCCTTGTTCTACTTGATATGTTTTGGTACACCAGCTTAAGTAGTTAACTAATCCTTGATGAGGAATTAGAGTTCCTTTAGGTTTACCAGTAGAACCGGAGGTATAAATAACATAGGCTAAATTTAATTCGGTTGTTTTAGTAATTGGATTTTCAACTTTTTGTTGCTTTATAGTTTGCCAATCGCTATCTATACAAATTACTTTAATGCCATCTGTAGCTAAATCTGCAATTAAATGCTGTTGACTCAACAGCACTGGCATTTGAGAATCGTTTAGTATAAAAGTTTTTCTTTCTAAGGGATAGCTAGGATCGATTGGTACATAAGCACCACCTGCTTTGAGGACAGCTAAAAGTCCGATAACCATAAAAAGCGATCGCTCTACACAAAGTCCTACCATTACATCCGGCTTCACACCTAATTGTTGTAGGTAATGAGCTAGCTGGTTAGCGCGACTGTTTAATTCCCGGTAGGTAAGCTGCTGATTTTTATAAACAATAGCAATATTGTCTGGCGTGCGATCGCACTGCTGTTCAAACCAATTATGGATACATGTGTATTCTAGCTCTCCTGTTTTAGTGTTATTGAATGCAACTAAGAGTTCTTCACGCTCTCCTTCACTGAGGATATCTAGGCGTGATATTGCTGTAGAGGGATTGTCAATAACGCTAGTTAACAAAGTTTGCCACTGATTCGCCAAACGTTGAATATCTTCTTGACGGAAAAGCTTTGCATCATAGTGAAATTCTACTTTGACTAAATCATCTTGTGTACGGACACAAGAAAGTTTTACTTTAAATCGGTCAAAGCAGACGTAATGTTGATAAATTGAAAATGCTACTTGAGGAGCAGAATAATTACTTACCATTTCTTCAAAGTCAAAACAAAATGGTAAAAATGATTCTTCACTCTCATCTGCATTTGTTTTAGCAAATGCGTCCCAACTAAAACTGTCTTGCCATTCTAGTATTTCATCTGTTAAGTTTTTAACCTTTATTAAGGTATTACTGAATGATTCATTTTCTTGCAGATGATAAGCAAGGGGTAAATATTTGGCGAATAAACCTAGTGCTACTTTTAATTCTTCATAATTGCGACCATCACAGCCTAAACCTATAATTAAGTTTGCTTGCCCAGTCAAACGCCAAATTAGAGTTTGCCAGCAAGTCAGGAAGAATATATCTATCGAAATTTGATATTTTTGGACAATCCGATCGATTTTAGTTAGTAAATCACTAGGAATAGCTAACTTAATCAATTTAGGTTCAAATTCCGATTTGTCAGAAAGATTATTCTCAAAAGGAAGTTTTAAGCTATCCAGAGTAGAAAAATCTACTTGCTGCCAATAATTTTTCCTTGATGTAGTCTCCTCTGCTGCAAGTAATTCATTTTGCCATGTAGCGACATCAGCATATTGTAGTGGTTCTTCGCTGAGTTCTGCATTCTGCAAGCAGGCAGTATAATACTGACTAATTTCATTAACTATGTTTGTTAATGTTTTATAATCTGCACAAAGAGATGGCAGTTTTACAAATAGAATGTATTTTTTTGATGAGCATTTTAATAAATGTAATTTTAATAATTGACCTTGTTCTAATTGTATAGATTCTTGTTTAACTTTCTCAAACAATGCTTCTATTTCTTCCTCTTGAGAAGATATATTCTCTAAATTATGCTCGTCAAAAGATACACTATTGTTAGTCTCTATGACCTGAATAGGTATTTTTAAACCACGTGGACGATGAAAACTTGTGCGAATAATTTCATTTCTAGCGATAACTTTGTCTAACGCTTGTTTTAATATCTCTAGCTCTACATTTCCTTCAACAAGGATAGCACATTGACTACAATATAAATTACTACTTTGCTGTAATAACCAAAGGTGCTTTTGTTGAGGAGATAATGGAAAACCTTGAATTATTTGCTGCATTTTAATTAATAAAATTCCATTTCAAATTTGATCAAAATTTTCAGAAATTCTCATAAATAGCGGTGATTTAATTAAACATTGACGTAGTGAGTTTAAGAAAAATATTTTAACTATCTCAAGTTTGGCTAAAACTTATCAGTTCACTCATCGCAACAAAAAGCTTACGTTCTCCCACATAGGGATTGCGTCCATGAGCGGTTAACACATTGTCTAGTAATAATATATCTCCTTGTTGCCAAGGAAAAGATACTTCTAAATTTTGATAAATATCACAAATGTGTGTCATTACTGAGTCTTCAATAATAGTACCATCCCCGTAAAAGCAATCTCGTGGCAAATCTTCTTTTTTAAAAGTTGATAGAAGTGATTCACGGGTTTGCGTTTCTAAACAAGCTAAATGCCAATGTTGTGCTTGATTAAACCAAGATAATTCACCTGTTTGAGGATGCTTGATTACCGCTGGACGAATAGAAATAGTTTTCAAACCACCATTACTTTTCCATTCAAATTCAATTAAGTTGCTTTGACAAAACTTTTCTACATCTGCTTTACTTTGAGTTTGAAAAACTGTTTGCCAGTCAAGTCCTAATCCGTTTCCATAATTACGAACATACATAACCTGCTTTTCAACAAATTTTTCCCTAATTTTGGGTTCTATCAGTTGAAATACCTTACGACTATCAACTATTGGGGTTTCTCCTCCTTGCTGTGCAGGTTGATGACAACCGAACAGAATTTTTCTAGGCCATCGATAATTAAAAGAATTTTCGTTGTGCCATAATAACTTGCTATCCGCAGGGTAAAAAACTGGAGTATAAACTTTGCCGGTTAGTGTTTCACGGGTATGTTCGCCGTTTTCATTGAATAGTTCTGAGCAAACCGCTAGACCAAATCTTTCAAATCCGGCTGCTGTAGTAATATTAAATCCTTGGAAAAGGATAGCACCATGTTTAGTTAAATGTGTATCTACAAATTCTCGATTTGCTTCCGCCCAATCTGCAAGATCGACATCTGATATAGAAGGTTTTATTATTAGTGGTATTTGTTCGCCTCCCGAATTATCTAGTTTAATTAATTCTTTTTGTAGATTTATGGATTTTCTAGTAGCTCTATTAAATTCCGGTTTGAAATTAGAATTACTTACTTTTATCTGTTCCATTTTACTTCTCTACTTCAATTGCGATCGCTTTTCGTTTAATTGTGCTTAATTTTTGTTGAGATTTTTCTTTACGTTTCCGTTCTTCACTCAATTGATATTCTTTATCGGATTTTATAATCATTTGTTCTAACTGATTTAAGCTAATAGTAGGTTCTATAATAATTTGAGATAAAATTGTTTTAAAATTATTTATTAATCTGGTTATGCTACTAGCATCAAATCGGTCTTTATTGTATTTAAATAACCCAACTATTCCTTGCTCTGTATCCGTTAATTCTAAAAGTAAATCAACACTTGCTACCTGATTTTCTAAATCTAAACTAGTCAAAGTTAATTCTGAAAGCTCTAAAGAATGTATGGGAGCATTTTGGAGGATCAACTTGACTTGAAACAGAGGAGTTTGGTTGAAGTCTCTTTTTGGATTCAGAGCGCTAACTAGTTTTTCAAATGGTAAATCTTGGTGAGCATAAGCTTCCAAACAAACCTTCCGAAGTCGTTGCAAAAGATCGCTAAAAGTGGGATTTTCAGATAGATTAGTACGCAATACTAATTGATTAACAAAAAAACCGATTAAATTCTCTATTTCGATTCTATTTCGGTTGGCAATATCAGTACCGACAACAATATCTCTGTCGCCTGTATACCAATATAATAAAACTTTAAATGCTCCGAGTAGAGTCATAAATAATGTCGTTCCAACACTATCACCTAACTTTTTAATCGCTTGAGATAATGTTGTAGAAAGTATAAAATTTTGCCGCTCCTCCTGAGAGGTTTTCATTTCTGAAGGCTGACGAATTATAGGCAATTGTAAAACTGGTAAATTATCTCCTAATTGCTTTTTCCAGTATGTAAGTAAGGTGTTAAGTACCTCACCCTGTAACCAGTTTTGTTGCCAAGCTGCGAAGTCAGCGTACTGTATTGGTAGTTCCGAGAGTGGGGAAGGCTGTCCTTTGCAGAAAGCTTCGTAAAGTGCTGTTACTTCTTTGATGAGTAGCCCTATAGACCAGCCATCAGAGACAATATGATGCATGATTAACAACAGGACATATTGTTGTTCGCTTAAGTGCAACAAAGTCGTCCTCAGCAAAGGCCCCTGCGCTAAGTTAAAAAGCGACTGACTTTCTTGAACTGCTAACCGCAAAACTTCAGTTTCTTGCTTTGTTATTGAGTACTCTTGCAAGTCCACCACAGATAGCTTCAAGGTTAGGGTTGGAGTAATCACCTGAATTGGTTGTCCATTGGCGATCGCAAAGGTGGTTCGCAAGGCTTCATGACGCTGCACAATTTCGTTGAGACTTCGTTCCAATGCAGGCACATTCAGCGTACCAGTAAGACGCACGGCAAAGGGAAGGTTGTAAGTGGTGCTATTTGGCTCCAACTGATTCAGAAACCATAGCCTTTGTTGGGCAAAGGACAGGGGTAAATTGGCATTTCGAGGAACAGGTACTATGGGCAAAAGAGCAAGACTTGATGTTAAATGTGTGAGGATTTCTTGTTTCCGCTCTCGCAACTGAGTGCTTAACTCTGGTGAGAGTACCCCTTGAGGAGCGTTACAGTATAAGCGATCGCCATCAACTCTAAATTTGATGTTGAGGCTGTCAAGGTATAATAAGAACTCTTCAATAGTTTTCATAGTTCTATCTCCTCGCGATCGCAGTCTACCTCGTCCATAGAAACAAGCTCTAGCTGTTGGACTGCAAGCATCTTCTCGATCCGTTCTACCAACTGAGCTAGTGTAGGTGCTTCAAATAAACTCCGTAAAGGCAATTCCACCTTAAAAGCTTTCCGTAACCTGGAAATCGCTTGAGTCGCCAATAAAGAATGTCCACCCAAGTCAAAAAAGTTATCGTAAATGCCTATATGCTCGCGTTTTAATATCTGAATCCAGATGTCAGCAACTATCTCCTCTGTGGGAGTACGGGGTGCAACAAAGTCTAGTTTCGATTCATTCTGGAAATTTGGTACAGGTAATGCGCGGCGATCTACTTTACCACTGGGACTTAAAGGCAATGCTTCGATCTGTACGATCGCAGAAGGTATCATATACCCAGGTAGCTTTTCTTTAAGTAAATCGCGTAGTTGTTGAATTAGTTTGCTACTACTTAGGTCATTGCGATCGCCCTCAGCGCTAGGAACAACATAAGCCACTAAGCGTTTATCATCAGGGTTTTCCTCCATAACTACAACTACAGCTTCTCTAACAGCTTGGTGCTGAAGCAAAAATGTTTCAATTTCTCCAAGTTCAACCCGAAAACCACGAATCTTCACCTGATGGTCAATACGTCCGAGAAATTCTATATTCCCATCAGGAAGCCACCTTCCTAAATCTCCAGTTTTATAGATTAAATCTTTGCGATTTTCTGGTAACTTCTGACTAACATCTGTAAATGGATTGGTAACAAAACTGAAATTAGTTTTTTCTTGATTTTTCCAGTAGCCATCACCGACACCAATTCCCGATACACAAATCTCTCCAGGAGCGCCAATGGGTAATAATTGCATTTCTCCATCCAGAATGTAGAGATTTAAGTTAGCTAATGGTTTCCCAATTGGAACCGTTCGCTGATTTTCTGGCAAAGGCTTGTCAACGATAAACTGGGTGATATCATCAGCAGCCTCAGTTGGGCCATAGGCGTTAACAATTTTGATTTCGGGATATATCTCAAGCCACTTATTTACCAAACTTACCGATACTGGTTCCCCGACAACCATCATCCATTTTAAATCAGGTAATTCTCTTTGGTGAATCGGTAGCTGGGAAGTATATTCAAGCAAGCCGACAAATAATGCTGGTACTAATTCAACAACTGTGATTTTTTGTGATTTCAGAGCCAGAAATAGTTGCTCAGGAATCGCAACAGTTTCGATATCTACTATTACTGTTTTCCCACCAATTAAAAGTGGTGCTAAAAATTGCCATACAGAAATATCTGTAGAAGCAGGAGCGCTTTGAAGAAAACAAAATTCTGGCGTTAAATCCAACTCATCAAATTGGGCATAAATATGATTAATTGCACCATCATGCCTGACAATTGCCCCCTTTGGTAATCCTGTAGACCCGGAAGTGTAAAGCATATAAGCTGGGTCAACAGCATCATTGATACTTTCTAGATTATCATGAGATAGCTGCTCAAAATCCAACTTATTATATATCTTTAAGTTTTCTGGTCTAGGAAATAGTGTCCGATCGTTAGCAATGCTATCTAAGCAAATAATAGAGGATAATTCGGAACAGCCTTCTTCCAGTTCGGAAAGAACATTGAATAGCGAATAATCTGTGAATAAAAATCTCACCTCACTATTGGATAGCATATACTTAATTCGATTTTGGGGGTAAGTGCTATCAATGGGTACGTATGCTCCACCTGCCTTATATATAGCAAGAATAGCAATCAGGAAGTTGATGTCGCGGTCTTTGAAAATTCCGACAAACTCTCCTTTAAAGACTCCTAATTTCCGCAATAATTCAGCTAGCTGATTAGCTTGATGATTTAGTTCTTGATACGTTAGTTGAGTTTCTTGATGAATAACAGCTATATTGTTTGGAGTTTCAGATACTTGGGTTTCAAATAATTGATTTATTGTTTGAGCGATGGGATAATGTCTAGTTTGGTTGTTAAATTCTGTTAATAACTGATA
This sequence comes from Nostoc sp. DedQUE05, assembly GCF_034530955.1. Classification (NCBI taxonomy): domain Bacteria; kingdom Bacillati; phylum Cyanobacteriota; class Cyanophyceae; order Nostocales; family Nostocaceae; genus Nostoc; species Nostoc sp. DedQUE05. The sequence goes on along the minus strand of NZ_JAVRCB010000009.1, from coordinate 41,183 downwards.
TCGCTCGGCTGATTTTAAAAAAGCAATATCTGAGATTTTAATATCAAGGTTATTTATAATATTTTCCAGAAGATTAGTATAATATTTACTCATCAATCTTATACTTTCATCTTGAAACAAATTTTCTTTATACTCGATGTTAGCACTAATACTTTCGCCGTTAACTGTAAATGAGATTGTGATGTCATTATTGAGTTGGGTGAAATTATTTTTATTGTGAATATTTTCTAAGTAAACTACTATGTCAAAAAGGAGATGGCGATTAGGAATTATTGATATATTCAATAACTGGATTAATTCATCAAACTTATAGTTTTGATTGTTGTAAGCACGGAGGATTGCATCTTTTATTTGAAAAAGGAAATCTTTGAATGAAAGCTGAGAGTTGATCTGAGTATGCAAGGGAATAACTTTGTTATTTATATCATCTACAACAATTTCCTCATATATTGGTATTCCAACAATAACCTCATTATTTCGAGTATATTTTTGTAACAAGATGTCCAAGGCAGATACAAGTATCAAATACGTTGCAAAATGAGAACCTTTAGCTAGCTTAATAATTGCTTGAGATAAATCCTTTGGTAAATCAAAGTTCAGAGATTTGTTTTTACCACTAGAAAAAATAGGTCTTACATAGTCCAGCATCAGATTAGTTTCAGGTAATTCTCCCGATAATTTATTTATCCAATATATTTTTTGAGATAATAAGTCATTGGAGTGTAAATGTGTACTCATGCTTTCTTCCTTGTAACAAAGTATTCGCTAAATAATAAAATCACTACAGACGAGTTTCACGTATTGGTGAGAATATTTTACGAATCAGATAAATTGAAAAAAATCTTGATATGTAAGGGTTTATTGTTATTGATTTTGACTGATTACTTCTGACACTAATTATTTAAATTGCTGAATAAAATCAAATGAAATATCATTTTCTAACATTAATAACTTAAGATGTGGTTTTTGCTCCGTAAGTAGCAATAATTCCTGAAGACGCACTTTCGGATTCGTTACTATACCTTCGAGCAATATTTTGAAATGCTCCAATATATTAATTATTGTTGCCGCATCAAAACGGCGAAAATCATAATTAATTCCAATCGTCAGTTCTGAGCCAGGATACCCAACTATATTTAGAGGATAGTTTGTTTTGTAATAGCTAGTTTGCTCAGAGATGTTTAGACTTCCCCATTCTTGCAGAAACTTGCCTGTTTTTTGGTTCTCGAACACCACAAAGCTTTCAAACAAAGGCACATTGCCCAGCACTTTACTGCACTTTTGAATATCTACCAGTGGAGAATACTCATACTCTCGAACTTCTATCAATTGAGTTTGTAATTGCTGAAGCCAAGGCAATAAATACTCCTCCAAATCTATCTTGATGTGGACTGGTAAGGTATTAACCATTTCTCCTACCATTGACTCCGATCGCTCTAAATCTACTGGGCGACCAGAAGTAGTACAGCCATAAGTTACATCATTTTTACCACTGTAGCGACTAAGGAGTATGGCCCAAACTCCCTGAACTATTGTATTCATAGTCAGGTGATGCTGTCTTGCTAATGAATCTAGATTTCTTGTAGTTGCTTCCGATAAACTGATTTGTATATCCTCGTAGCGTTCTTCTAGATTGGACAAGTTGTTTGAGTATAGGTTAGTTAAGGGAGTAGGCTCTTTTACTTCATTGAGTTGCTGTCGCCAAAATTCCTCTGCTTTGGATAAATCCTGCTGTTTCAACCATTTGATGTAGTCTTTAAAACAACTGCCGTCTACTAAGGGTGCATCTTGACCCCGACAATATGCTTCATAAATTTCAATCACATCATTTAATACCAATGGATATGACCAACCATCGAGAATGATTAGGTTGCTACTCCAAACAAGATAGTAAACATCTTCTTGAATCTGGATTACAGCCACACGCATTAGAGGTGCTTGGGAAAAATCAAACCGCCGGGAGCGATCGCTGTCGAGAAAAGACTTTAAACGCTCTTGTTGTTCTAATGGATCGAGTTCCTGCCAATCCTGGTACTCTACAGGTACTTCTACTTGCCGATGCACAACTTGTAATGGTTTATCCAATTCTTCCCAATAGAAGCTGGTACGCAAGATTGTGTGCCGGGTTGCTACTTGCTGCCAAGCGTATTTAAAAGCAGCAATGTTCAGATTGCCACTAAAAGTGTAGACAAACTGTGAATGGTATAGTCCCATTTCTGGAGTGTGCAAACCGTGAAACAGCATACCATGCTGTATTGGAGATAGTGGGTATATGTCTTGAATATCTTCTTTCATAGTCTTTTATTTTTACTCCCTCGGTTGATTTTCTCTAAAAACAGATCGAGGTCTTGTTGATTGAAGTCTGCTTCTGGAAAGTCAGAAGGTGTATATCCTCCGACTTCACGAGAATGACAATGAGTCATAAGTATTTGCAAAGCTTCTACAAACCCTTGTGCTAATCGTTCAATAGTCCTTCGTCGATGTATTTTTTCGCTGTACGTCCAATCCACTTTCAACTGGTTATTAACTACCAAAGCGTTGATATTGAGCATATAGGCCTCGCGGTTGCAAAGGCTGCGCGTTTGTCCTTGGGAACCTTGAGAGATTTTAAATATTGAGGAGTCGGAAAATGTTCGATCGAACTGACCTAGATAATTGAAGACCACCTCAGCTTGTGGAAGCGATCGCAGTGACTCTATTCTGGCAGTATCCTTACTAAGGTAACGTAGGACACCATAGCCCATCCCCTTATTTGGAATGCTCCGCAGCTGCTCTTTGATTGATTTCAAAGCCTCTACGGGATGAGAGATTGTTCCCAAATCTAACAGCACAGGAAAAATAGATGTAAACCAACCTACTGTGCGCGACAAATCGACATTATCAAAAATCTCTTCCCGCCCATGACCTTCTAGAGCTAGTAATAGGGAATTATTGCCAGTCCATTGAGAAAAAGCTTGTACTAGTGCCGCGAGCAAGACATCGTTAATTTGTGTATTGTAAGCTTTTGGTACTTCTTTTAGCAAGATTTGAGTCTGTTCCTCAGTCAAAAAAATCGAGATATTCTGAGCCGAAGCCACTGTATTGTCGCCGTCAGCAAAATCGACTGGCAAAGGAGCAATTTTTTGCCAAGACTCTCTCAGCCAATAGTCCCATTGTTGCTGGAGAGTAGCTGATTGTGCATATTCCTGTAGACATTCCGACCAGTATTTAAACGAAGTTGTCTTTGCTGGTAGTTGCACTTTCTTGCCTTGGCTTATCAGTTGGTATGCTGTTTCCAAGTCCTCCAGTAAAATTCGCCAAGAAACGCCATCTACAACTAAATGGTGAATGACTATCAGCAAATGGCTTGGTTGCTGCCCTAAGTCGAACAGAGCAACTCGGATCAATGGGCCTGTTGAGAGATTAAGACTGGCTTGTAATTTGGTAGCAGCTGTTTCGATGGCTAGTTCTTGTTCGCTTGCTGATAGGGCAGAGAAATCCAAGTGTATCCAGGGTATTTCTGCATCAGGGCTGGCTATAATTTGCTGCCAGCTAGACTCTGTTTGTTCAAACCGTAAGCGGAGAGCATCATGGTGTAACAGTAGTTGCTGTACGGATTCTTCTAATACAGCTAGGTCAAGAACTTGTTTAACTTCTAGTAAGACTGCTTGATTCCAGTAGTGGGGTTCGAGTAGATTCTGTTCAAAAAACCAGTATTGTATTGGTGTCAGAGAAGCTAAACCTGTAATCAGTCCTTGTTCAGCTTGTTTTACCTTTTTCGCAACTGCCACACTTGCCAAACCAGCAACTGTTTGATGTTGAAATAACTGTTTAACTGCCAGTTGTAGACCAGCTTGTTTGGCTTTGGTGATAACTACAATGGCAAGGATCGAATCCCCACCTAACTCAAAAAAGTTATCGAAAATACCCACTTTATCCACACCAAGTACTGCCGCCCAAATTTCAGCCAGCTTGGTTTCTACGTAATTACGAGGGGCTAGTAGTTCTTTATCTTCAGGTCTTATTGTATCAGGTGCTTTGAGTGCTTTACGGTCAATCTTGCCATTAGGTGTTAATGGTAACATCTCCAATATGACAAAAGCTGTTGGCACCATGTAATTTGGCAACTTTGCCTCTAAAAAATCGCGCAATTCAGAAATCGTTAGCGTTTGCTCTGAGTTCGGGACTAAGTAGGCAACTATTTGTTGAGAATCTGTTTCCAAAGAATGAACCGTAACTACAGCTTCTCGGACTTTGGGATATTTAATGATGAGTGCTTCAATCTCCCCCAATTCAATGCGAAAACCACGTATTTTTACTTGATAGTCAATGCGACCAATGTATTCTATCTCTCCAGTTGGTAAATAGCGTCCTAAATCCCCAGTTTTATACAACCGTTCCCCTGGTAGATTCGCGTAGGGATTGGGAATAAATTTATCCGCAGTCAGTTCTGGTTTGTTGAGATAACCACGGGATAAACCTGCACCACCAATATACAACATCCCTGGCACGCCTACAGGAACAGGTTGGTAATTTTTATCTAATAAATAAATCTGCGTGTTGTGAATCGGACGACCAATAGGTGGAATGTTGTTAGTATCTTTGTGTATCCAGGCAGATGTTGAATAAGTTGTATCTTCAGAAGGGCCATATAGGTTAAAAACCTGTTGTATATTATCCTGCTGATAAAGTTGTTGTACGAGTTGATTATGAAGTGGTTCACCGGCGATATTGATCGTCTGCACTGAAGTTGGAATGCTATCAGTTCTTAATAACTGTGAAATTACACTTGGGACAGTATTTATTAAGGTTACATTTTGAGCTGTTGGCAAAGTTGGTAAATATAGTGCGTTCTCGATTAAAATCACCTTACCACCGCAACACAGAGGAACAAACACCTCGAACACCGAAAGGTCGAAGCAAATTGAGGTTGATGCTAAAACACCTTGCATAGCTTCAATTGCAAAGGTTTTGTTTGCCCAATCGAGCATTGCAACTGTGCTAGCGTGTTTAATCATTACACCTTTTGGTCTGCCCGTTGAACCAGAGGTATAGATGACATAAGCTAGGTTGTCAGTAGTTACTTCAGAGAATAAATTTTCTTGGCTTTGTTGGGCTACTAGATGCCAATCAGTATCTAAACAAACGACTTTAGCTTTGTTTTGGGGCATTGCCTCTAGGAGCAACGCAGTAGTCAGCAATACTGGCGCTTGGGCATCTTCTAGGATAAATGCTATGCGTTCTGGTGGATAGGCTGGGTCTATAGGTACGTATGCACCACCTGCTTTCAGGATACCTAATAGACTAACAATCGTAGAGAGCGATCGCTCTACACAAATCCCAACTAATATCTCTGGCTTCACTCCCAGCTTTTTCAGATAGTGCGCTAGTTGATTTGCTTTAGCATTCAGTTCGCAGTAGGTTAATTGCTCATCTTCAAATACTACTGCTACAGCATCAGGCGTGCGTTCTACTTGCGCTTCAAACAACTGATGAATACATTGTTGTTCAGGATATTCAACCTGAGTGTTATTCCACTCCACTAGCTGCTGATGTAACTCTTCAGCCGTCAATAGTGGTAAGTCAGATAATCTTGCTTGTGGATTTGCAACAATCCCCTCTAGCAAATTACGAAAATGCTCTACTATCCGAATAACGGTTTCAGCATCAAACAAGTCAGTGTTATATTCTAAAAACCCCCGCAACTCTGGCTGTGCGTCCACTAGGTGCAGCGTTAAATCAAATTTAGCAGTCTGACCGTGTGTCGGGAGCCAATTCAGAGTCAAACCAGGTAGTGTCAGTTCCTTTTGAGTGTCTTCCTGCCAAGCAAACATTACCTGAAACAAGGGCATCTGACTGAGATTTCTATCTGGCTGAAGTTCTTCCACTAATTGCTCGAAAGGTATATCTGCATGAGCGTATGCACCCACGCAGACCTCGCGCACTCTATTCAACAATTCTAAAAAACTTGTATTACCAGAAAGATGAGTCCGCAGCACAAGGGTATTGACAAAAAAACCAATCAGCCCTTGAATTTCAGCTTGGTTGCGGTTAGCAATTGGGGAGCCAACGCAGATATCTTCTTGCCCTGTGTAACGGTACAGTAAAGCTTGAAATGCTCCCAGTAGCGTCATAAACAAGGTTACTCCTTCCTGATTGCTCAAGGATCTGAGCATATCAGTTAGGCTCGCTGATAGCTCAAAAGAAGCAATTGCGCCTCGAAAGCTTTGAATTGGCGGTCGTGGGCGATCTGTGGGCAAAGCTAAAGTTGAAGCATCTGCCAATTGTTGCTTCCAATAATCAAGTTGCGTCTTTTGTAATTCCCCTTGTAACCACTGACGCTGCCAAATAGTAAAGTCTGCGTATTGAATAGAGATATCAGGCAGGGGAGATGCTTTGCCGGTGGAAAAGGCTTCATAGAGTCCTGCTAATTCACGAATCAGTACTCCTATAGACCAACCATCAACGGCAATGTGGTGGATTGTGAATAGCAGCAAGTATTCTTCGGCACCTGTTTGTAGCAACATGACTCGCAGCAACGGGCCAGTCACTAAATTAAAAGGTTTTTGAGCTATTTCTGTTGTTAACCGTTCAACTTGTGCTTGCCGTTTCGCTTCTGACATCGAGAGCAAATTCACCACTGGCAGCGTCACAGTTACAGCAGGATGAATAATTTGAATTGCTTCTTCCTCAAGCATCTCAAAAGTAGTACGTAACGCTTCATGACGCCGCACAATCTCATTGAGACTTCGCTCTAACGCATCTACGTTAAGCGCACCTAACAACTGTACACACGCTAGTTCGCTGTAGTAAGGATTGTCGATATCTAACTGTTGAAGAAACCACAGCCGTTGTTGGGCAAAGGATAGGGGAGCAGGACTTATTTGAGAACGTTTTGGAATAACTTCTAATTGAGAGCGAGAGTCAACTTCACCGCGCAATCGCTTTGTGAGAAGCGCCTGTTGAGCGAGTGAAAGCTTTGACCGTCGTTTTAAAATTTCATCTTTTCTTGTTTCCATAATCCCCCCTGTCAAACTACGAGAACTAGCAATGCTTTTTAATCTATAACTTTGACCTTTATATACTCAGGGATAGGCTGTATTTGGGTTAGATCGTTTTCTAAAATCTGCAAATCTCCACATTTATCAATTTCTTGAAACCCTGCAAATTTATAAGATATATACATCATTCGATTACGATTATTTGAAACAAACTCAGCCCGCAAACGAACATTATTCTTCTTAGCCAAGGTCATAATATGATTTAGCATAATTGTGCCGACACCTCTGGACATAACCCGACAAGACATCAACAAAAGTTTTAGAGTCCATATAAGCTCTCCACATTCCACAAGAGCTAACCCAATTTTTCCATAACTGCCGTATTTATCTTCTAAACTAGCAATTAGTATTTTATATTGATTTGATTTTCGGAAATAATTCAATTCGTCATAGGAGTATGTATAACCAGTTGTATTTAATTGATTAGTTCTTAATGTTAATTCTTCAGCTCTTTGTAAATCATCTTCTTGAGCATCAGAGATAGTAAAAGTCATATTAAGCGTAGCTAAAAACTCGTCTTGAGTACCAATAAATTCTTTTTCCGAATTATTTCGTTCAATATCACTAATATACATTAATCTTCTCAGTTTTGAATCCTCTGTAATAAAATGAGGATTCATTTCTGGTTTATCTAAGAGATCCGTTAAATCAGTTACACTAATACAATGTACTTCAGGAAGGGAGAAATTGACTTCTTCAAGTTCAAATAACTGGTCATCGATAAAAGCAAATACATCGATACCAATATTGAGCGACTTAGCAATTTCTTGGATAGAACTTGATTTTGAGTTCCAATTGATTTGGGGATAGAGAAAATATTCGTGTAGCCCAAACTCCTGGATTTTTTCCATTGCTTTGGCATAGTCATTTTTACTGGCAATAGACTGCAAAATACCTCGACTATCTAATGTTTTGATAATATCGATTACATCGGGGAACAGGTAAACACAGTCATCCTCTAATAAAACACCATCCCAAAGCGTGTTATCTAAATCCCAAACTACGCATTTGATAGTTTTTTTATCGACTTGTTGATCGCTTGAGATTTCAGTGTTTGTGCTAATCATATTCTCACATTATTGCCAGTAAGTTTTGAGAATTGGCAGTGGAAACAGGTTTTGATATGTACTCCTGATAACCGTAATCAGCGATGGTAATCTGTTGTATTTGTGTACTTCCTTCAATGATTTCCATAATTTTGGCATCTCGGAAATATCTAGCAACCGAATATTCATTAGTACAACCATTAGCCCCGTGAATTTGTACGGCATCATTTGCGACTTTAGTTGCTGTTGTAGATGCAAAATATTTGGCGATTGAAGTCTCTGTAATGGAATTGGGATCGCCAATTTCTTTGAGATAGCCAGCTTGATAGCATAGTAATCTTGCTGCTTTCACATTGACTATCATGTCGGTAATCATTTGCCGAATTAATTGGTGTTCTTTCAAATAAACATCAAACTGTTTTCGTTCACTCGTGTAATGAATGCAGTCTTCTAGGCAGGCTTGAGCAATACCTACAGAACCCCATGCCACACTATATCTTCCATAATCTAATGCAGAAGAAGCTATATAAGAGAAACCAAAACCCAATCTGCCTACCAGGTTTTCTTTAGGAATTCGACAATCTAGAAAGTTTAATTTAGCAAGCATTGAAGCCCGAACACCTAATATTCCAGAAATAGGTTGTATTGAAAATCCTGGACTATTCTTTTCAACTAAAAAAGCAGAAGGTTTACCCGAACATTGGGCAAATACCAAAAATACATCTGCAATTTGTCCGTAGGTAATCCATTTTTTATTTCCATTTAAAACATAAGAGTCACCAGAAAGTGTTGCTGTGGTTTCTATACTTTTGGCATCGCTACCTACGTTAGGTTCACTTAAGGCGAAAGCAGCTATAACTTCACCGGATGATAATTTTGGCAGCCAATACTCTTTTTGAGACTTACTACCCCATCGACAAAGAGCATAAGAAACCATACTGTGAACTGTGAGCAAACTCCGTAAAGAAGAACATCCTCGTCCAATTTCTTCATTAAGAAGACCATAGGTGATGATATCCATACTTTTGCCACCAAATTCTTCAGGTAATATTGCACCCAAATATCCTTGATGAGCAAACTTTTCTATAACTTTTGAAGAGGTACACTCATCTCGATCGAAGGAATTTGCATGAGGTATAATTTCTTCGTTTACGAAACCTCTAAACTTAGATTTATCATCTTTTTGTTGAGATGTCAACTCAATTTTCATGATGATTACTTATTTGGTAGAAAGGATGATAATTGTTATATTTCTTCATTTTTATACGACTAAAGTTGTTTTCCGTTCAACTAAACGAATCATAGAATTTATAGTTCTGAAGTTATCAAGCTCCAGGTCTTCATTGTCAATAGTAATTTGAAATGTTTGTTCTATAAATAAGACAAGTTGCATAGCAAACATGGAATTGACAAAACCAAGCGCAAAGATATCTTCATCTAACTGCAAATCATGATTTCGGAAAAATCGGGATAAAAATTCTCTAATTTTTACTTGTATTTCTGACATTTTTCAATTTGCCTTGATTTTCAGAATGGCTAAGAAGTTTGTTTTAATATCCAATTTCAAATTGCTCCATTGTAAGTATAAAAACCTTGCCCACTCTTGCGACCAAATAACCCGGCATTTACCATTTTTTTTAGTAATTGACAAGGTCTATATTTGCTGTCGTTGAAACTTTCATACAAAACTTCGATAGAAAAAAGAATCGTATCCAATCCAATTAAATCAGCAGTTTCTAGAGGGCCCATCTTGTGCCCAAAACAACTTTTAAAAATTCTATCTACTTCTTCCACTGAAGCAACTTGGTCTTGTAGCAAGAAAATTGCTTCATTAATCATCAACATGAGAACTCGGTTAGAAACAAAACCTGGCGCATCATTGACAAGGATGCTTTCTTTACCCATCTGAGCCAGTAATTCTTTCGCTATTAAGATTGTTTCATCACATGTGTGATACCCGCGAATCATTTCAACCATCGGCTTCATGGGAACCGGGTTCATGAAATGCATACCAATCACTTTATCAGCACGCTTAGTTAATGAAGCAATGCGAGTAATGGGAATAGCAGATGTATTAGCTGCAAATATAGTTTGTTCTGGACAAATCGCATCAAGCTGTGCGTATACCTTCTCTTTAATATCCCACTTTTCGGTGACATTTTCAATCACAAATTCTGTATCTTCAAGAAATTTATAATTTGTAGAAAATTTAATTCTTTGAAGAGTGGTATCAGGATTGTCTACTTTTTCATTTTTATTGAAAAAACCTTGAAAACGGATATTATTTCTGATTTGTTTGTTAGCAGCTGACAAAATCTCTTCGGAAATATCTACTAAAATCACGTGATGACCACTCTGGGCGAGGCTTTGAGCTAACCCAATTCCCATCACACCTGCTCCAACAACACCGACAGTTTGAATTTTCATAATTTTATCCTGCAATGACTAACTTTTTCGATCTAGTTTGACAATTGCACATTAAGAGTTTTGTTAATCTCTCCAGTTACACTTGTTTCGTTTCTAGATAATTGTTCTAACTCTTCTATGAGAATTTCTTCAATCACCAAAGCTAATTCATCAATAGTGGGAGCTTCAAAAAGAGAACGAACAGGTAGTTCTATTTGAAAAGTTTTGCGAAGCTGAGAAATAAGTACAGTTCCCGTCAGAGAGTCTCCCCCTAAAGCAAAAAAGCTGTCATGAATACCTACTGGCTCTATACCCAGTAACTCTTGAAAAACTTCAACTAGTTTTTGCTCTACATCATTACTAGGAGCAATGTATGCATTTTTTAAGTTTGGTCTAGAGTGACCAGAAGATAAATTAACTGTTTGGGCAGTATTTTTTTGTTGTAAAGGCTTTAATTTAATCCATTGGTTAATTCTAGATTGTAAATTACCAGTTGAGACAACTATTTGATGATATTGACTCCACACAAGAATCCGTTCAAGGGCATTGATACCTTCTAAAGGTTCGATGGCGAATTCAGCCAAAGTTGTATTAGCAGGTATTTGTGAATTGCCTATTGCAAATCGCCATGCATCCCAGTTAATGCTTATCCAAGGAACAGGATTTATCTGATTATGCTGGTAAGCAAAAGCATCCATGAATAGACTGGCTGCTGAGTAGATAACAGAGCCTAATCCTCCTAAAACTGAGGTTAAGGAAGACATTAATAGACAAAAATCAAGCTTTTGGGACTGCAAAACTTCTTCTAATACTAAGAGTCTTTGTATTTCTTGCTGAAGTTGCTGTTGACACTTTCTTGGGTCTATCTCTACGATAGGGCTAAATAACTTATCTGCGGGTATTGTAGTTGTGTGGAATACCCCATTTATTTGACTAAACTTGTTTTGTATTAAATTTACCACATCAGCGCTTTCGATTAAGACTTCTGCGCCCAAATTTTCTAGTTCTTGCACTTTGAAAATCTTGCGGCTGATGTTATCTCGATCGTTGTGAGTTTTCAGCCACTGTTCCCACTCCTGTCGGTTGGGAAAACCCTCACCTTCTAAAATCAGCAGTTTCGCCTGTAGTGTCTTTGCTAAATGTTCGGCTACTACAAGTCCTATGTCTTCCAGTCCACCAGTAATTAAGTAGACTCCTTTTTCCTTTAATCTGGGTGTTTTGGGTAAATTTACATCTAATTGGACAGACTCAAAGGTTTGCACCCAACGTTCCAAACTACGGTAAGCAATAACTGAGTCAGAGGAATTGGTTTGAAGTTCCGTCAGTAGTTGTTCTACAAATTTTTCTTCTTGCCAACTTCCTGGTGAGGGAATAGCAACATCAATACTACGACATTTAATATTTGAATATTCTTGTGGGATGACCTTAACAAGTGCAAGGAGTGTTGCTTTTTCTGGACAAAGATTTTCAACTCCAGTTACAGCTTGCATATTGTTGGAGATAATTGCAATCTGTAACTCATTTGTAAAATTCTGTTTTCCTAGCGCTTGTGTCAACAATAATAAACTTTGGAATCCTTCTGTCGGGTTAAAGCCTCCAAGTTCTGACTGCGTTACACTCCATAGATGAATAATTCTTTGTGGTATTAAGTCTTGGGCACGAAGTTCTTTGAGTAGAGTATTGTAATCATCTTGTTGTTGCGGTGCTATTGTATATGCACGTTTACCCAGATGCTCTCTTGAAGATTCACTCGTAGTCTCAAATTGTTTTCCAATTCTGACGGTAATTACATCATGACCTTCAAGTTCGAGTCGCTTCACGATTTGAGCGCCTAACCCATACTCATCAACAAATATTAACCAGCGTTCTGCTTGTTTCACCTGACCGTTTGATTGTGGTGGTAGCGAACGTTTCCATGAAGGGATGTAGAACCAGTCAGCAATGTTAGACTTTTTGCCAAATGAAACTTCATGCGTTTTGTCTGCTTCAAGTAATGCTGTAAATGCTGCTGGTGCTTTGGGCGTTGTTTGTGTAGTAGCCTGAGCGACAATTATGTGGTCTGTAAAAGGCGCGAATTCTGAGAAGGCTCTCACCTCCACAAAACCATGAGATTTGAGTTCTTGTTGCCACTGCTCTTTGGATAAAAAGGGATTGCACATGTTACGATCGCTTTCTAAATCCTCTATCGGATTCATCAGCAGCGCGTCAATGAACTCAAATTCCAACCTGGGTTGAGTTGTTTCCCAAAAAAGAAGCAAACCTCCAGGAGCGAGTAAAGAGCGAATGCGATCGAGAGTTTCTCCAATATTTCGAGCAACGTGCAACACTTGGAAAGCTACAATTACATCAAAGCTGTGGCTTGAGTATCCTTGTTCTTGTGGCGATCGCTCAAGGTCTAGCAATTGGTATTCAATAAATGGATAATCGCTAAATTTCTTCTTAGCTGCATTCAGGAAGAAACCTCCCACATCGGTGAAGGTATAATTAGTTTTCTCTGATGGCAATATAGGTAATAACTCTGCCGTGCCGGTGCCAGTTCCAGCGCCAATTTCTAGAATTCTGAGATTCACTTGAGGAGGTAGTGCTTTTGACACTTGTTCTAAGCATACCCGCATGATTGAGTTGTAGTACTTATTTTCAGGCAATTGTTGGACTGAAAATTCTCCTGACTTTAATAAGGTGGAAACATGGAACTCTAATGGTTCTTTTTTACCAGTCAGCAGAGCTACCATATTTTCGCCATACAGTTGCAGCAAATCTATTTGTTGCGGTGTGTCTGTCCATTTGGTTCTGACTTCTACCAAAAGCTCATTTACAAAGTCTGTTGATATTGATAAAAAGTTAGTAAACAGTCCTTGTTCTTCATGTAACTGACCTTGCTCTACCAGTATTTCTAGCCATCGACTGAACAATTCTCTATAGGAAGGAATAATCTGACATTGGTCAAATAACTCTTCTAAAGAATACTTTTTAGTGGGATTGCTAAAAGCTCCTAAATGTGCTGTTGTAAGATTAATATAAGCAATACATAAACGATCTAAACACTCTCTTTTCTCTTGAGCAATTTGCTCGTCAAATTCCGAAGCCCCTATGCTAGCTTGGAGTTGACCGGCTTCTACCAAAGATTTCCAAAGCTCTGATGCTGTTAACTTGGGTTGGGAATTTATTTGTGCAGGTAATAATTTTTGTGGTTCAATCCAATATCTTTGTCGCTCAAAAGGATATGTTGGCAAGGGAAGGCGGTATCGGCGCCCATGGGCATGAAATCCCGACCAATCTATCTTGATTCCCTCAAGCCACAGTTGTCCTAATGTGTTGAGGATAAACGCAACGTCTGACTGGCGCTCATAAGCATAGCGCAGCGAGGATAATATTACTTTGTTATCATCAGAAACATTATCTAAGCATTGCATCGCCAAGCTGCTTAATGCTTGTCCTGGCCCCACCTCTAATAAAATTGGACTGTGTTTTGTCCATAACTGATTTACTCCATCAGCAAAGCGCACGGGTTGGCATAGATGCTGCGTCCAATAGCTGGGATTTGTGGCTTGCTCTGCTGTAATCCAAGTTCCGGTGACGTTTGACAGATAAGGGATTTGTGGTGGTTTAAGACTGATAGTTTGCACCAGTTCGGTGAAAGAGTCAGCGATCGCCTCCATCATGTAAGAATGAAAGGCATGGGAAGTCTGCAATTGCCGACAGGCTAACCCCTTAGCGCTCAACTCGCGTGCCAATTCCTCTACAGCCTGTGTAGTTCCCGCAAGCACACACTGAAATGAGCCATTAACTGCTGATAAGGAAAGGTTTTTATTCAAGAAAGGTTGCACTTCTTCTTCTGTCAAGGGAACTGCTAGCATTGCTCCCCCTGGCAACTCTTGAATCATTTGCGCTCTTTTGGCAACAAGAGTAATTGCATCTTCTAAAGACAACACTCCGGCTATTGTTGCTGCGGTATATTCACCGATGCTGTAACCAATCATTGCTACTGGACGAATGCCCCAGGATATCCATAATTGAGCTAAAGCATACTCAATGGCAAACAATGCTGGCTGCGTGAGGTATGTTTGATTTAGTTTTTGGGCGGCGGGATCTGGTGATTGGCGATCGCGACCAAGCATTTGGCGTAAATCTATACCCGATTTTTCTTTGGTTGTTTCGGCTGTTGAATGGGAAGTAGGATAAATAACTTCTTTGAGATTAAGACCTAAAAGGGGTTCAAACAACGAGCAACAGCGATCGAGGTGTTCTCTAAAAGTTGGTTCAGCTTGGTATAATTCAGAACCCATGTTGACATAATGAGTTCCCAAACCAGTAAACATAAAGACTACTGGGCGCTCATTAATATCTTGAGTGCTAGTTAGGACTCGTTTGGGATTTTGGAAAGCTGCGATCGCATCTTGAGTATCTTGACAAACAACTGTCCGCCGATGGCTCAAACCATGTCGCCCGACTTGCAATGTATAAGCCACATCTGCAAGGTTAATTTCTGGGTGCTGTTGCAGGTGATTAACCAAATTTGTAGTCGCCGTCTCTAAAGCAGAGTCAGTTTTGGCAGAAACTACCAGCAATTGATATCTTCTCCCCTGCCCCCCTGCCCCTCGGTCACTGAGCGTAGCCGAAGTGCTGCTCCCCTGCTCCCCTTCCGGGGCTTCTTCTAAAACAACATGAGCATTAGTCCCCCCAAGACCAAAAGAACTGACCCCAGCGCGGCGTGGTGTTCCGTTTGTTTGCCATGCAGATAGTTGGGTATTAACGTAAAAAGGGCTGTTGGCAAAGTCTATTTCGGGATTGGGTTCTTCAAAGTACAAGCTGGGTGGTATTTGTTGATGCTTTAAAGCCAAAACAGTTTTAATTAAACCCGTTACCCCAGCAGCTGTATTCAAATGGCTGACATTAGGTTTCACCGAACCGATTGCACAAAAACCCTTCTTACTGGTTCTGGCACGAAATACTTTTTCTAGCGCTCGAATTTCAATCGGATCGCCCAAGGCTGTACCAGTGCCATGAGTTTCAATGTAGGTAATGGTATCAGGATCAAATCCTGCGATCGCTTGGGCTTGGGCAATAACCTCTGCTTGACCTGCAACACTCGGTGCTGTGTAGCTTACTTTCACTGCACCATCATTATTAATAGCTGAACCTTTAATTACCCCATAAATATAGTCGCCATCCGCTACGGCATCCTCTAATCTCTTTAAGATCGCAATACCCACGCCTCTGCCAAAAGGGCCACCAGTAGCTTTAGCATCAAAGGCGCGAGTGTGAGCATCAGCAGAAGCCATCCCGCCAGTTTGATAGAAATAACCTTCTACTTGGGGAGTTTGGATCGCGATACCACCAGCCAGTGCCATATCGCACTGGTAACTTTGCAACCCTCGGCACGCTAGATGAACAGCTACTAAGGAGGTGGAACAAGCTGTACCAACACTAATACTCGGCCCTTTTAAATTTAACTTGTAAGAAGTTCGTGTAGATATAGAATCCTTATCATTGCCAAGGGCAATTTGCATATTCAGCGATTTGAGCAAGCCAGGGTGTGAGGCGAGATTATTCAGCAGGTAAGTACTTAGATTGCCCCCAGCATATACACCAATCAGGTTATTGTCTGTTTTTGGATCGTAACCAGCATTTTCTAAAGCTTCCCACGCACACTCTAAAAAAATTCGCTGTTGTGGGTCGAGAATCTCAGCTTCTCTAGGAGAGTAGCCAAAGAATGAAGCGTCAAACATCTCGATGTCTTCTAGCACAAACCCAGCTTTTACATAGTTAGGGTCTTGCAAACAAGTTGGATCTACGCCTTGTGCGATTAATTCTTCATCGCTGAAGGATGAAATAGACTCTACACCGTTGCACAAATTCTGCCAAAACTGAGCCACATTTTTGGCTTTGGGAAACCGACCTGCCATGCCAATTACGGCTATTCCTTTCAATCGATTACTCATACACTCTCCTCCTGAGTTTCATCAGCTCCATTTCTTCTTCAATTGCTGCTTCTTGCCTTTTGGCACGCTCTTGGGCTTGCTCGAAGGCTGGCTGTTGATTTTGTGTCTGGCTGAGATATCCTGCCAAGACATTGATGGTGGGATATTCAAATAAGTCAGCTGTGGAGATATCACAGTTTAAAGCAGCCTGCAATTTACTGCGTACCTGTACCATGAGAAGTGAATCGCCACCTAGCTCAAAGAAGTTATCGTGGATACCTACTTGTTCGCTACCCAGGAGTTCTTGCCAGATCAGAGAGATTTTTTGCTCGATTTCGTTTCTGGGAGCAATATAAGTAGTACTCAGTTCTGGTCTTGAATACGTTGGTTTTGAGAGGTTATCTTTGTTTGTAGCTTCTGGATTGGGTGAGTAATTCACGAGATCCGGCTTGATTTGAAGTCGGAAATCATGGGTTGAGACCAAAACTTGGGAAAGCGTATTTTCCAGAATCCGGTTGAGAGCTTCTATCCCCTCAGCAGGTGATAACCCTTGCTCAAGCAGTTGTTTTTGATAGGTTTGGGCAGGTGTGACAGATTTTTTCGGCTCTCTAGGACTGAAAGCTACGGATACTTTAGTGTCTTTGTTTTCCCCAATAGATAGGGAGTCTTGATTTTCCAAAGATACAACAATCTTACCAATATGCTTTGCTCTTGCCATCTCTTCAAAAGCACGAGCCACGGAATCAATAGCAAAGACCTGATAAGGCAAGGGTTGAAAATTTCTCTGGTGGAAATGTTGTACTACTTCGCGCCACAGGTCGCTAAAGTTGGGAAGTTGTCGGTCTACGTTAATAGCAAAGAACGATAAGCATTTTGCAAAGACTTTTAGACCTAGTTGGCTGTTATTGAGAATATCCCGCTTACCAATTTCTAGAAAGCGTCCGTAAGGTGCTAATACGTCTAGACTTTTGGTCAAGAATTCTCCGGCAAGGGAATTCAAAACTACATCTACACCCTTGCCATGCGTGCGTTGCATCACTTCGTCAGCAAAAGCGACAGACCTAGAATCAAAGACATACTCAATCCCAATTGAATGCAGAAACGCTCGTTTCTCTGGATTACCTGCCGTGGCGAAGATTTCTGCTCCTATCCACTGAGCAATTTGAACTGCCGCCATGCCGACTCCACCAGCCGCAGCATGAATGAGAACGCGATCGCCTTTACTCAACCGACCCAATTGCATCAGGGAATAGTAAGCTGTAGTAAAGGCTACGGGAATTGTTGCCGCTGCTTCTAAACTCAAATGTTTGGGTTTAAGTGCAACTGACAAAGCAGAAGTTGTGAGGAATCGGCTAAAGCAACCATCGCCAAAGGCAATCACTTCATCTCCAATTTCAAACCCCTCAACGCCTTCTCCTAATGCAACTATTTTTCCAGCACACTCCAAACCGAACTTGAGATCGGCATCAGTTGGCATAGGAAGCATTCCTAGAGCCAGAAGTACTTCTTTAAAGTTAAGACCAGTTGCAGCCACCTCAATTTCTACCTCTCCTCGACCTGGTTGCTGTCGCGATCCTGATTGAAATGTCAAAGTATCTAAAGTGCCGGGAGAAGAAATTTGTAAACAAAAGTTTTGGCTTTCGGAAATAGGAGATTTTTGTGGTATGACATCTACTTTTCTCAAAGTATACTCTTCTATCTCAACCAATTCTTTCCCTTGGTCATCCATAATAGTGATATCAAATTTCAGAGTATCATTCCGAGATTTGTCATTTTTAGTGCATCTAATGTGACTGTATACTTTCTCAGGTAAAGAATCTCTAAACTTCAATTTTTTATAAGAAAACGGTAAGTAAGCGCTTTTTTCTTTGATGCTTAGAAAACCAACGGCATTATCTAGTAAAGCCGGATGTAATTTATATAAATTAATATCGTTGGCAAATTGACTAGGTATTTCTAGGATAGCTAAACCTTCATTTGTACCGAATTTTGCCTGTTTGAAGTTGTTCCATCTAGAGCCAAATTCTATATATCCTCCTTGAAGTTTAATTTCCCTTTCTGCATTGGTAATTTCCTGCTCGTTACATCTGGCGATAATTGCTTCAATGTCATATGGATTAGTAAATTCTGTTTCGATAAAGGCTATTTCTCCCCTAGCATGTTCTAACCATTTATCTCCCTCAGAGCTTGATTGGCTGATGATCGAGAATTCAAATTTATCTCCCTGTTTTTTCAACAGTGTCCGAACTTCTTTTTCTTCATCACCTTCTACTACTAAGGGCGTGAGAAAATATACTTCACTGATTTCTATTGGGCGATTTTCCCTATGCTTTTCAAAAGCAGCTCTAGCCATTTCCAGGTAAGCTGTTCCTGGAAGTGTGGCTTTTCCCATGACTATGTGTTCATTCAAAACCCAGTGTTTGATGACGCTAAATTTCGAGATATATATTTCTTGCTCTGAACTCTCCACTATGCATTGCTCAAATAATGGATGGTTCACTGCTTGAAATTGAGGTTTGACGATCTGGGATGGGGTTGATATATTTGCGGCTGTGGCTGCCATCCCAACTTCCTGCCAAGCAGACCAGTTAATAGATGTAGTAAATATGCTATCTCGATTACTCTTATAGTGAGCAAAAGCATCCAGAAAAGCATTAGCACTAGCATAATCTACCTGTCCTAATTCTCCTTGAATGGCCGTCATTGAAGAACACAAAACAAAGAAATCTAGCGGAGTATCCTGAAAAATACTATTAATAACTAGCGTTCCCTTCACTTTAGGAGCGAGAACCTTTGCTGTCATTTCTGCCGTTTTTAGCTGAATGATTCCACCTCCCGGAATCCCAGCGGCGTGAATTACACCATTGAACTTACCAAAATGCTCCTGCGCCTTTGCGATCGCATTTTGCATCTGCTCAATGTTAGTCACATCAGCACTCACTACCAAAATTTCTGCACCCAACTGTTCGAGTTTTTGGAGTTTTTGAATCTTGCAGCTAATACTATCTTGCTCACCATGAGCCTTCAGCCACTCTGACCATTCGTCTTTTGCCGGAAATGATGAACGTCCTGTGAGCAGCAATTTTGCCTTTACAGTCTTCGCCAGATGCTCCGCCAGCACCAGTCCAATGCCTCCCAATCCCCCAGTAATTAAATAAACCCCTTTTTCTTGTAATTTTGGTATTTTTGTAGAGGCTGGCTCCAAGGAAACAGGTTCAAATTGTTGTACCCAACGATGATTTCCTCGGTAGGCGATAACTGAGTCAGAAGATTGTGTTTGTAATTCACTCAGCAACTGGTCTATCAGTTTCTCTTGATGCCAAGATTGATTTGAGGGAGTAGTAATATCAATGCTGCGGCAACTGATATTTAAATACTCTTTTGGTATGACCTTCACAGGGCCAAGAATAGTTGCCTTTTCAGGATAAAGAATTTCATCTCCAGTCACTTCCTGCATGTTGTTGGAGATGACGGCTATTTGCAGTTGCTCGCTAAAATGATGTTTCCCAAGTGCCTGAGCGAGAAATAGCAGACTATAAAATCCTAAATCTTCTGTGTTAACTGCTGATTCTGTATTGTTAACAGGAGTGACATTCCATAAATGCACAATTGTGTTTGGGAATTTGTTTTCTGCTAAAAGTTCCTTGAGCAAAGCATCATAGTCATCTCGTTGTTGGGGATTTAAGGTGTAGTGGCGATCGCTTAATTTTCTCAACTCCGATCCTGTGCTGAGTGCGATCGCATCTCGACCTTGCAGTTTCAATCGGTTCACTAATTCTTCACCCAATCCGCACTCATCGGTAAACACCAGAGTGCAAGCCAAAACCGATTTTTCACTCTTGGGTTTTTCGGGTAGTGGAGAGCGTTTCCATGATGGGACGTAAAACCAGTCAGCAATATCTGACTTTTTACCCGTTACAGAGGTAACAGGCGTCTGTAAACTTGTCTTGACAGTTGGTGCTGGTTTTTGGTCATGAATCCAGTAACGCTGGCGCTCGAAGGGATACGTCGGTAAGGGAAGACGATGACGGCGCTCATGAGCATAAAATCCCGACCAATCCACATTTACTCCAGATAGCCAAAGCTTACCTAATGTGTTCATTAAGAACGCTACATCTGAGTGTTTTTCTTGAGGATGTCGTAATGAAGATAATGCTATCGGTTCTGAATGCTTTTTGGCAAAGGTAGATAAAGTATGCCCAGGCCCAACCTCCAGCAGGATGCGATTTGGCTCTTGTAGTAATGCAGAGATTCCTTCCGAGAAGCGAACACAGGAGCGTAAATGTCTCGCCCAATAATTTGGATCTGTGGCTTGCTCTGCCGTAATCCAAGTGCCCGTAACATTGGAAATAAAGGGAATTTTCGGGGGATTTAGTTTGACTTTACTGACTTCCTTCTCGAATGGCTCCAAGATGGTTTCCATCATCGGAGAATGAAAAGCGTGGGAGGTATGAAGGCGACGACAATCTATCCCTTGAAGCTGGTTTTGCAATGCATCGATAGCATCATTAGTTCCCGATACTACACACAAAGCTGGTGCATTACTAGCAGCTAAGGATAAATTTTCATTCAGTAAACCTCTAACTTCCGCTTCTGGTAGGGGTACAGAGAGCATCGCACCAAATGGAAGTTGTTGCATCAATCGCCCACGAGCAGCTACCAGTCTTAAGGCATCTTCAACAGACATTACATCAGCTAAACAGGCAGCGACATATTCCCCAATGCTATGTCCTATCATCGCTTGGGCAGAAATCCCCCACGATATCCACAATTGAGCCAAAGCGTATTCTATGATAAACAATGCTGGTTGAGTGATGTCAGTTTGTTGCAGTTTTTCGGCTGCGGCTTTTGATTCTGACTCCTTGGGATAAATAACTGAACGCAAATCCAACTCCAAATGTGGTTGCAGCAATTGACAGCAAAAATCGACTTGTTCTTGAAAAACTGGCTCAGTCTGGTAAAGTTCTTTACCCATGTCTACATATTGAGCGCCCTGTCCGGGGAACATGAAAGCGATGGGGCGATCGCTATTTTCAACTAAGCGAGTCAAAACTCTTTGCGGATCTCGTAAGGCGCTGGCTGCATCCTCGATATCTTGGCACACCAGTACGCGACGATGATTAAATTCACCACGTCCTACTTGCAGGGTATGGGCAACATCCGCTAAGTTCACATCGGGATGTTGCTGGAGGTGATTAGCCAGATTTTCTGTTGCAGTTTCTAAAGCTGAGTCAGTTTTGGCAGAAAGTACTAACAACTGCCAGGGACGAGAAGGGCTAGACGGTTCCAGTACTGGTGCTTCTTCTAGAATGACATGAGCATTAGTACCACCAATACCCAAAGAACTCACACCAGCACGCCGAGGGGTACTTCCCGCTTTCCATTCTGTGAGGGTTGTATTCACATAAAAGGGACTATTGGCAAAATCAATCTGGGGATTTGGCTGCTCAAAATTTAAGCTGGGTGGTATCTGCTGATGTTTAAGGGCTAAAACTGTTTTAATCAGTCCGGCAATCCCAGCTGCTGCATCTAAATGACCGATGTTTGTCTTCACTGAAGCGATCGCACAGAAGCCTTTTTTGATGGTACTGTTACGAAAGACTTGCGAGAGTGCGGCAATTTCAATGGGATCGCCTAAAGCTGTACCAGTACCATGAGCTTCAATATAGTTAATTGTCTCAGGTTCAACTCCCGCCAGCATCATCGCTTCGGCAATCACCTCTGCTTGACCATTGACGCTAGGCGCTGTGTAGCCAACTTTACCAGAACCATCATTATTAATAGCTGAACCTTTAATTACAGCATGGATGCGATCGCCATCTGCTAGAGCATCACTCAATCGCTTCAGGACAACAATTCCTACACCATTACCAATGGTTGTTCCCTGCGCTTTAGCATCAAAAGCGCGACAGTGACCATCAGGCGATAATGTACCTCCGGGTTCGTACAGATAACCCGTTTTTTGGGGTACGTGGATAGAAACCCCACCAGCCAAAGCCATGTCACATTGATAATTCAACAAACTTTGACAAGCAAGTGTGGTTGCAACTAGTGAGGTGGAGCAAGCTGTTTGGACTGTAATACTTGGGCCGGTAAGATTTAATTTGTAAGAAACACGAGTTGTAAGGAAATCTTTATCGTTACCAATTACTGTTTGATAGCATTGGGCTGAACCCAGGCGATCGCGGTTTAAATCTAATGAATAATAGTTATTGAGGCTAGCACCAGCGTAAACTCCAATGCGACTGTCACATCTCTTAGAATCGTAGCCAGCATTTTCCAATGCTTCCAAAGCACACTCTAAAAAAATTCGGTGTTGGGGGTCAGTAATTTCTGCTTCTTTGGGATTAAAACTAAAAAATGACGCGTCAAATAAATCGATATCTTTTAATATGGCACTGGCTTTTACATAATTGCGATCGCTTAATATATTAGGTTCAATCCCATCAGAAACTACCTCTTCATTTGTGAAGAGAGAAATTGACTCTACACCAGATTGTAAATTCTGCCAAAACTCTTCAATATTTTTCGCATCGGGAAAACGCCCTGCCATCCCAATGATGGCTATGGCTTCTAAAGCATCATTATGTGTAGCGTTAACCATAAATATTTTTACCTTGCTTACTCAAATGTTGCTTTTGGCGCTTGATAGCCTCAATTTGCTTATTTACGCGATCGCGTGTGACTGTAAAAGAAAGTTGTCGCTGTTGACTTAAACATTGCGCTAGGGAGTAAATAGTTGGATTTTGAAACATCGTCACTACTGATATATCTCGCTGCAAAATTGCGCACAGTTGATGATTAACCTGAAGCATTAGTAGTGAATGCCCACCTAAATCAAAAAAGTTATCATGAATCCCCACTCGATCGAGATGCAGTAATTCTTGCCAAAGCTTTGCTATCTGCTGTTCCATTTTAGACTGAGGTAACTGAAAAGCTGCTGTCAATTCTGGACGCAGATTTTCAGGTACAGGTAAAGCACGACGGTCTACTTTACCATTATGAGTTAAAGGTAAAGCATCTAACACGACAAAGGCAGAAGGAAGCATATATTCAGGCAGTTTTTCTTTAAGAAATTCTCGTAGTTCATTTACAGAATGCGTATGATTTTCATAATTAACTATATAGGCAACTAGGCGGCAGTCATTTGCTATATCCTTTCTAGCTAATACTACCGTTTCTCGTATCTGTGGATGTTGCTCTAATAAAGCTTCTATTTCTCCTAACTCAATGCGATTTCCGCGAACTTTTACTTGATGGTCTATTCTGCCTAAAAACTCTATATTTCCATCTGGGCGATAGCGTGCTAAATCACCTGTTTTGTAAAGGCGTGTATTTGAATTGTGGATTGGAAATTTTGCTATTTTAAATCTTTTACTTAAGTCTACATCATTAAAGGGATTGGCAATAAACTTTTCTTCAGTTAACTCAGGTCTATTTAAATAACCTCGTGCTAATCCAATTCCAGCTAGATATAGTTCCCCCGATACTCCAATAGGAACAGGTTGTAAATGTTTATTTAAAATATATATCTGTGTATTGGCTATTGGACGACCTATAGGAACAATTTTTTCATCAGTAACAGATTCACAGCACCATGCTGTCACATCAATAGATGCTTCTGTCGGGCCATACAGGTTATACAATTTTCCATCAAAACTATTGAAAAATCGCTGTTGTAAATCAAAAGATAAAGCTTCCCCGCTACAAATAACGCGCTTGATACTTTTACAGTTTTGATGTTCTTGTGCCTCTAGAAAAACTTGCAACATAGAGGGAACAAAGTGAAGTGTCGTTATTTCTTTCTCTGATATAATTTTGGCTATATATCGCGCATCTTGATGACCACCTGGTTTAGCTAAAATTAAACTTGCACCCGTCAACAATGGCCAGAAGAATTCCCAAACCGAGACATCAAAACTAAAAGGAGTCTTTTGCAAAATCCTGTCAGATGATGTTATTTGATAAGCATCTTGCATCCATAGTAAGCGATTGCACAAACCCAGATGAGTATTCATCACTCCTTTGGGTGTACCCGTAGAACCAGAAGTATAAATTACATAAGCTAAATTTTCTGGCTTCACGTCGCTAACTATATTTTGGAAACTATAATTTTCAAATTCCGTACTTTGAGTATCTATACATACTAATTTTCCTTGATGTGATAGTAGTTCATTAACTAGATGCAGTTGTGTTAACAACACCGATACTTGAGCATCTACCAACATAAATGCCAAACGTTCTTTGGGGTAGCTGGGGTCTAAAGGTAAGTAAGCACCACCTGTTTTCAAAATCCCTAGTAATCCAATCACCATTTCCAGCGATCGCTCTAGACAAATTCCCACCAATACCTCTGGTTTGACACCTAGCGATCGCAAGTAGTGCGCCAGTTGATTTGCCCGGTTGTTTAATTCCCGATAGGTTAATTGTTGATTTTCAAAGACGACTGCAACAGCATCTGGTGTTTTCTCTACCTGTGCTTCAAATAGGTGATGAATGCACTTGTCTTGTGGGTAATCTGTCTTGGTATCATTCCACTCAACTAATAATTGCTGTACTTCAGATGGTGTTAGTAATTGCAAGTCTGAAATGCGTTGTTGGGGATCGCTAACTATGCTTTCTAGCAAAGTCTGCAAGTGTCCCAGCATCCGAGTAACGGTATCTACATTAAACAAATCTGTATTGTACTCGCAAGTCGCTATTAACCCTTGCTCGGAATCCTCCATAAACAATGTCAAATCAAACTTAGATGTCCCGTTGTAACCTTCTTCATAAGTCACTGATACATCCGATAGGCTTATATTGGGTTTTGGAACATTTTGGAGAACGAACATCACTTGAAATAGTGGATTGTAACTCAAGTCTCTATTTGGCTGTAGCTCCTTTACTAACTTTTCAAAAGGTAAGTCTTGATGAACATAAGCCTCTAAAGCTGTAGACTTCACTCGTGCTAATAACTCCTGAAAACTTAGGTCGCCAGAAAGGTCTGTACGCAGAACTAAAACATTGACAAAAAGTCCTATTAATAATTCAACTTCTGCTCTGTTGCGATTGGCGATTGGCGAACCTACTAAAATATCAGTCTGACCTGTATAGCGATACAGCAAGGTTTTGAAGGCTGTAAGCAAGGTCATAAATAGAGTTACTCCTGCATGACGGCTCAAATTCTTTAGCTCTTTTGTCAGAGTTTGGGAAAGAACTAATTTCGCTTGAGCGCCTTTGAATGTTTGAACTGGCGATCGCGCCCGATCGGTTGGTAAATTCAGTACAGGTAGCTCACCCTGCAATTTTTGTTTCCAATAAGTCAATAACGGTTGAATACGTTCGCCATCAAGCCATTTTTGTTGCCAATTGACAAAATCTCTATACTGAATAGCTAATTCGGGAAGTGGTGTACCCCATTGGGGAAGCAAGCTAGCAAGAGCGTCTGTCTGCAACACGCTGCGCGAATGCAGAGAAAGTTTGCCTGTTGAGAATGCTTCATATAGTGCAGTTAGTTCTTTAATCAGAATACCGATAGACCAACCATCTGCAATTATATGATGCAGAGCGATCAACAATTGATAACTTTTATCATTTAATTGTAAAATTTTAGTACGCAAAAGCGATTGAGCAGATAAGTCAAATGGCTGCTGTGCGAGTTCTATAGCCAAACGTTGGGCTTCTTGGGTGCGCTCATTTTCTGATAGTACACGCAAATCTTCAACCGCTAAAGTTAAAGGTACAGCTTGATTGATAACTTGAATGGGTTGTCCATCTGACACTGTAAAGCTTGTACGTAAGACTTCGTGTCGTCTAATAATCTCGTTAAGACTATCTTCTAAGCTGGCTTTGTCAATACAACCTTTGAAGTTAATAACTATAGGAATATTATATGTAGGAGTATCGGGAGTTAGCTGATTGATAAACCATAATCCCTGTTGGGCAAAAGAGAGAGGATTAATAGATGTATTTTTCTCTTGTTGGGTAAGGGATATTGACGGTAGTGCATCTGTTGTCAATTGAGCGAGGATTTTTGTAGCTAGCGATCGCGTATTCATCCCTTCAAAGAAATCTGCTACGGATACTTCTACCTCTAAATCAACCTCAATCCGGTTTTTCAACTCAAACACTTTTAAAGAATCAAGTCCCAGAATACTTAATGGTTCTTGAGGATTGATATCATCTGGTGCGATCGCTAATACTCTCGCTTCCTGTTCAATCAAATATATTTCTAGAAGCTTTTGACATTCCCTTGGGGAAAGCGCCAAAAGTTCGGAACGCTGTAATCGAGTTTCCTCTGTGAGAATATTGCTAATTTTGAGAATGTTGCTGACAAGTACATTCAGTTCACCATTCTGAAACTGGGCGCGAGTTGCACGACGTTGAATTTTACCACTGGAAGTTTTGGGAATACTACCGGGTTTAATCAAAACCACAGCATAAACTTGGACTTCATGTTCTTCAGTTACAGCTTGGCGAATTGCAGATATAACTTCTTCTAAATTTGGCTTGGCGCGAAACTTCAATTCTTGGACGATTACCAGCCGTTCTTCATTGTGAACCTCGACTGTAAATGCGGCGCTAGCACCAGAATTTAAAGATGAATGGCTGCGTTGGGCGGTTAATTCTATATCCTGTGGGTAAAGATTTCTACCGCGAATAATAATTAAATCTTTGGCTCTACCTGTAATAAAAAGCTCGCTATTTTCTAAAAAACCTAAATCTCCCGTCCGCAGAAAAGGGCCTACACCGGTGTCAGATAGATAAGCATGGAAAGTTTCTGCTGTCTCTCGATCGCGATTCCAATAACCTTGACCAACACTCGGCCCAGATACCCAGATTTCCCCAATTTCACCAGGTTTACAACTGCTGAGTGTTTCTGGATTAGCGATCGCTACTTCCAGTTGTGGTATAACTCGACCACAACTGACAAAATAATAGACATCTTCAGTACTCTGGGACTGGGTACTGGGTACTGGGTACTGGGAAGGAAATTCTTTTAAAGCCTCCACTTCACTCGGCTTTAATATTTGGTTCGAGTCTGAGTCTGAATCCTCATGCAAATCTTCCCGTTCCCCAGTCCCCAATCTCCGCTCCCCATCCCCAGTCCCTAGTCCCCAATCCCCAGTCCCCAATTCAACTACCCGATTAGATTCTAATGCAGACTTCTGGACTGTTTTGATTATCGGTGATGTCGCCTTCTCTACCCCAGAAACCATCAGAGTTGTTTCAGCCATCCCGTAACAAGGGTAGAATGCCTCTTTACGGAAGCCACAATCGGCAAAAGCTGCTGCAAACCGCTCTAAAGTATCATACCGAATCGGTTCCGCGCCGTTAAATGCCACACTCCAACTACTCAAGTCAAGAGTTTCTTTTTGTTCAGGAGTAATTTTTTGAGTACATAACTCATAGGCAAAATTAGGGCCTCCACTGGTTGTGCCTTTGTAGTGAGATATAGCTTGCAACCAACGGTAAGGACGTTGAAGAAAGGAAGTTGGAGGCATGATGATGCAAGGAAAACCTCCATATAAAGGTTGCAATATTCCTCCAATCAAGCCCATATCGTGGTACATCGGCAACCACGTCACGAACTTACTTTCTGGAGAATGCTCCATAAATTGGTAAGTTGTGTCCGCATTGTGCAGTAGGTTCCCATGACTAATCATTACACCTTTGGGTGTCCCTGTAGAACCAGAGGTGTATTGCAGAAAAGCTAAAGTATCTCGATCGATAGAGGGTTCTTGCCAATTATCTTCTATTCCCTCTGCAAGATTATCAGTAGTTAGCCACTGTAAGGATTCTAAGTCAGTCTTTTGTGTCATTAAAGACCGCACATTCGGCAGGATTTCTGTTGTAGTGAGAGCGATCGCTGCTTGTGCATCTATAGAGATAGCTTTTATTCTTGGTGTATTGCGCTCATTTCGAGGGGGATATGCAGTTATAGCCACAACTCCTGCATATAAGCAACCAAAAAAAGCAACTAAAAAATCTAGTCCTGCGGGATAAAGTAGTAAAGCGCGTTCCCCAGTCAAACCCAATGCTTGTAATTGAGCAGCTATTTGGCGCGATCGCCTATCTAATTCTTGATATGTAAGCGTGGTTTGTTCTGTCTCCCCATCTAACAAAAAGGTAAAAGCATCTCTATCTGGTTGCGTAGAGCTTCTTAAGCGTAGTAGTTCGACAACTGTAGAAAAATTGCCAACAATATCAAAGAAGCTATGAGAAAAACTATTCATTTTTATTTTCAACCCAGCGCGATGTGCAACTTACTTTGTTACCAGAAAATTCATCAAACAAACATACTTTTAAAAAAATCCATAAAATTATTCAGATTTCCACCAGAGATTATATGAGATAAATAATGAGGTGCAATGTTGAAAAAAACTGACACCATATTCTTTTGCCATAAAAAATCTTGTATTTTAAGATCGTACCAAAATGATAATGAGATATTATCATCTACTGCGGAAAGATGATGCCACCAAAAAGGCGGAATGTAGAGTATTTCTCCCGGTTGAAGTATAACTTCTATTCTTTCTTCCCAAGGAAAGTTCGGAAATAACTCCGAATTAAAGACAACTGGATTTACCTTACTATTATATGCTGCGCCAGAACTAGCCTCAAGAGGTGGATAAAATGACAAATAATTTGAAGGCGGAAATAAAAGTATTCTTTTTCTTCCTCGAATTTGAGCAAAAATATTATGTAGTGGGTCAAAGTGAAGTGTAGTAGTTGAAGAAAAGTTTTTACTTGAGAAACCATACCACAATGTCACAAATGCTTTCCTGTCAAAGTATTCTGGATAAGTTACATCTTGAAAAATTTCAGGAAAACGCTCTTCAAAACCTGCTTCAGATAAATAACATTCTAAGTCTTGCTCGTTATTGTTTTTACGATCTATATGGTTCTTGATATACTCCTGAAATTTCATTTCTTTTTTAGGCTCGTAACCATCTTCATAAGAAAAATTTTTATGATCGTCCCAAAAGTTTTTCTTATAAAACCGGACTGGCACCATGTTATTTCCACAATGTTTTATCAGATAATCATTAGACCAATTCTGACAAGCGCCCCAATGTTGAGCAACATCTTCAATGATAAAAGGTTGATATTGTTTACATATTTCTGAAAATTCTTTTGTACTAGGGCTTTTGAATTTTAAAACTGATTCACTCGCTTGAATTTGCATAGAAACTTCAATCTCCTGAATTTAACTAAAATTTTTGCACTATTTATAGATATTGCCATCTAGAATGACTATTAGGTTTTTATTCATCTATAAATTATGAAAGCAGTTTCTTGGTTGATGTCATTTTATTGACTCCAAGTTAATATTTTTGATTATCTCCTAATCAAACAATTTTTCCAGGCAAAGCCAATGCTTATAAACTACTATGAAAATTTTTATTTATTTTGATTTCAACTCAACGCGATATGCAACTTATTTGGTCACAATAGTATCAATCAAAAATTGCCTTATAAAAATGATAAAATCTTTGAAAGTGAGATTTCCAACAGAAATTGAATGATATAAATAATAAGGTGCAGTCTTTAAAAAAACTGACAACATATTCTTTTGCCAGAAAAAGTCTTGGATTTTAACATCGTACCAAAATGATAATGAGATATTATCATCTACTGCGGTCATTCGATGCCACCAAAAAGGTGGTAGGTAAAGTATTTCTCCCGGTTGAAGTACAAATTCTATTTTTTCTTGCCAGGGAAACTTCGGAAATAATTCCAAATTTAATAGATCCGGATTGACCTTACTATCATATGCTGCCCCAGAACGGGCCTCAAGAGGTGGATAGAATGACAAATAATTTGAAGGTGGAAATAAGAGTACTCTTTTTCTACCTCTAATTTGGGCAAAAATATTATGTGATAAGTCAAAGTGAAGAGGACTATTTGAGGAAAAACTTTTACTTGATAAACCAAACCATAACATCACAAACGCCTTCCTGTTGAAGTATTCTGGATAAGTTATATCTCCAATAATTTCAGGGAAGCGCTCTTCAAAATATGCCTGATTTAAATAACATTCTAAACTATGAAGATTATTATTTTTACTAACCCTATCTTCTATATGGTTATTTATATACTCCTCCAATTTCATTTCTTTTGGAGTTTCGTACCCATCTTCATAAGCAAAGTTTTTATAGTCTTGCCAAAAATCTTTCTTAAAAAACCGTACTGGAACCAGATTATTTCCGCACTTTTTTATCAGATAATCATTTGTCCAATTATTACAAGCATCCCAATATTGAGCAACATCTTTAATTATAAAAGGATGATATTGTTTCAATAACTCTGAAAATTGCTTTGTACTAGGACTTTTGATTTTTAAAATTGATTCATTAGCTTGAATTTGCATAAAAACTCCAACATACTCAGCACGATGTGCAACTTGTTTTGGTGCAAGAGCATCAATCAAAGATTTTTTTCAAGATAGGACTTACGCACGAGTTACGGAATAACGTAGACGCATTTGCAAAGCTTCTGTCTACCACACGCTACGTTCTCGTAGAAGCTGCTCCTCTACGAGAACGCCAAAGGCGAAGGCGCAGGCTACCGCAGAGGACACGGAGAAATCAGAGTTTGAGTAATATATTGCGTAAGTACAAAAAAAATTCCATAGAATTTTTTTGGATAAATATTTTCTTTATTGCAAGTAATTTTTATTTATCCTTGATTAGATTAACGAGAATGAGTTGCTTTAGCAAGAGAATTTTTATATATAAAAATTATCAAAAAGCTACATCTACATCAGCTTTTTTTATGTAACCTTGTTTATAGATGACGAGCAATATACTTTTCCAAACCCCATCTCAAAATAGATGTCTAAGTTTTGCATAGGGCTAAATAACACAGGATTTCGTTCTATTTGGGCAAATAAATAAACAATAAGGTTATCTAGGCATTTTGGAAATACTTATCGAGGAAGTAGTTTTAGCTACTAATTCCATCTCTGATGACGCGTCAAGCAAACAAATAGCTATAAGAATAATTACTGCTTGCTATCCAAATTAAATAAAAAAGATTATTAATTATCTTGTGTCTAGCATCAGTTCATAATATGATTCAACTAGCTTAAACCTAAATGACAATTCTTTTCAAAGATTGTCATTGTGTCTCCGAGTCCGGCCAAGTAGTGTGATTGAGTGTAAGCGGATCAATGAAGTTAGATAAATTTTTTCAAAGCCTGCTGTTAACAGGTGCGGTTGTTGTTGTGATTAACACTCCAGCTAAAGGTGAGGAAGTACGAGAGAATGTTCAAAGCAAATCTTCTACCCACAAGGTAGGGAAATCTGCATTAGATGAAAAGGTTGCAGTTACAGATAAAAAATTTGCGAACAGCAAATCTCCAGTACTAACTCCCAGTAGCAACAAATCCCAACTCCTTAAAACAAAGTCGGATAAAACAAGTAAAAATATTCGCCAACTAAGCGAAATCGAACTTCCCGCTACTAGCGCTCAAATGCTGGTACAGTCACCAACACCAACTAACCCCCCTAACTCAGAACAAAGAAATGGGGATCAACAAGTCATACCAATCACAGGAGTCAAGGTAAATCCCACAGACAAAGGTGTAGAGCTAATTCTAGAGACATCTCTTGGGGAAAAACTACAAATTACAAATCGTAGTCAGGGGAATAACTTTATTGCTGATATTCCCAACGCCCAACTGCGTTTGCCTAGTGGTGAAGCTTTCGTATTTCGTTCAGAAAAACCACTTACGGGAGTGACTGAGATTACAGTCATCAACCAGGATGCAAATACTGTCCGGGTGATGGTGGTAGGTGAGGCAGGACTACCACAAGCTGAGTTGTTTGATGGTGATGAAGGTCTGATTTTTGGAGTGACAACAACTGCTGCAACGGCGACGCAGCCACCGATAACACCACAGCAACCAGTAAATGAGACACCGCAAGAGGAACCAGCAGCGCAACCAGATGAGCCGATTGAATTGGTGGTGACAGGGGAGCAAGATGGGTATCGCGTACCTGATTCTTCAACTGCGACAAGAACCGATACACCCTTGCGTGACATTCCTCAATCGATTCAGATAGTACCACAACAAGTGTTGCGCGACCAACAGGTTACTCGCTTAGATGATGCACTCAGAAACGTTGCGGGTGTAACTCAAGAATTTACCAGTGGCCCAGGTGTTTTCTATAGACTTCGCGGATTTGCTCTAGCGGATAATAATTTGCTTAGGAATGGTTTACCCGATCCTGGGGTTGGAGATACGGTTGAACTTGCCAATGTTGAGCGAGTCGAGGTACTCAGAGGGCCAGCATCCGTACTATTTGGCTTGGGTAGTCCGGGAGGAAGCATCAACATCGTCACTAAACCTCCTTTAAGTGAGCCTTTTTACGCTGTTGATGCAACCGTTGGCAGCTATAGCTTCTACAGAGGTGCGATCGATCTTTCTGGGCCGTTAAATGATTCAAAAAGCGTATTGTATCGGCTCAATACAGCTTATAGAAATTCAGGCAGTTTTATCGATTTCTACAGTAGTGAAAACTTCAATATATCACCTACGATCGATGTGGCGATTGGCGAAAGAACTAAGCTGACTTTAAGCGCAGACTACATTGAGACTAGAAATTCTGGCACAGAATTTGGTGTACCGACTGTTGGCACTATATTTCCGAACCCTTACGGTAAAATCCCCCGTAATCGCAACCTTACTGAACCGACCGATGAAATAAACGGATCGACTACAAGGATTGGATATCAGCTAGAACATAAATTTAGCGACAATTGGTCTTTGAACAATGCTTTTCGGTATGGTTTTAACAGTTACTATGCCGCACAAACGAGACCTGGAAGTTTAGATGCAAACAACCAAACTATTAGCCGTTCTTTCTCAATATTTGACCAATATTTCACGAATTATATTCTGACAACAAATGTTGTAGGTAAGTTTTCCACAGGTTCAATTCGGCATCAGCTTCTATTTGGAGTCGATCTGAATCATTATATAAACGCAACACCAAGATATGCATTTGCTGATGCTGCATCTATCAACATATTTAACCCTATTTACGGTCAACCAAGAGGTGAGTTTACTTTTGAAACTAGCAATAAAGCAACAACAGATTCTTTAGGAATTTATCTTCAAGATCAAATCGCCATAACAGAAAATTTGAAGGTGCTGTTGGGTGCGCGGTTTGATGGTTTTAAGCAATACTCTGAAGATTTTCCTACTAATACAGAAAGTAGCCAGTCAGATAGCGCCTTGAATCCTCGGTTTGGAATTGTTTATCAACCCATAAGAGCTATTTCACTGTATGCCAGCTATATCAGTTCATTTACTCCAGCAAGAGGCACATATCTTTTTGGCGCTAGTTTGGCGACAGGTTTTGACCCAGAACGGGGTAGGCAGTATGAGGTTGGTGTAAAGGCAGATTTAAACGACCGACTTTCGGCAACGCTTGCTTTCTATGATTTGACGCGTACCAATGTCTTGGTAACTGACCCGAATAATCAAGATTTTCAAATCCAAACAGGTGAGCAGAACAGCCGAGGGATTGAACTGAGTCTGACGGGCGAAATTTTGCCAGGATGGAATATTCTTGCAGGCTATGCTTATACTGATGCCCGTATTACCGAGGATGCTACTATTCCAGTTGGAAGTCGTTTGCCCAATACCGCAGACCATGCTTTCAACGTATGGACAACCTACGAAATTCAAAAAGGTGATTTACAAGGGTTAGGATTTGGTTTAGGTTTATTTTTTGTGGGCGATCGCGCTGGAGATTTGCCAAATACTTATGAAGTACCGAGTTATGTTCGGACTGATGCAGCTGTTTTCTACAACAGAGATAGATTTAGAGTCGGACTCAATTTCAAAAACTTATTTGACGTAGAGTATTTTGAAAATACGTATTTTGGCAGTCGTGTTGGTTATGGACAGCCTTTTACAGTCCAAGGAACCATTTCGTGGCAGCTTTAATAATTAAGACTTAAGACAATCATGCGACATTTTTCCTATTGGCTAATATTGGGCATCTTAGGATTTACTCTAGTTACAGCTTGCAGCGATCGCGCACTTCACAATACATCCTCATTACCTAAACAACCAACCGCAGAATGTCGTATGGTTAAACACACGATGGGGGAAACCTGTGTTCCTATTAACCCCCAGCGTGTTGTTACCTTATCTTCATGTACTTTAGGCAATGTCCTAGCACTTGGGGTTAAACCTATCGGGACAACTAACGAAGTTTACGTAGAAGGAAACTCTCTAACATCTATGAATGGCGATCCAAAGGGAATAAAATTACTTGGACTTTCTCAAGCCAATTTAGAAGCAACATTACTACTCAAACCAGATTTAATTATTGGTGTAGATTGGTTTAAGCCAATATATCCTTTACTATCTAAAATTGCCCCTACAGTATTAGGCGAAATTGATTACATCAACTGGCAAAAACATTTCAGTTTTGTTGCACAATCACTGGGAAAACAAGAAGTTGAGAAAGAACTTTGGGAACGCTACTATCAGCGAATAAAAAAGCTAAAACAAGCATTAGGAAGTCGCTATCAAGGTAAAAAAATATCATTCGTAACTCTTGGGCACAATCAAATATATATTGATGCAAAAAATTCCTTTGCTGGTTCAATTCTTAACGATGTTCTTTTGCAGCGTCCAGCTTCACAAAATAGGGATTCAGTTTATGGATCGTTTCCTATTTCATTAGAGGAATTAAATAAAGCAGATGGCGATATTTTATTTGTGACAACTTATTCAAGTGGTGGCAATCAATTTCTTGAAGATAAACAACAAGAGCCACTTTGGAAAACCCTTAAGGCTGTTCAAGAGAATCATGTTTATTATGTTGATTTTATGTCATGGGCGGCGACAAATATGCTTGGAACTGATGTAGTAATTGATGACCTTTATAAATACCTTGTCAATACATTCTAAATGATGACTAAACATCCCCTATTCATCTATAAAGGATATATTTTTATTCCTGAATAATAACTATCGAAGATAGACGGTGATATTATATTTATAGGGTTTTATGGAGATGATGAACAAAAACTTTTTAAAAAACTCCAGCAAAAACTATTATAGAAAGCGCTGAAAGCCACCTCAATCTAAAATCCGAAATCTAAAATCTAAAATTGGCACGGTCAAATTTGCTTGCAGCCAATGCAGTAATCGATGACCTCTATAAATACCTTGTTAACACCCCTTAAATTAAATGACTAAACACACGTTATTCGTCTGCAAATCTTGTCATCGCTCATCTGAAGAACGACCAGAAAAAGCCCCTTTCGATGGTGATATTTTACTTGACCAACTAAACACTTTATGCGCCCAACAATTTCATGCTAATGAACTTAAAATTCAGCCCGTTGGATGTTTATGGGCTTGCAATAAAGGCTGCGTTGTATCTGTATCGAGCCACGATAAGCCCACCTATGTTTTTGCTAATCTTCTCCCTGAAGAAAGCCCAGCACCTTTACTAGAATTTATACAACTGTATATCAAGAGCCGTAAAGGAGTTTTAGCTTGGGAACAACTTCCCGATCTTTTGCAGTCTGCAAGCATAGCGCAAATTCCGCCTGTCAAATCATAGCTTTAATAAAGTATGTTTGATTTGATAATTCAGGAACATCCTATATTTTATTTTACCCCCAATTGCACGTTCCATAAACCAGCATAAATCCCATTTTTCTCTAACAATTGTTCGTGTGTTCCCGATTCAACTAATTCTCCATATTCCATCACATAAATACAATTAGCATTGCGGATAGTGGAAAGACGATGAGCTATGGCTATTGTGGTTCGATTAACAGTAATTCGTTCCAAAGAACGCTGAATGGCAGCTTCAGTTTCATTATCCACTGCTGAGGTAGCTTCATCTAAAACTAATATAGGCGGGTTTTTCAAAACAGCCCTAGCGATCGCAATTCTTTGGCGTTGTCCACCAGATAATTTTTGACCCCGTTCTCCGACTATTGTCTCATAACCTTGGGGTAGGCTGATAATAAAATCATCAGCTTCGGCAATTTTCGCAGCTTCAATGATTTGTTTATCAGTAGCATCGAAAGTACCATAGGCGATATTTTCAGCAATAGTACCATGAAATAAGAATACGTCTTGACTGACCAAGCCAATACTGCGACGCAAATCACGTAAATTTAATTTTTGAATATTAATATCATCAATAGTAATTGTGCCAGAAGAAATATCATACAATCGCAACAATAATTTAACTAAAGTGCTTTTTCCAGAACCTGTAGAACCAACAATAGCAATAGTTTTACCTGCGGGGATATGTAAAGATAATTTCTTAATTACTGCTTCTCTATC
This sequence comes from Nostoc sp. DedQUE05, assembly GCF_034530955.1. NCBI lineage: Bacteria > Bacillati > Cyanobacteriota > Cyanophyceae > Nostocales > Nostocaceae > Nostoc > Nostoc sp. DedQUE05. The sequence goes on along the minus strand of NZ_JAVRCB010000009.1, from coordinate 4,453 downwards.
GTGATAAGCAAAAGTAACTTGTTTAAAGTCAATTTTACCTCGAACTCGATCCACAGGTAAGAATCTGTCTCCCGCAGTAATGTTGATGGGAGCATCTAATAAATTCATCACCCGATTAGTAGAAGCCATTGACCTTTGATATTTGTCAAATATTTCTCCTAATGTTACTAAAGGCCATAATAATCGCTGTACTAAAACCAGTAAAACGCTGTAATTTCCGATAGATATTTGACCAGCATAGGCTGCCATACCTCCCCAAAATAATAAAGCTGTGAACCCTGCTAAAACTAGCATTCTGATTAAGGGCACAAATGCGGCAGAAAGTTTAATTGCTTTGGTGTTACTTTTTCTATAGGCTTCGCTATCTCCTGCCAATCTAGCGCTTTCATAAGGTTCAGCAGTGAAACTTTTAATTGTAGTAATACCGCTAATATTATTGGCTAGTCGTGAGTTCAGAAAGCTTACTCTTTCCCGGACTTCAGCGTAACGAGCTTCCAGACGCTTTTGATAACTAAAGGAACCCCAAACAATAAATGGCATTGGTAACATTGCTGCGAAGGTGATGTATGGGGGTAAAATGAAGAATGCACCACCAGTTAAAATGATCAGTGAAGCGATAATATTGATAATTTCATTGGCTCCAAAATTTAAAAAATCTTCTAACTGGTTGATATCATCATTCAAAATTGCCATCAAACCGCCAGTGCTGCTTTCTTCAAAGTAAGCTGAATCTAATTCTTGTACATGATTGTAGGTATCCAAGCGTAAATTATGCTGGATATTTTGGGCTAAATTACGCCAAATTCTGTTATATGCGTACTCAGAAGTAGATTCTAGTATCCAGACAATGATAGTTATAAATGAAAGTAGTGAAAACTGCCAAAATATTTCTTTTACACCCAACTTAGCAAATACAGAATTTTGCTGCTCTACGAGAATATCTACCGCAATACCAATTAACCACGGTGGTGCTAAATCTAAAATTGTATTAATTATAGAACATGCTGTTGCCTGCCAAATTTGTTGTCGATATTGGCTGCCATAGTTGAGCAGGCGTTGTAAAGGATGGGCTGAATTTCTTTGATTTTTAGATACTCTAGGAGATTTTGATGTGATTGTCACGACAGTTTCTTATTTGTAGTTAGATGATTCATGAGAGCGATATTTCTAATAAAAATAGAATCAGGAATTTAAGTACATTTGTTTGTTATTTATTACTTTTCCCTTGCGTCCTATTGGTACACACATTGGCGTTTCCATCACTGGGTCAGGAATAATCCGACACTCCAACCCAAAAACCTCTTGAACCATTTCTTGAGTCATGACTCGCTTTGGTTCCCCAGCAGCAAAAATTCGACCATCTTTGATTGCAACTAAGTAATCAGCATAACGACACGCTTGATTTAAATCATGCAGTACCATAACAATTGTCCGTCTCTGATTTTGGTTCAACTCATACAACAAATCCAAAATTTCTATCTGGTGCGCCAAATCTAAAAAAGTAGTCGGTTCATCTAAAAGTAAAATCTCTGTATCTTGCGCCAACGCCATTGCAATCCAAGCTCTTTGTCGTTGTCCACCAGACAAAGTATCTAATGCTCTATCTGCCAATTCCAACAAATCTGTAATTTCTAGTGCCTGCTGCACGATTTTTTCATCTTTTGTTGACCACTGCTGTAACCAATTTTGATAAGGGTAACGTCCTTGTGCTACTAAATCTTGCACTGTTAACCCTTCTGGTGCTACTGGTGCTTGGGGCAAAATACCTAATTGCTGTGCTACTTCTTTGGTAGAAAGATTGAAAATAGACGTTCCATCAAGATAGACTGTACCGCCACGGGGTTGAAGCAATCTTGCCAGACCTCGTAACAAAGTTGATTTCCCACAACCATTAGCACCAACTAAAGCACTAATTTGTCCGGCAGGGATTGCCAAATTTAGGTCACGGATAATCAGCGCCCCATCATAAGCTAAAGACAGACTTTTAGTTGAGAGTCCTTTCATAGGTCATATTTACCAGCTTTATTTTTTGCGATTACGAATTAATAAATAAAGAAAATAAGGAGCGCCAATAGCAGCAGTTACAATCCCACAAGGAAGTTCGATAGGTGCAAATAGTGTTCTTCCTAGCAAGTCTGCCATCACAACAATCACTCCCCCCAAGAGTGCGGAAGTAGGAATCAAGCCTTCATGGGTTGCACCTACCAACTGTCGTCCTAAATGGGGTGCGATTAAACCGATAAAACCAATATTTCCGGCGGTGGCGACTCCTGCACCTGCTAAGGCTACACCTACCAGCACGAGTAAACCACGTTGCCATTCCACTTGAGTACCTAAACTTTTGGCAACATCATCTCCTAAGTTAAGAGCGTTCAAATGCCTTGCTAGTGTTAAAGCCATTGGCACAAAAATAATCAACCAAGGTAACAAAGAAAAGACTTGCTCCCAAGTCCGGCCGTAGACGCTTCCAGCTAACCAAACCAAAGCATTGCTAACATCAGAAATTTCTCCAAAGGTAATCATCAAGCTGGTTATGGCACTGGCGATCGCAGACAAGCCAACACCCATTAAAATTAATAAAATCGGAGAACTACCGTTATTCCAAGCCAGCGAGTAAATTAAAATCGCCATCAGCAATGCACCAGCAAAGGCTGATAAAGGTAAGGTATAAATCGGTGCTGATGGGAATAGCACAATTACTGTAACTGCCGCCAGACTCGCCCCAGCATTGATACCGATAATACCTGGGTCAGCCAATGGATTGCGTGTCAATCCTTGGAAGATAGTGCCAGAAATTGCCAGCGCCACTCCCACCATAAAAGCTACAAGGGTGCGGGGTAAACGCAGATTCTGAATCACGAATCGATGGTCTGGGTTTCCTGTATCTAAACCCAATATAGTTTTCACGATATCCAAAGGCGAGATTGGATATTCACCCCGCCCTATATTCATCACCATCGCCACTACAATCGCTACTGCCAAACATAACAGTATGACTGGTACACGTCGGTCGGTGCGGAAAGATATCGCTTGGGAACGAATGACTAGCCAATCAAAACTCATTTTTTCACCTTTGACTTAGCTAGGTAGACAAAAAAAGGAGCGCCAACTATTGCTGTCATTACGCCTACAGGTAACTCCTGTGGTTTAAACAATATACGGGCGGCAATATCTGCAACCAACAGTAAAATAGCACCCAAAACTGCACAATAAGGTAATATCCAACGATAATCGGCTTTAATGTAAAATCTCACTATATGGGGAACGACTAAACCAATGAAGCCGATTGGCCCTGCAAGGGCAACGGAACTTCCTGCTAATAAAACTACGCTGATAGCGGTAAATATTTTGATCCAAGCTGTCTGTTGACCCAAGCCTTTAGCGACATCTTCACCTAAACTCATAGTGGTAATTTGTCTGCCGAGGGTAAAAGCTAATACTAATCCCATAGCGATGAAAGGCAGTAGTTGTAAGAATAAATTAAAATCTCGACCAGATAATGAACCAGCTAACCAAAATCTCACTTGTTCGAGTGTTTGTTGACTGACAATGAGGATACCAGTGGTGAAGGAAGAAATCAGAGCAGTTAACGCCGCTCCCGCTACCGTCAAATTCAGTGGAGTGGCTCCTCCCCGTCCCAGAGAACCAAGAATGTAAACTAACACTGCCGTTAATCCCGCACCCAAAAAGGCCACAAGAGCGTAAATACTTGGGGATGAACTGCCAAAAACAAAAGTTGACACAACGACAAACAGGGCGGCTCCTGACTCAATACCTAAAATACCTGGGTCTGCTAAGGGGTTTCGTGTCAAACCCTGCATCAATGCTCCCGATACAGCAAGGGCTGAACCTACAACAATAGCAATTAGCGATCGCGGTAATCTCACGGTCTGAATAACTAAGCGATCGTAGGAACCATCAGAGGCTATAAAAGATGTCAAAATTTTGTCTAAAGGTATTTCTGCTGCACCTAGCGTCACACTGTACACCAAGCAAATTAGCAGCATACATAGCCCTAAAACCAGACCAAATAAGGCTGATATTTGTGGCTGCTTCAATCGTTTAGGTGACACTGTGGTCGCTTTTATCATGATCCTGCCGTAATTTGAAAATATGACGCTCTGCTGGCTAGTTGTTTTTTCAATAGATAATATCAATATTTAACAGTATTTTAATCATCGAATTGATAATCTTTCTTGATAAATATATAGATTACATGATTGTGTAGCCTTTTAGCCATTTTTTAAACGGAATAAAGGATACCATGATAATTTGATATTGTTTCTCAATAAAGTGGTATTGTTAGATCGACTTAAATCTGCTATAACTCTCTTTATCTAGTTCAACTTCTCGATAGCCAGAGTAGTCAAACATACGTTGGATGACTTTTCAAACATGCTCTAAGCTCGACTTTATCCATTTTTAATTCAATCAAGCAGCGTAAACAGCAATA